>JBBQXV010000114.1:0-25642 GCA_038209335.1 Polyangiales bacterium | reverse complement strand
GGGATCGTGATCGAGGACGAGGTGTCGATCCACAGCGTCGACTACCTCGAAGACGACTCGGCGATGACGCAGATCGCGAAGCGTCCGGAGTTCTTGCAGCCGCCGCCGGCCAAGAAGATAGACGCCGACGTCGACAAGTTCGCCGACGACGCGTTCGACGCGCTCACGGGCGGTGGCAACGAATCGGCAGGGCAGAAGGCGATCCCCGATGCCGAGCCGACGGTTCCGCGCGACGGTCCGAACGGTCACGCGGTGAGCAACGTTGCGCCACAGGCGCTCGCCGCGCCGATGGCCGCACCCTCCTCGACGCCGCATCCGGCATCGGTCGTTCCGCCGCCTCGACCACGCGCGGCGTCGATTCCGCCGCGCGCGGGGGTCGATCCCGCAGAGCTCGAACGCATGCGCGTCGATCTCGAGAAGGCGAAGGCGCGCGCGGGCGATCTCGAGAAAGAGGTCGCCGCGGTCAAGACGGAGATGGCGCGCGTACAGAGCGACGCCGAGCGCGGCTCGAAGTCCGACGCCGAGTCGCAGCGGATGCAGCGCGAGGTCGACGAGCTGAAGGCGAAGCTCGCGTCGGGAGCGAAGGCGGGCGGCGGGATCTCGAGCCGCGATTTTCTCGATCTGCGCGAGGCGATGAACAAGAAGGACAAGGAGATCTTGTCCCTCAAGGAAGCGCTCGGGAAGAAGGACAAGGAGATCGTCGACGCGCAGGACAAATCGCTGACGCTCGAGCGATCGAAGGCGGATCTCGAAGACAAAGTTCTCGCGACCGATCGCGAGCTGGCCGACGCCAAGGACAAGATCGAGGCGCTTGCTGCGGACAAGGATCTCGCGAAGAAGGCGAGCGAGGACAACAAGAACCGCTTCGAGCGCGCGAAGGCCGATCTCGAGACGAAGGCGAAAGAGATCGCCGACCTCAAGACCAAGCACCAGGAAGAGCTCGCGCAGGGCGAGGCGGCGCGGGCGGCGCTCGGACAAGATCACGAGCAGGCGCTTCAGCGCGAACGCGACGCGACGACGCAGCGGCTCGAGCAGGCGGAGGCCGCGCGAAAGGGCGATCTCGAGCAGGCGCAGCGCGACAAGGAAGCGGCGGTCGCCGAGGCGAAAGAGCAGGCGGATCGCGCCCAGGCAGAGGCGATCGTCGCGCGCGAGGTGGCGCTCAAGGCGGAGACGGACGCGAAGCTCGCGGCGCTTCATCGCGCCCATCAGCAAGAGCTCGAGCGAACGAAGAACGATCTCGGGCAGCAGCTCGAAGCCGAGAAACGCGGCGCGGCCGAGCGGCTCGCGGCGCGCGAAGCAGAGCTCGAACGCGATCGCGAGAACAGGCTGGCGGCGCTGGCGCAGGAGCACGCGGACAAGACCGCGGCGACCGACGCGGCGCATGCGGACAAGATCGCGTCGACCGAGAGCGATCGCGACGCGAGGATCGCGACGCTCGAGAGCGATCGCGATTCGAAGGTCGCGACGCTCGAACGCGAACGCGACGCAAAGATCGCGGCGCTCGAGAGCGAACGCGACGCGAAGATCGCGGCGCTCGAGAGCGAACGCGACGCGAAGATCGCCACGCTCGAGAGCGAACGCGACGCGAGGATCGCGGCGCTCGAGAGCGAACGCGACGACAAGCTCGCGACGATGGCGCGTGACAACTCCGAGAAGATCTCGGCGCTCGAAAACGATCGCGACGCGCGGATCGCGGCGCTCGAGTCGAAGGCGGCGCGCGAGCTCGAAGACGTTCGGACGGCGGCGGCGGCGGCGAAGGCCGAGGCCGACGAGCGCGGCGGGCGCCTCGACATGGATCTGTCGGCGGCACGCGGCGAGCTCTCGACGTTGCGCGACGCGAAGATGGCGAACGAAGCGGCGAACGAAGCGCGCGTCGCAGACCTCTCGCAGAAGATTGCGGCGCTCGAGGCCGACCTCGCGAGCACGAAGCAGGATCTCGGCGAGACGAAGACGAAGCTCGAAGCGGAGTCGGCACGCGCGGCGAAGGCGTTCGCGAAATGGGAAGCGGATCGCGCGTCGCTCGACCGAGCGAAGGACGCGATGGCCGTCGCGCTCGGGCAAATCGAAGAGGCCGAAGGGCGACCGATCGGCGGGTAGGAGCCTCGAAGACGGGGTCCGGGATCGATCGGGGGTGGTCCGTCGCCGATGCGAGGTGGTCGGTCGCGTCTGTGGACGGGTCCGTCGTCGATCGGCGGGCATCGGTCGCCGCTGCGATCGACGAGGTCGCCGATCGGAGGGCATCCGGCACCGCGCGGATCGACGAGCTCGCCGCTTGGAGCGGGTACCGGGGTCGATTTGGCGGTACCCGAGCCTGTTTCTACGGCTCGGTCGTCGAAAAATCGTGGGAGGGAGTCGCTTCGGACGCTCCCCTAGCCGCCACGACGACTCGGAGCATCGACGTCGTCGGCTACCAACCACCGAAAAGAGGCGAGCTCGTCCCTCGAGGCAGCGAGCGAGCCTCTTTGGCGGCTACCGGAGCCTCTTTGGCGGCTACCGGAGCCTCTTCGTCGGCCACATGGAGAGCGAAACCCGTCGCCTCCATGGAATCGAAGCGCTAGCCGAGCTGCGCGGCGCGCTGCGCGTACAGCGCCTTCACGCTCGGCCGGTTGAGGACCATGATCGTGAAGATGCCGAGCGTCGTGCCGAGCGGGATGTTCATGCACGAGATGCACCCCACGACGAAGCTGAGCGTCGGGCGCGTGCGCTTTCGCAAGCTGAGGCCCGACCAAATGAGGAGCGCCGCCTTGCCCCACATGAAGAGCATGGCGAGCGCGCCGATGACGATGAAGATGCCGCCGACCGTCGCTTCGGCTCCGGCGCTCGACCCTCCCGTCGAGACCGCGGAGCCTGCCATGACGATGCCGAGGATGAGGTAGATCGAGAAGAAGAGGCCGAAGAGACCGATGAGGCCTGCGTAGCAAAACGTGCAGATTGCAAGGATGTTGAGGTGGCCCTCGTCGTCCTGCGGGCGCTGCTGAAACTGCGGCGGCGGATAGCCCTGACCGTACGGCGGCGGGTAGCCTTGCTGTTGTTGCGGGTAGCCCTGCTCTTGCGGGTAAGGCTGCGGGGGTTGTCCGTACGGGCCTTGATTCATCGGACGGCGAGCATACACCGCTTCAGATTCGTGCACGGGCGCGGAGGCGCGTCGCCGCTTCGCGAGCGTGGCGCGTCACCGCTTCGACGTCGAAGCGCTGGTGCTCGCGGCGCTTCACGATGAGCTCGCCGTCGACCATGACGTCGGTGACATCGCGCGCGCCGCATGCGTAGACGATGCGCGAGAAGACGTCGCCGCCTGGCTCGGCGTGGACGCCGTCGGTGCGGACGACGACGACGTCGGCGCGCTTGCCGATCTCGATCGAGCCGGTGATCGCGTCGATGCCCAGTGCGCGCGCGCCGTCGATCGTCGCGAGGCGGAAGGCGCGGCGCGCGACGAGCGTCGTGACGCCGGTGCGGATCTTCGCGAGGAGCGCGGCGTGGCGGAGCTCGGTCCACGGGTCCATGTTGTTGTTGCAGGGCGCGCCGTCGGCGCCGAGCGCGAGCTGCACGCCGATCGCGTCGAGCTCGGCGACGCGCGCGATTCCGGAGCCGAGCTTCAGGTTGGCGCTCGGACAGTGAACGACGCGCGTGCCGTCGGCGGCCATCTCGCGTGCTTGATCGTCGGTGAGCTGAACGCCGTGCGCGAGGATCGCGCGCGGGCCGTGGACGCCCCATCGTTTGAGCACGACGACGTCGTCGTCGCCGAGCGCCGCGCGCACAGCGTCCCGCTCGCCGGGATGCTCGGCCGCGTGCGTGTGGACCATCACGCCGCTCGACGTCGCGCGCTCGACCGCGCCGCGAACGAGCGACTCCGTGCACGACAAGACGAAGCGCGGAGCGTACGCGTACGCGAGCCGTCCGTTCGCGGCGCCGTTCCATGTCGCGCAGAGGCGCTCGCTCTCCGCGAGGCTCGCGCGCGTCGACTCGCGCAGCCCCTTCGGAACGCCGTCGCCCGCATCCATCATCGTCTTGCCGCTCACCGCGCGGATGCCGCTTCGTGCACATGCGTCCATCACGGCGTCGTGCGCACGCACGGTCCCCATGTCGAGGATCGTCGTGGTCCCCGCGAGCGTCATCTCGGCGAGACCGATCTCGGCGCTGGCGCGGAGCGACGCTTCGTCGTGCGCCGCTTCGAGCGGCCATATGCGCGCGCGGAGCCACTCGAGGAGCGGCATGTCGTCGGCCATTCCACGCATCAACGCCTGGCAGAGATGAACGTGCGCCTGCACGAATCCCGGCATCACGGCGCATCCGCGCGCATCGACGACGCGCGCCATTCCGATCGGGCGAACCTTGCCGATCGCGACGATGCGTCCGTCGCGAACGAGCACGTCGCCCTGAACGACGCGATCGGTCGCGTCGCAGGTCACGACCGTGCCGCCGCGAAAGAGCGTCTCCACGTCGCCTTGTCTACCAGATGGGTACCTCTTACGCTCGCGTGCATGCCGACCAAGACGAAGAAGCGCGGCGCCGCGAAGGCGAGCTCCGCGAAGCCGACCGCATCGCGCAAGAGCGCACCGCCCGCCTCCGCCGTCGAGCGGATCCTCGCGACGTGGCCCCCGCTCGGCGAAGCGCATCGCGAGGCGTTTCGTCAGCTCGTTCCCGACGCGGAGTGCGAGGCGCTCGGCGACAAGACCAAGTCCGACGCCGTCCTTCGCGAAGCGGCGGCGTGGTGCAAGGCGATCGACGGCGCGTTGCGTGCGCATTCGTACGCGCTCCGGCGCTACGGACCGCCGCGCTTCGTCTGGCTCGTCGAGTGCGTCGTGGCGCTCGAAGAGGCCGTGCGCGCGCAGCGAACACGGGGCGGCGACGCGCGGCATCGGATGCTCGATCGCGCGATCGCGCGCGCACGAGACACGCACGCGGACTTGGTGACGGCGCTCGAGGTGATTGCGATCGCGCGACCGGACGCGCTGACGCGCATCGCGGAGGCCAGCAAGGACGTCTCGTCGCCGACCGGGCTCGCGCGCGGGCTGGGCATGCTCGCGGATCTCGCGGACGAGCTCGGACGCAGCTACGAACCGCGGACGCGCGCGCTCGTCGCATCGGTCACGCTTCGCGCGGAGGACGCGCATGCGGCGCGCGCGGCGGCGGCGGAGGTCGAAGCGGCATCGCAGCCGCGCGCAGCGGCGGCCACCGGCGGCGACACCGCGCTGACGAACCGCATCGAAGGTCGCGTGCTCGCCGAGCTGCGGTTTGCGAAGCAGATGTTCGATCGCGTTCGCGAGCGCGCGCCGTTCGTGCCGCGCCTCGCGCCGGGACCGGGGACGCGCGCGGCGATCTGATCGATCCGATCGAAAGCTGGAACGCTCAGCGACGCTCGATCGCGACCGCGGGATCGAGCAAGTACCCGTCGTCGCGACGGATGAGCACCGCGCGAAGTCCCATGTCGCGGAGGCTGCCGATCGCGGTGTACGCGCGACGCGTGCCCGAAGTGCCGGCGATGCGTTCGCCGGGCCAACCTGCCGCGACGAGCGCGTCGAGCGAAAGCGCGACGCCCGCTTCGGCGACACGGCGCTCGGTGAGCGCGCACAGGAGGAGACGGAGCGCGCGGCGTCGCGAGAGATCTACGCGGGCGGCGCCGGAGACCTCGAACCAGCGCGCCTCCGCGCCGACGACGAGCCTCGGCGCAGGCTCGGCGTGCGCTCCGTTCGTCGCGACGCGTTTCTCGGCGACGCGTAGCGCGATCCGCGCGTCGCTCGATGCGCGCGCGCGCTCCGCCACATCGGAGGACACGTTCACGCCGCGGACGATGGCATCGAGGCAACCGAGCGCAGCCGCGTGACCGTCGTCGCCGACGGCGCCGATGAGACCGCGCGCCATCGCGATCCGCGCGACCGCCTCGTCGCGAGCGCCGTCGACGGCGAGCGCAGCGGCGAACCACGCCTGACACAATCCTTCGTAGCGATCGCCGCGCCCGCGCAGACGATCGAGCGCGCGTTCGAGGTGCGCGCGCGCCTCCGCCGGTCGTCCGCGATGGAGCGCGAGCGCACCGATTCGCGCGAGGACGATCGCCTCGTCGCGGCGCGCGCCGATTTCTTCGAACGTCGCGAGCGCGGCGGCGAAGCGCTCGGCCGCTTCGACGTCGTCGCCGCGTTCGGTCGCGATCTGGCCGAGCCGCGCCAGCGCGGTCGCCTCGAAACGCCGGTCCTCGGTCCGCCGAAAGATCGCGAGCGCGGCCTCGAAGTGCTCGGTCGCGCGCGGCAAGAGCGCGTGCTCGTGCGCGATGGCTCCCATGTTCAGAAGGACGATTCCCTCGTTCGCGATGTGCCCTGCGTCGCGTTCGAGCCCGAGCGCACGTTCGATCTGCGCGAGCGCCGTGGGCAAGTCGCGCGAAGCCATTCTCGCCAGGAGGCATCGCACCATCCCTTCCTCGGCCCGATCGCCGATCGCCTCGAAGAGCGCGAGCGCCGCGTCGGCGTCGGCCTTCGCTTCGTCCTCGCGACCCATCGACCAACGCACCACGGCGAGCGTCGCCCGCGCTCGCGCGTGAATCGCCGGATGGGTGGCGTGCGGCGCGAGGGACTGCGCACGCGCGAGATCCGCGACGGACTCCGCCATTCGTCCTCGGACGCGTTGCACCTCACCGCGTGCGACGAGCGCCTCCGCCAGCGCAGCGGCGTGCGCCGATGGATCGAGCGCCGCCACCGACGCGTCGACGAGCTTCAGCATCGCGTCCGCCGCTCCGCGCGCCTTCATCGCAGGCGCGAGCGCCGCGAGCACGCGCACGCTCGCGGGTGGATCGAAACGCACGCACCACGCATGCACGGCGAGGGCGTTGTGGAGGTCCGCGACGTCGATCGTCGTCTCCGCGAGATGGAACGCGGTGTGACGCGCCTCGGCGACGTCGCGCTCGCCGGCCGCGTCGAGCGCTTCGCTCGCGTACGCGCGAACGCTTTCGTAGAGACCGAGGCGCGACTCGCCGTCGATCGCGCGGACGAGCGACTTGTTGCGGAGCGACTGCACGAGTTGGATGGCGTCGGGTGCGTCGATGACCGCCTCGGCCGCGCGCGCCGAGAACCCGCCGCGAAAGACAGCGCATCGCGCGAGCGCTCGCTGTTCCTGCGCCGAGAGCAGATCCCACGACCACGCAATCGCCGCATGGAGTGTCGACTGCCTCGCCGCGGCGTCGCGTCGATCCGTCGCGAGCCAACCGAGCCCTTCGCCGATCCGCTCGCGGAGCGCGCGCAGACCGAGCGCCGTCACGCGAGGCGCCGCGAGCTCGATCGCGAGCGGCAGCCCTTCGAGGCGTCGAACGATCTGCGCGACGACGGCGAGATCGTCCGACGACGCGGTCGCGTCGATCCCCGCCGCCGACGCGCGCGCGACGAACAGTCCGACCGCGTCCTCGTCCGGGAGCGGACCGAGCTCGACGCGATGCTCACCGTCGATCCCGAGCCGCTCGCGCGACGTCACGAGAAACGTCGCCGCTGGCGCCGCGTCGAGCCACGCGCCGATCGTCGGCAACACATGCGCGGTGATCTGCTCCATGTTGTCGAGCACGACGAGCGCTTCGCCGCGCCGATCGATCGCGCGCGCGAGATCCTCCGCGCCATCCTCATCCGACTCGACGCCCGCGCCGAGCGCTGCGCTCGCCATCGCGATCACGTCCCCCTCTGCGCGCGCCTCCGTGAGATCGCAGAAGACGACCGACTCGAAGCGCGAAGCGTTCGCCGCCGCCCATCGCCGCGCGAGCCGCGTCTTTCCGATTCCACCCGGACCGACGAGCGTCACGAGGCGCGCGCCCGCGTCAATCGCGCGCCCGATCGCCACGAGATCGGCGTCTCGCCCCACGAACGACGTCTTTTCGGCTGGAAACACCGACATCTGCTCGCCTCACCTGCCCCGTCTCACTGGAGAATGGTCGCGATTTGAAAAAGTTTGAAGAGCGAGAGCCCGGTGTCACCTTAAGGAGTTGCGCCATGTCCCTCGGTCGCACCTTCGCCCTCCTCCTCGTTGCGCCTGCGATCGTCGCCGCGGGTGGCTGCTCGTCGTCGTCCTCGACCGGCAACCCGGCCGCACCGGCGCCCGACGCAGGACCCATCGTCCCCGCGTGCGATCCGCACGCAGGCGGCACCGCGCACTTCACCGACGCGACCGATGCGTGGGGCCTCGGCGCTTCGGGATTGTCGGTCACCGGCAATCGGATCGTCGCCGCGGATCTCGACGGCGATGGATATCCGGATCTCGTCGTCCACGCGATCTCCAGCAACAAGCGCGAGACGATCGGCGCAGCACCCAAGCTCGTCTGGGCGCTCATGAACCGCCCGCGACCCGGCGGCGGTCGCATGTTCGTCGACGCCACCATCGACAGCGGCCTCTTCCAAGTGCGCGGGGGATCGACCACCGAGCTCCGCGCCGCGCACCTCGCCGCGATCGCCGACGTCGACAACGACGGCGACCTCGACGTCTTCAGCGGCACGTTCGTCGATCCGACGCATCCGGAGACCGACACCAAGGACCGCAGCGAGATCCTCCTCAACGACGGCCACGGAAAATTTTCGCTCGCGCCTCCGTCGGCGACGCGACCCACCGACGCGCAGCTGTGGCCGACGACCGGCGCGACGTTCACCGACGCGGATCGCGACGGGAAGATCGATCTCTTCGTCGGCTTTTGGTACGAGGCGTACGGCACGAGCTACCTCGGCACGCAGGCGCAGCTCTACGCGGGCGCGGGCGACGGATCGTTCTCGACGATCACCGACAAGGCGAACCTCACGACATTGCGCGGCGGATACGACGCCGGACGAAACCACCGCCCCGCGTACGGCGTCACGTCGTGCGACGTCGACGGCGACGGCGCGCCCGAGCTGATGATCACCGCGTACGGCCGCCAGTGGAGCATGCTCTACCAAAACGACGGGCACGCCTCGTTCACCGACGTCGGTCGCGCGAGCGGCTACGCGGGCGACGCGAACGTCGACTACTCCGACAACCAGTTCTTCGCGTGTTATTGCACTCTGCATGCATCGCAGGCCGACTGCAAAAACGCCGCTCCGCCGAAGGTCGTCTGCCCGATGCCCGCCGACGCGAACTGGTCGCCCGGCTACGACGATCGCCCGTGGCGACTCAACGGCAACAGCTTCTCGACGTACTGCAGCGACATCGACGGCGACGGCAAGCTCGACCTCTACTCCGCGGGGATCCACCACTGGTGGGCCGGACAGAGCGGCGACAGCTCCGAGATGCTGCGATCCACGAGCACGCCCGGCTCGATCGCGTTCGATCGCCCCGGCAACGCCGCGACCGGACTCGCATGGTCGCACTCGACCTCCGACTGGAACGAAGGCGGGCTCATGGTCGCGGGCGGCGACTTCGACGGCGACGCGCGCGAGGATCTCGTCGTCGGCGCGAGCGACTACCCGGATCAGTTCGGGCTCGTGTTCCACCAGAAGGCGGACCACACATTCGAAGAGGTCGGCGCATCGTGGGGCGTGCATCACGCGTGCGTGAGCGGGCTCGTCATCGCCGACTTCGATCGCGACGGCGATCTCGACGTCGTCGTCGGCTCGGGCACGGCGCGCGACTGCGCGAAGGCGTGGAAGACCAACGAAGTGCACTTGTACGAAAACGGATTGAACGCGCCGGGCGGACCGCAGTGACTCGGCGTGAAGCTCGTCGGCGACGGTACGACGTCCAACCGCAGCGGCATCGGCGCGCGCGTGACCGTGCGCGCGAACGGCGAGACGATCGTGAAGGAGCTCGGCGGCGGCTACGGGCACATGGCGATGCTCAACGACACGGTGCTCTTGTTCGGGCTCGGCGCGTGCGCGCAAATCGAATCGGTGAGCGTGCGCTGGCCCGACGCCAACGGGACGACGGAGACGTGGACCGCCGTGAATACGGGTCGCTTCATCGAGCTTCGTCGCGGCGACACAGCGGTGCACGACTTCGCGCTCGCGAAGTGATCTTCACTCCGCGTGCAGCGTCTCGAAGAGCTCGTGGAGCATCTGAAACGTGAGACCCCACACGACGTGATCGTTCACCGTCACCGCGGGGAGCTGCAGCAGCACGCCCTCGTGGTCGTACGGAAAGATCGTCCGTCCGTCGCCGCGCGCGATCGCACCGAGCGGCGTCCAGATCGTCTCCGCGACCTCGTGGTTCGGTGCGAGGAGCGCCTCGCCCTCCGGACGAATCGCGAAGACGAACGCCGCGATCGTCATGCCGAGTCGCCGCCCGCGCACCACCGCCGGCACGTCGGGCAGCCGCGCGAGGACCTCGCCGTGGCGCGCGAGATCGAGGCCCACCTCTTCGCGCGTCTCGCGGATCGCCGTCGCGAGGAGGCTCGCGTCGCTCGCGTCGCGCCTACCACCGGGGAACGCCATGTGGCCCGACCACGGATCCTCGGGATTGTCCGCGCGTCGAATGAGAAGGACCTCCGCGTCACCTCCGCCGGGCGGCGCGCGCAGCACGGCGGCGACCGACGCTTCGCGGTCGGACGTCGGGCGATCCTCAGGTGCGGCACCGCGGCCCGCGAGGCGCCGCGCGAGCGCAGGGAGATCGTAAGACGGAAGCACGAGGCCGAGCATAATGCCGCGCGGCGATCGAAATGCGAGGGCGCGTGTAACTTTTGCCCCGGCTGAGCCACAGTAAGGGCGTGACGGCTCTCCGCGACACGCTGCTCTCGTGCGGTCCCCTCGGGGACGCGGGCGTCGTCGCGCGGGCCGAGCGGGCCGACGATCGCGCGGAGATCACGGCGCTCTATGCGAAGCACGCGACGTCGATCCATCGGTTCCTCTGCGATCTCCTCGGCGACGCGGCGCTCGCGGCCGACGCGACGCAAGAGACGTTCGTGCGCGCGTTCCGTCGCATCGACGCGCTCCGCGATTCGGCGCGTGCGACGCCGTGGCTGTTCGGTGTCGCGCGAAACGTGTCGCTCGAGCTGCGAAAGGCGCGGTGGCGTTCGCGTCGCGTCTTTGCACCGGAAAGCGACACGCCGAGCGCGACGAACGCGCCGTCGACGAGCGCCTCGCCCGAAGCGGATCTCCTCGGCCAAGAAGCGGTGCGCGTCGTGTCGGCGGCGATGGCGCGGCTCTCCGAGGATCGCCGTGCGGTGTTGCTGCTGCGTCTCGATCACGGGCTCGCGTACGAGGAGATCGCCGAGCTGATGGGGTGGTCGCTGGCGAAAGTGAAGGTGGAGATTCATCGGGCGCGCGAGGTGTTGCGCGCGACGCTCGCGGAGTACGAAGAAGGCGGTGCAGCGTGAAGTACGAAGAGATGGAGCGCGCGCTTTTCGCGCGACGGGCTCGGTTGGCGCGTGACGTGGGTCCACCGTCGATCGCTCAGGTGATGGCGGCGATCGATCACGACCAGAAGATCGTTCAACCGAAGCGCGCGATGCTCCGCGCGAGCCGCGTCGTGACGGCCGCGGTGGCGATGGCGGCGTGCGTGGCCGGGTTGTTCGGCGCGGCGCGCGCGCTGTCGCCTTCGCACGAACGAATCGTCGCGGATCGCAGCGACGCCTCCGCGCCGATCGATCGCGGCGTCGCCACAGATCCCGAAGGTCCCGCCGCGTGCATGCTCGATCGCACGCTCGACGAATCGCGCAACGACACGTGCTCCGCAGCCGCCGCGTCACCCGCTTCACCGGCGCCGTACGCGTCGTACGCCGCACTCGAGCCGTCGACGTGCTCGATCGCCGGACCTTGATGCGCGAATAAGTGATCGACGAGTAACTTCGCGCGGCGCGGGGCCATGAAAGGGAGGAGGTACTCCCCATGCGCTTCATGAAGACGATCGGAATCGGTGCGCTCACGCTCGCAGCGACGCAGTGCGGACGCACGCAAGACGTAGAACCCAACAAACCGTCGCCCGTCGCGACGAACGAAGGGCCGAAGCCGGCGGCGACCGCCCCGCCCGCGCGCGCGAACGCGCCCGCCACGGCGATGCGCATGCCTGTCGACGGACTGCCGATGATCGGAACGGATCGCGCGCTCGTCACGATCGTCGAGTTCACCGACTACCAATGTCCGTACTGCGCGCGAACGCAGGAGACGATCTCGGCGCTTCGCGAGACGTACAAAGACGATCTGCGTGTCGCCGTCGCGGCGCATCCGCTCCCGATGCACGATCGCGCGCGGCCTGCGGCGCTCGCGGCGATCGCTGCGGCGGAGCAGGGGAAGCTCGAGGCGATGCATGCGCGGCTCTTCGCGGGGCAGAAGACGCTCGACGACGCGGGCATCCTGCGGGCCGCGACGGACGCCGGGCTCGATCTCGTGAAGTTCGATGCGGCGCGCCGATCGGCGTCGGTGGCGGCGTCGCTCGATCGCGCGGAGGCGCTCGGCAAGACGGCGGGGGTGACCGGCACACCGACGTTCTTCGTCAACGGAAGGCGCGTCGTCGGCGCGCAACCGCTCGAGAAATTCCGTACGATCGTCGACGAAGAGATCGCAAAGGCGCGCGCGCTCGTCGCGAGCGGCGTGCGGCGCGAGGACGTGTACGCGAAGATTCTCGAGACCGCGTCCGCGCTCGCGGCACCCGCGGCGCAAGGCGAATCATGCGGTGGCGGCGACGACGGCGATTGCCACGGGGCGCCTTCGAACGCGGCGGAACCGGCGCGCGACGAGAAGCCCGTCGACGTTCGGATCGACGGCGCGCCGCTCCGCGGATTCGCGCGCGCGCCCGTGACGGTCGTCGTCTTCATCGACTTCGAGTGCCCGTTCTGCGCAAAGGTCCAGACGACGCTGCGCGATCTCGAGCAGGCGTACGCGGGCAAAGTGCGCGTCGCGTTCAAGCACCGACCGCTGCCGATGCACTCGAACGCGCGCCTTGCGTCGAAGGCCGCGATGGCGGCACACCTGCAAGGGAAATTCTGGGAGTACCATGACGCGATCTTCGCTCACCAAGGCGCCCTCGATCGCGCGTCGCTCGAACGCTACGCGCGCGACGTCGGCCTGGATGCGGCGCGATTCACGCGCGATCTCGACGGGACGGAGCTCGATCTCCGCATGGCTGCCGACGAAGCCGACGCGAAGACGCTCGGTGTCGAGGGGACGCCGACGACGTTCGTCAACGGGCGCCGCGTCGTGGGAGCCCAGCCGCTCGCAGGATTCAAGGCCGCCGTCGAAAAGGCGCTCGCCGAGGTCCGATGACCCTGGTGGTCGAGGCGAGACCTTCTTATCCTGAGAGACTTTCTCAGGGGGTCCACTCATGGCCGACGCGCGATCGCTGCAGCACCAAGATGCCGCAAACAAAGACGACGAGACGCTCCGCCGCGAAGCGCAGCAGCACTTGGCGTCGACGCCGGCGCTGCAGCTCATCGCGGAGATCCTGATCAAGCTTCGGAACGTCGCGCCCGCGTGGTGGCATCCGAACGATCTGCGCAGCATCTGGGACGCGCGCGCGCGCATGACGTGGTACGCGGCGCGCCCGGATCTGCGCCAGGAGATCACGACCGCGCTCACCGGTCTTCCGCCGAAGGCCGCGCGCAAGAAGGAACCCGAGTTCCAAGCAGAGCTCGTCGACGCGGTCATCGACGACGGCGACATCACGACGCAGCAGTTCGAAGGTGCGTTCGATCCGCGCGATCTCGCCGTCTACGGACCGGCCGCGGAGCTGTGGTCCGAGATGATGGCGCGCTTGCCGTGGGAGAACGACGCCGCGGCGGACAAGGAGCTCGCGGCGTGGCTCATCGAGGCGCTCCTCGCGGAGAAGAGCGGAATCGGCGGGCTGACGCGCACGCCGCTCGTAACGCCGCTCGAAGTGCGCGCGGCGATCGACGGGCAGGTGTGGCAGACGCACGTGCCTGTCGAGGTTCGCGTCGCGATCGACGCGGCGCGCGTCGCACAAGAGCGCGATCGTCCGACCGAACCGTTTCATGCACGGCAAGAGCTCGCGTTCGCGAAGCCGGATATTTTGGCGAAGAGCATCCCGCTCGATGTTCTCCGTTCGGTGTTCGAGATGGCGGGGCGCGCGATCGGGTTCGGCGCCGAAGCCGCGGTCGAAGCGAAGATCGCGGCGTCGACGGCGAACGCCGCAGTCGCGGACGGCGCAGCGGGGGGCGCGGAGGGCGCGGCCGCGAAGCCGCCCGTCGATACCGCACCGAAGGGGCCCATCAAGAAGGGACCGAAGAAGCCGAGCCAGCCGAGCGAGCCGCCGCAAGTCGACGACGATATGTGGGGCGACGAACGCAAGCGGAGCATTCGACCCGCGCGCTAGCTCACGGACGCGGCGGGTGACCAAAGGCGGTCTCGGCCGACGCCATGTCCTCTGCCGCGTAGTACCCGGCGATCATCTCGCGCGCGCCCGGGCGCGTGTACACGTCCGCACGCGGCGTCTCGATGACGCCGGCGATCACCTCGGCCACCTCTTCGACGGGCTGCGCGTTCGGCAGCGTGCGCGAGTCGAACCCGCCGTGAAGCGCGTTCAAGCCGAACTCCGTCGCGACGACGCCCGGGTGGACGCACGAGACGTGGATCTCCGGAAACTCCGCGCGAAGCTCCATGCGAAGGTTCGCGGTGAGCGCGTTCATCGCGTGCTTCGACGCGGAATACGCCGAGCGGATCGGCGCGAACGGCACGCGACCGAGCAGCGACGAGATGTTGATGATGTGCCCGCGCTTGCGCTCGCGAAAGTGCGGGAGCACCGCCTGCATGCCGTAGAGCACCGACTTCACGTTGACCGTCATCATGTCGTCGAAGTCTTGGTCGGTGAGCTCGGAGACCGCACGGCTGATGCCGCGTCCCGCGTTGTTGACGAGAACGTCGACGTGACCGAAGCGCGCGATCGCGGCCGCGATCACGCGCGTGACGTCGTCGCGCTTGGTCACGTCCGCGACGACGGCGAGCGCGTTCGCGCCCGACTTCGCCGCCACGTCGTTCAGCTCGCGCTCGCGACGCGCGACGAGAACCGGCTTGGCCCCCTTCTTCCCGAGGAGCTCAGCCAACGCCGCTCCGATCCCCGCGCTCGCGCCCGTGATCACGATCACTCGGTCTTTCATGGGCGCCACTCTACCCTCCCCTTGACCCGACGCCCGCCAAACGCCACGCTGGGCCGTTCCGTTGGCCACACGAATTCTCGTCGTAGACGACAGCCCCACCATCCGAAAAGTCGTCGGTGCGATCCTCGACCGTCACGGGTTCGAGGCCGTCGTCGCCGCGGACGGGCTCGTTGCGCTCGAGACGATCGAAGCCGCCGAGACGAAGTTCGATCTCGTGCTCCTCGATTTCGTGATGCCGCGGATGAACGGCTTTCAGTTCTGCCGCGCGCTCCGCAGCAAAGAAGCGCACCGCGGCGTGCCCGTCGTCTTGATGAGCGCGAAGTCGGACAAGATCCGCGACATGTTCGTGCAGCAGACGGGCGCGATCGACGCGATCACCAAACCGTTCGACGCGCAGGCGCTCGTCGCGGTGATCGAGAACGCGATCCGCCGCTCCGAGACGTGGCGCGCGCGCGGCGAAGCGCTCGCGGCGGGGATCCCCGAAGAGTTCGAGCCGATCGACTCGCTCCGCGCGCCGACGGCGGGAGACGCCGAAGGGCGGCGCGCGCGTGTCGCGTACGAGTTCGTGCGAAAGCTCGCGACCGTCATCGCGCCAGCGTTGGCAAAGTTGCCGGCCGGTGCCATCGCGAACGAAGCGCAGATCGCGATCGAGCTCGCGGCACACGTCTCCCCCGATCACATCAAGGAGATGGCGGAGCAGCTGCGCGCGCTCGATTTCGGCTTGGGCGCGAAGCTCGCGCTCTCCGGCGACATCACGATCATCCCGATCGGCGCGATCCTTCAGCTGCTCCAGATCGAAAACCAAACCGGCGTCCTCACGGTCACGCACGAGAAGCGCGACGTCAGCATCGCGATGCGCTTCGGGCTCATCGACATGGTGCAGGCGCGCGGCGCAGGACAAGAGTTTCGGCTCGGTCGCTACTTCGTCGAGCACGGGCTCGTCACGCCGGACGACATCGACGTGGTCTTGCGCGAGCAGCTCGTTGGCACGGGGAGCGGCGAGCGACACCAGGCGAACGGCGAAGCGAGCCTCGCGACAACGGGTGATCGCCGCAGCCCGCCGCCGCCGACGTTGCGCGAAGCGACGCTGCCGCTCGAAGAGATGCCGACGTCGTCCGGTCCGTTCTCGCGACGCGAAGAGTCGACCGGGATGCGCAACGTCCGGCTGCTCGGCGATCTGCTCGTCGACTCCGGCAAGGTGTCGCGCGATCAGCTGCGCGATGCGCTCGCGCGTCAGTCGAGCGAGCTCATCTACGAAGTGTTGCGATGGGAGAAGGGGCGCTTCGAGTTTCGTCGCGAGCCGCCGCCGCCGCTCGCAGAGAGCGCGCAGCTCGGGCTCCCGGTCGCGTCGGTCGTCATGGAGGGTTTCCGTCGCGTCGACGAATGGCGTCTCGTCGAGGCGGGGCTCGGCAGCTTCGACGGCGTCGTGCAGCCGGATCCGGTCGCGATCGAGACGCTCGGTCCGGATCGCCTCGCGCGCGCCGAACGCGCGGTGCTCGACTGCGTCGACGGCGAGCGCACCGTCCGCGAGATCATCGCGGCGAGCCACATGTCGAGCTTCGACGCGTGCAAGGTCCTCTTCCAGCTCCTCGAAGCGCGCCTCGTGCGGCGCCGCGCGGCGTGACATGGCGGGCGGCGACAAACGCCCCGGCCTGCTCCTTCGCGTCGACGGCGCGCTCATGTTCGTACCGGCGTCGATCGCGGCGACCGTCACGACCGGTGCGCGCATCACGCGCGTCGCCGGCGCGCCCGACGAGCTCCTCGGGATCGTCCTGCACGAAGGTCACGTCGTTCCCGTCGTCGCGATCGGTCGACACGACGTCGCGCTCGGGCTCCCGTCCGGCACGATGGTCGTATGCAGCTACCTCGGCGAGCCGATCGCGCTCGTCGGCGCCGAGGTCGTTCAGTCGGGCTTGACGGAGGTGGAGGGGGCGACGCCGATCGATTTCCCGTCGATCTACGCGCGCATTCAAGCAGGGGGCTGGTCGACTCGCTGGGGCGCGTGAGCGTATTCTGCTCGCATGGCGACCGACCAACCGAAGAGGCGCTTTCTCTCGATGCTCCGGCGCACCGCGAAGAACGCGCAGGTGACGGTCGCGGGGCGCAACGCAGCGGAGGAGAGCGCGCTCTGGACATCGCACGAACGCGCGCTCGGCGCGACGAAGGAAGCGTCGGCGGCGGCGCAGCGGATCTCGAGCGGCGTCGCGCGGCAACGCGGCGCGGTCGACGGCGTCGCCGACAGGACGCGCGTCGTCGCGGGGCGCGCGCAAGAGCTCGCGACGAGCCTCGCGCGCATCGCCGATTCGTTCGAGCGCCTCGATCTCGTCGCGCTCAACGCGGGGCTCGAAGGGGCGCGGCTCGGCGAGAGCGCGGGGCGCGCACTGTTACTCGTCGGCGACGACGTTCGCGCGCACACGTCGCGCGGCATCGAGACGGCGCGCACGGTCGGCGCGGCGGCTGCCGACGTCGTCAACGAGCTCGCGCAGCTCTCGGCGTACGTCGCGCAGACGCGCGATACGACCGGCGACGTCGCGCAAGACGCGGCGCGCGTCGCGGGCGCGTGCTCCGAAGCGGAAGGCGCGCTCGTCGACATCGGCGAACGCTTGCGCAAGGCGACCGGCAGCGATCCGGAGACCGTTCGCGCGATCGCCGACGCCGGCGAAAATGCACGCGCGCTGGTCTCGTCGCTCACGGCGTTGAGCGGCAAGGTGCCGCGCAATCTGTTGTTGAGCGCGCTTCGGCCGATGCTCGATCCGCTCGCGCGCCTCCTCGCCGACGAGGCGACCGAAGAGGACGGCGAGTGACGGCGAACGCGGTCGATCCGGAGCTCACGCGGCTCCTGCTCCAAGAGCTCGCGCGCCATCTCCTCGCGCTCGACGCCCACGCGATCGATCGCGCCGCCGCGCAGCGCGCCGTGCACGCGCTCAAAGGATCGGCGGGGCTCGCGGGCGAACGCGAGCTCTCGAGCGCGCTCGAGCGAATCCATCGGCGCGTTCGTGACGGCGACGACGGCGCACTCGCCGATGCCGCCGAGGTCGTACGCACTGCGATTTCGCGAATGGCGATCGGCGAGAGCGCCGTCGTCGCGCGTTGGCCCGAGCCGCCCGACGATCTCGCGGTGCGCCCGCTCGATCCGCTCGTGCGCACGCAATACACGACCGAGCTCACCGATCGACTCGCGCGCGTCGACGAAGCGCTCGGCAGCACGGCGGATCCGGTCGACTGCGCGTCCATCGTCTATCGCCAAGTGCACACGATGAAGGGCGCGGCGAGCGCCGTCGGCGACGAGCCGATGAGCTGGTTCTGTCACGGCCTCGAAGAGCGCCTCAAGGTCGCAAGCGGTCGCATGGAGGCGGTCGCTGCGTTGCAAGAGGTCGTCGATTGGCGTGTCGTGCTCGGCGCGCTCCTCGACGATCCCGAAGGCGCCCTGCGGATGCTGCGTTCGGCGGCCGCACGACGGCATCCGCGGACGTCGCAACCGCCGCGCCCGAGCGCACGTCCGCTCGACGACGACGTGCCGCGCTCGTTCCCGCCGAGCACCGACGAGGCGACGATCCGCGTCTCGGCGGCGTCGGTCGATCGTCTGCTCGATCGCGTCGAGGCGATCGATCTCGTTCGCGAGCGAGTCATCGCGCGATCGGACGCGGCGCGCGACGTGTCGCGTGCGGTGCGCGAGCTTCGCGGCAAGCTCGTCGAAGCGCTTCGTCTCATCGGCCCGCCGCGACCGTGGGGCGCGCCGGCCGCGGCGCTGCGCCGCATCGAGGACGTGGTGTCGGCGCTCGGGCCGATCGGCGAAGAGATCGACGGCGCGGCGGGTGGATTGCGCGGCGCCGGGCTGTCGCTGAAGGACGGCGTGACCGAAGCGAAGAAGCAGCTCTCGGCGATGCGTCAGACGCCGGTCGGGCGCATCTTTGCGCGCCTCGGAACAGCGATCGAAGCCGAAGCGCGCCGAATGGATCGCGCCGTCATCGTCCGCACGCGCGGCGCCGACGAGACGATCGATCGCCGACTCGCCGAGGCGCTCATCGAGCCGTGCCTTCAGCTCGTTCGCAACTCGGTCGCCCACGGCATCGAGTCGGTCGCCGCGCGCGAGGCCGCGAAGAAGCCGGCGAGCGGAACCATCTCGCTCACCGCGCGAAAGATCGGCAGTCGCCTCAGCATCACGATTCAAGACGACGGCGCAGGCGTCGACGTCACCGAGGTACGACGTCGCGCGATCGAAGCGGGCGTGGTCGCGCGCGAGCTCGCCGACGCCGCCGACGACGATCTCCTCCTCACGCTCCTCTTCCTTCCCGGCTTCTCGACGCGCGACTCGACCGATCTCCTCGCCGGTCGCGGGATCGGCCTCGACATCGCGCGAAGCTCCATCCAGCGGCTCGGCGGCGCGATCCACCTGTCGAGCCGCGTCGGCGCCGGTTTCTCCGCGCGCATCGACGTGTCGATCGAGAGCGGGATGTCGACGGTGCTCTGGGTGACCGCAGGCGGCGAAGAGTACGCGGTGCCCGTCGCGAGCACCCTCGGCGTACGCATCAACGAAGCGCGCGACGACGCGCGCGTACCCCACCTCGCCGCGTGCCTCGAACCGCGTCCGAACGAACGCGCGAAGTACGCGCTCGCGATCGATCTCCACAGCGGCACGAGCGACACCACGAAGCTCGCGATCGGCGTCGACAGCGTCGGACGGCTCGAAGAGCTCCTCGTGCGACCGCTCTCGCCGCTGGTCGCCGGGCTCGGACCGTTCGCGGGCGCCATCGCGCGCGGCGACGGATCGCTTCGCCTCGCGATCGACACCGACGCGATCGTGCCGCGCGCGCGCGCGCTCCTCCGCGGGTTCGACGCGAAGGCGAGCGATCCGCCGTCGAGCCGGCGCGCGTGACCGCGTCGCCCGTCCGCATCGAGCCGATGACCGTCGCCGACGTCGACGACGTGGCCGCGATCGAGCCTTCGTCGGGCGCGACCGCGCCCCAGCTCGTCGAAGAGCTCGCGCGTCCGTGGGCGCGAATCTGGATCGCACGGGAAGAGGGCGCCCCGGTGTCGGCGTTCCTCCTCACATGGCACGTCGCGGACGAGCTACATGTGCTCAACGTCGCAACGCGCGTCGAACGCCGCCGCCGCGGACTCGCCCGCGCGCTCTTGTGTCACGCGATCGCGTACGCGCAGGACAACGCCATCCGCAGCATCTTCCTCGAGGTTCGGCGCTCGAACGCTGCGGCGCTCGCGCTCTACGCCTCGCTCGCCTTCACCGAGATCAACGTGCGCACCGGCTACTACCCGGACGGCGAGGATGCGGTCGAGATGGCGCACACCGTCGTCACGCGTTGACTCGCCTGGGGAAGAACCCACGCGCCTGGTCGAGTACAGTGTCCATACATCGATGAGACGCGCCCTCTGCCTCGCCGCCGCCGGATTCCTTTCGCTCACGTGGATCGCCGAGGCGCGCGCTCAGCGACCGCGCGCGTCCGCGTCTGCATCGGCCTCCGCGAAGCCACCGCCGCCGCCGCCCGCTTCGGGGACGCTCGCCGCGGCGCTCGACGCGGCCCGCACCACCGACTACCCGCGCGCGGAACGCGAGCTCCTCGCGATCAAAGGCGCGGACACAGGCGCCGCGCAGCTCACGCTCGCGCGCATCATGTTCGAGCAAGGACGCTTCGCCGACGCAGACAAATACGCGAAGCAGGCCGAAGGGTCGGCGAAGAAGCTCGAAGCGCTCGCCGTGCGCGCGCAAGTGCTCATTGCGACCGGCAAAGGCGCCGACGCGGTCAGGCTCCTCGATCCGCAGAAAGACGCCGCGGGAATCGGCGGACGCCGCGTGCGCCTCGTCCTCGGCGAATACTTGATCGAGACCGGCAAGCGCGCCGAAGGCGAAGCCGTGCTCATGAAGTTCGCCGACGAGTACGGCGACGACACGATCAACTCGCAAGACTTCGAAGGCCTCGCGATGGTCGGACGCGCGATGTACTTGATGCGCGCCGCGAAGGACGCGAACAAAGCGTTCAACGAGAGCGAGCGGGTCGCCAACGGCCCGAATGCGCGCGTCGAGACGCTGCTGTGGCGCGCCGAGCTCTACCTCGACAAGTACGACACCGGCCACGCCGAAGAGGTCGTCAAAGAGGCGCTCAAGATCGCACCGAAGCGCGCCGACGCGATCGTCATGCTCGCGCGCGTGAAGCTCGATCAGATGTTCGACTTCGACGCCGCCGAGAAGCTCACCAAGAAGGCGCTCGAGATCAACCCGAAGCACGTCGGCGCGTACGCCGTGCGATCGGGTCTCGCGCTCCGCGATCTCGACATCGACACCGCAATGAGCGCGCTCAACTCCGGCTTTGCGATCAACGCCGACGATCTCGAATTGTGGGCGATGAAGGCCGCGGTGCGATTTCTCGCCGACGATCGTCCGGGATACGAAGCGGCGAAGAAAGAAGCGCTCACGAGGAACGCGCAGTACTCGCAGTTCTTCGGCATCGTCGGCGAGTACGCGGAGTGGGAGCACCGCTACGACGACATCGTCGCGATGATGAAGGAAGCGGTCGCGATCGATCCGAAGGACGGCAAAGCGTGGGCGCAGCTGGGGCTCAACCAGATGCACAGCGGCGACGAGGACGAAGGGGTCAAATCGCTCGAGACCGCGTGGAAGTACGACAAGTTCAACGTCCGCGCGTTCAACACGCTCGAGCGCCTCTACAAGCAGTGGATCCCGAACGTGTACGAGATGGGCACGGCCGGCGTGTTCAAGATCCGCTACCCGAAGGCCGAGCGCGCGCTCCTCGAACGCTACGTCCCGCGCTTCATGGGCGAGGCGTGGGGGACGATGAAGATCCATTACGACTTCGTTCCGTCGACGCCGATCCAAGTCGAGATGTACTCGGACCGTTCGCACTTCAGCGTGCGCACCAGCGGATTGCCGAACATCGGAATTCAAGGCGTCTGCTTCGGCAAGGTCGTCGCGGCGATGAGCCCGCGGAGCGAGCCGTTCAATTGGGGCAACGTCATCTGGCACGAGCTCGGTCACGTCTTCGCGATTCAACTCTCGAAGAACCACGTGCCAAGGTGGTTCACCGAAGGGCTCAGCGAGTACGAGACGATCGTCAAGCGACCGGAGTGGCAGCGCGAGATGGATCCGGAGCTCTATCGCGTGCTCGTGAAGAACGTGCTGCCTGGCGCGGTCGACATGAACCGCGCGTTCACGCACGCGAGCGACGAGCTCGACGTGACGGCGGCGTACTACGCGGCGAGCCAGATGATCGTGTACACGGCCGAGCGCTACGGTCTCGCGAGCATCGCGAAGGCGCTGCGTCTGTGGGGCGATGGCGTGCGCACGGCCGAGGTGATCCAAAAAGCGTTCGGCGTATCGCCTGCGGATTACGACAAGGGCTTCAAGGATTGGGCGCTCGCGCGTCTCGTTCGTTACAAGACGCAGTTCATGTTCGACATGCACCCGAAGCCGATGGACGAGGCCGAGGAGGCGGTGAAGAAGAACCCGCAGAGCGCAGCGGCGCACGTCGATCTCGCGCTCGCGCTTTTGCGACAGAAGAAGCTCGAGCCGGCGCAGAAGGAGCTCGACGAAGCGCTCAAGATCGATCCCAACGAAAAGAACGCGCACTACCTCGCGGCGAAGCTCGCGCGCATGGGCAAAGACAAAGGCGGGCAGCTGAAGCACCTGCAGGCGATCCAAAAAGCGGGCGGCGACGGCTACGCGATTCAGATCGAGCTCGCGGACATTTACGAAGAGCGCAAAGACAAAGACGCGATGCGCAAGGCGCTCGAGACGGCGTACCGATGGGATCCGTCGCAGTCGGACGCGCTGAAGGGGCTCTACGATCTGGCGCACGAGGAAAAGCGCGACGCGGACGAGCTGTGGGCGCTTCGAAAGCTCGCGCATCTCGAGCAGCACGATCATCAGATCTGGCGGATGCTCCTCGGCAAGCTCGTCGAGAAGCAGCTGTGGGCCGAAGCGAAGAAGGTCGGCGAAGGCGCGATCTTCGTCGACGTCGAGAGCTTCGATGTTCACTACGGCTACGCGCGCGCGCTCGCGGCGCTCGGGTTTCACGACAAGGCGGCGTTCGAGGCCGAGAGCGCGACGATGTGCAAAGCGAAGGAGAAAGAGATGGCAGCGGCGCACGCGCTGATGGCGAAGGAGCTCCTTGCGATCGGCGACATGGCCGGCGCGAAGACGCATCGCGATGAAGCGTTGAAGATCGATCCGGCGAACGCGGACGCGAAGGCGCTGAAGATCCCCTGAGCTAACGCGTCGTCAGCTCGTCGCGCACGACCACACCGCCCTTCATCACGAAGCGCACCTTCTCCATCACGCGCACGTCCGCGAGCGGATCGCCGTCGACGACGACGAGATCCGCGAACCGCCCCGCGACGAGCGCGCCCACGTCCTTCGCGCGCCCGATGAGCTCCGCCGCGTCCGACGTCGCCGATCGAAGCGCGGCCGCCGCAGGCACGCCCCACTGCACCATGACGTAGAACTGCTTCGCGTTGTCGCCGTGCGGATACACGCCCGCGTCGGTGCCGAACGCGATCCGCACGCCCGCCTTGAACGCCTTCGCGAAATTCTCGCGCTGCGTCTTCCCGACCAAGCGCTCCTTTTCGATCTGCTCGGCCGTCAGCCCGATCTCTTTGCTCATCGAGAGGAGGTAGTCGTCGTTGTAGACGTCGGCGACGAGCCACGTCCCCTTCTGTTTCATCAGCTTGATTCCCTCGTCGTCGAGGAAGCTCCCGTGCTCGATCGAGTCGACGCCCGCGAGCACCGCGTTCTTGATCCCCTGCGCACCGTGCGCGTGCGCCGCGACTTTCCGCCCGGCCGCGTGCGCCTCTTCGACCGCCGCGCGAAGCTCTTCGATCGTGTGCTGAGGCGCGCCCGGCGCGTCGCCGTACGAGAGCACGCCGCCCGACGCCATCACCTTGATCACGTCGACGCCGTATTTGATCTGCGCGCGAACGACGTGGCGCATTTGATCGACGCCGTCGGCGATCGCGAAGTCGCGCTCCTCGGGGAACATCATCACGCGAACTTGCGGCGCGAACCGATTGAGATCGCCGTGACCGCCCGTCATGCCGATGCCAGGTCCGCTCGCGACGATGCGCGGACCGGGGACGAGCCCTTCGTCGATCGAGCCGCGCAGATCCACCGCGAGGAACGGCGCGGAGCCGACGTCGCGCACGGTGGTAAATCCTGCGTCGAGCGTCTTCTTCGCGTGAACGACGGCGGCGAACGCGTCGTGAAAGGGCGTGTCGCGAAAGTTGTGAATGGGGTCGTAGCGATCGGCGCGCTTGCCGAGGTGCGTGTGGCAATCGATGAGGCCGGGGAGGACGGTTCCGCGCGAGAGATCGATGACGGTCGCGCCGGCGGGAATCGGAAGGTCGGCAGCGGGCGCGATGCGCGCGATGCGATCGTCGTCGATCTGGAGGACGACGTTCTCGCGGAGCTTGTCGCCGGTGCCATCGAAGAGGCGACCGGCCTTCACGTAGAGGCGTCGCTTCACCGGCGCGCTCGGGGTCGAGGGCGAAGGTGACGTCGGGGTCGAGGTCGGGATCGCGGTCGCGCTCGACGTCGCGATCGCCGTCGGGTACGGGTTCGACGCGAGCGACGGCTCCTTGATCGCGGACGGCGGCGGAGCGCACGCAGCGAGGAGGAACGTTGCGACGAGCGAGAGCGGAGCGAGCGAAAGTGTCGAGCGCATGCGCGCCACTCTAAAGCCGTCAGTCCGCCTTGTGCGCGATCTCCGGCGGCACCTTGAAGAACGCGTTCTTGGCCGGATCGTTGTACGCCTTGTAGTCCGGCGCCCACGGCGTGAACGTCATCTCGCCGGTCACCGACCGTTTGATCGTCAGCGCCATCGGCTTCACCGTCCGATAGCTCGAGTCCTTCGGCAGATCGTCGTTGTCCGATCCACCGGCAGAAAACAGCGTGATCAGCGTCTCCGCGTCGCCTTCGTAGACGCTCTCGATCCCGCTGTTCACCTTCTCGTGTCCGCGAATGAGCGTGTGGCAACCGATGCGCTGGAGAAACGCACGGAGCTGCAGGCGCCCGAACGCGAAGCGATTCGACTTGTCCTGGAGGTCCGCCGGGATCACGTCGGCGCTGCTCGGATCGCTCCACATCATCTGAAAGCGAATGTCTTTGTCGTTGAGGCTGGACAGATCCTTCCAGCGTTCTTTGAGTAGCCGGTCGCGCGCGATCCCGCCGTGCACGAAGAGGATCTTCTCGAAGAGGAGCGTGTTGGGCAGCGCGTCGAAGAGCTTCATGTAGTGACGGAAGACGTCCATCGACAGGTACGGCTTGAGCGTGTTGATAGACTCGGCCGGCTTCACGCCGCCGTAAATCTTCCCCTCGTGCTCGATGTAATACTCATGGTTGCCACGGAGCACGTGGACGAACTCCGGCGCGGTCACGAAGAGCTGCATCACGGTGCGGAGCACGCCGTTCAAGCTGAACATCCCGCGATCGATGTAGTCGCCGAGGAGCACGAGCTTCGGCTCGGGGTTCTTCTCCGGGTCTTCGCGAAACGCATTCACCTTGTCGAAGAACTTGGACTGCATGATGGCGGCCTTGAGCACGCTGTAACAACCGTGCAGATCGCCGAGCACGAGGAGCTCGTACGCGCGCCCCGGCTTCGGCGGCAGGACGTACGTATGGCCATCGAGGAACGGCTCGCTGCC
>JBBQXV010000113.1:0-25935 GCA_038209335.1 Polyangiales bacterium | reverse complement strand
GTCCCGAACGCGCCGAAGATGACGTTGGCGAACGAACGGTTCATCGCCTTGCTCATCAAGAGCGAGAGCAGGAGCCCCGACGATCCGTCGAGCGCGCCGGAGATGATGAGGACGTTGCTGTCGATCGCGAAGCCGGTCGCGCACGCCGCGAGACCTGCGTACGAGTTGAGGAGCGAGATGACGACCGGCATGTCCGCGCCGCCGATCGGGAGCACCGCCATGATTCCGAGCGACAGGCCTATGCCGGCGACCGTGTAGAAAAGGAACGGGTGCGACGGATCGTAGATGCAGTACCCGAGGAGTCCGAGCGCGCCGAAGAAGAGGCCGATGTTGATGAAGTTCTGCCCCTTCCACGTGATCGGCGCGCCGCTGATCACGCCTTGCAGCTTCCCGAACGCCATGATGCTGCCGGTGAACGTGAGGAAGCCGAAGAACGACTCGAAGCCGAGCGCGCCGAGCTTGAACGGATGGAGATGCGCGCCTTCGGTGTAGTACTCGGAGACGCCGACGAGCGCGGTCGCGAGACCGCCGAACGCGTGCGAGAACGCGATTCGCTCCGGCATCTTCGTCATCGGGATCTTGAGCGAGATCGCGGTGCCGATGCCCGCGCCGATGACGACGCCGCCGAGGATCCACTCGTAGGTGATGATCTCGGCCTTGAGCAGCGTGCCGACGACGGCGATGAACATGCCGAGCTCGCCGAGGAAAATCCCGCGACGCGCGGACGCAGGCGAGCTCAGCCCGCGAAGGCACAGAATGAAGAGGACCGACGCGACGAGGTACGACGCGTTGATGATGTTCGGCATCGCCTCCTTCACTTGCCGCCTCCGCTCTCGGCGCCGGGGCCCGGCCGTTTCTTGAACATCCGGAGCATGCGGTCGGTGATCATGAATCCGCCGACGACGTTGATCGACGCGCACACGACGGCGACGAACCCGAGGATCGTGCTGACCTGGTTGTGATGCGAGCCGGCGGCAACGAGCGATCCGACGAGCGAGATGCCGCTGATCGCGTTCGTTCCGCTCATGAGCGGCGTGTGAAGCAGCGGCGGCACCTTCGAGATGACCTGGTAGCCGACGAACGTCGCCAGCACGAAGATGTAGAGCCCGAACAGCAGGTGCTCGATCGACATCAGGCGGCTCCCTTCGCGAGCGCTTCTTTCACCTTCGCGTGGACGACCTCGCCACCTTGCGTGATGACGCAGCCGCCGGTGATCTCTTCGGCGAGATCGAGCTTGAGCGCGCCGTCTTTGCACAAATGGAGGAGGAGCTTCTCCATGTTGCGCGAGTACATGTTGCTGGCGCTGACGGGCATCGTGCTCGGAAAGTTCGTCTCGCCGACGATCGTCACGCCGTGCTTGACGACGGTCTTGCCCGCTTCGGTGAGCTCGCAGTTGCCCTTCTGCTCGGCGGCGAGATCGACGATGACCGATCCGGCCTTCATCGACTTCACCATTTCTTCGGTGACGAGGATCGGCGCGCGGCGTCCCGGGATGAGCGCGGTCGCGATGACGACGTCGGATTTCGCGACGTGCCTGGCGATCGCTTCCGCCTGCTTCTTTTTGTACTCTTCGGACGCTTCTTTCGCGTAACCGCCGGCGCCCGCCGCGTCCTCTGCGGACTCGACCTCGACGAACTTCGCGCCGAGGCTCTCGACCTGCTCTTTGACGACCTTGCGCACGTCGAACGCTTCGACGACTCCGCCGAGGCGACGCGCGGTGCCGATCGCCTGCAAGCCCGCGACGCCCGCGCCGAGGATGAGCACCTTGGCCGGCGCGATCGTTCCTGCGGCGGTCATCAGCATCGGGAAGAACTTCGGCAAGAGCGACGCCGCGCGCAGCACCGCTTGGTACCCGGCGACGGTCGCTTGCGAGCTGAGCACGTCCATCATTTGCGCGACGGTGGTGCGCGGGATCATGTCGACGGCGATCGCGGTGATCTTACGCTCGGCGAGCTTCTTCACGAGATCGTGGTTCACGAGCGGAAGAAGGAGACTGATGAAGACGCTCCCCTCTTTCAGCTCGGCGATCTGCTCGGGCGTCGGGATGCGAATCTGCACGACGACGTCGGCCGCGGTGTAGAGCGCCGTGCGCGACGGCTCGATCGTCGCGCCGAAGCCTTTGTAATCGTCGTCGCTCGCGTGCGAAGCGGCGCCAGCGCCCGTCTCGACGCTCACCTCGATCTTCTTCGCGGCGAGGCGTTTGACCGAGTCGGGCACGATCGAGACGCGCTGCTCGCTCCCGCCGTCAGCGTGCGTTTCTTTGGGAACGGCGACCCTCATGGCGCGCACTGTATGAAGCGCACGCCCGAGCGGTCAATGGCGATGGACGGTAAGGAGAACGAGCTCGGATCGCGCCGGTACGAGGCCTGCGCCGTCGGCGGCGGCTTCGAGGAGCGCCGGCGCGCGCGCTTCGAACGTCGCTCGGCTTTCGTCGCTCAGCATGTCGAACCAATAGTGGCCGCGGAAAACGTCGAGCATCGCGGCAACGTCGCACGGCGTGGGGAGCGCGACGCGCTCGACGTCGACGTTCGCGTCGAACCCCGTCTCCGGGCGAAAGAGGGCGGCGAGACCTTCCGGCGACGACCATCGCGGATCGCCGATGCCGAGGCGCGGGTACGCGGGGAGATCGCGACGGAGCAGCTCGTCGAGGAGAGCGGCGAGCGGGGGCGAGAAGATGCGGATGTCGAGGCGTTGGAGATTCAGCGCCGAGAACGCTGCGCCGGGGCGCAGGACACGCGCGAGCTCTGCGACGAGTGCCTCGGCGTCGTTCATGAGCATCAACGCGCAGTGGCAGACGGCTCCGTCGATCGACGCGCCGGCGAGCCCCGTTCGCTGCGCGGGGGCGCATACGAAACGCGCGCGCGGCTCGCGAGCACGTGCGAGGGCGAGATCGTCCGAGCTCACGTCGAGCCCGACGATCGCGGCGCCCGGGAGTGCGCGCACGAGCTCGGCGGTCGACACGCCATCGCCGCACGCGACGTCGAGCAACGTCACGTCCTCGGACGCCGTCGATGGATCGCGACGCGCGATCTGCTCGGCCGCACGCGCCGCGAGAAGCTCGTACGACGATTGTCCCGCGATCGTCCGATGCCGCGCGAAGTGACGCGCCGTTGCGCCCGGATGCCGCGCGTGAAACCACTGCAAGAACGCGATCGCCTCGTCGGAGGTCGGCGCATCGCCCGCCCTGACTTTCTCGAGGTACGACGCGAACGTGGTCACGGCGTCCGCCAGAACTCGACGAGGAGCTTCGCCACGGCGTCCGGCGTCGACCAGTGCATCATGTGGCCGGCGCCGTCGATCTCTTCGCGACGCAGCGACGCGAACGCGGCGAGTCGCTCGTCTTCGTCCGGCGGATGAAACCCGCGCGCGCCGCCGCTGACAAAGAGCGTCGGGCACGTGACGCGCTTCGCGAAGGCGATGAGCGTGCGCGCGTAGAACGGCGTCGGCGACACGGTGCGATGGAGCGAATCGAACCGCCACGCGACGCGCCCGTCGCCGAGATCGCGGACGAGATGCCGCAGCCGACTCCGCAAGACTTCGGGGGCGACGCCTGAGTGATTCATCGCGAGGCGGCGAAACGCGTCGTCGATCGTTCCAATCGATTTCGCGTCGTCCCCTCCGTCGCCGAGTCCGCGCGCACGCAGACCGCGCACGTCTTCGATCCATCGCTTCATGCGATCCGGCGCCGCTTCGGCCGGATGATCGGGCGGACCGACCCCTTCGAGGAGCGCGAGCTTTGCGGCGCGCTCGGGGAACGCGCCTGCATAGAGCGTCGCGATCGTCCCGCCCATCGAGTGCCCGACGACGAAGATCGGCGCGTTCGGCGCGAAGCCGTCGACGATGTCCGCGAGGTCCGCGACGTAATCCGGAAAGTGGTAGTACCCGCCGGGCGCGACGCGAGCCCCTTCGCCGTACCCGCGCATGTCCGGCGCGAGCACGCGAAGCCCCGCCGCCGCGCGCGACGGCGCGACGAGATCCCACGTCCCCGCGGCGTCCATGTACCCGTGGACCAGCACCGCGACCGGCCCACGCGAGCGAGACGGCGGAGACGACGCGGACGGCAACGACGCGGACGGCGACGACGGCGCCCACTCGAGCACGCTGTGCTCGAGCCCGTTCGCGGCGACACGGTGGCGCTCAGGCGACGTCACGCGTCTCTTCTAGCCCAAAGCGTCCTATGCTGCTCGACCAGCATGACGACGCTCCACACGATCACGCTCATTCCGGGCGACGGCATCGGCCCCGAGGTCGCCGACGCGACGAAGCGTGTGCTCGAAACGGCAGGCGTTCGCATCGCGTGGGACGTCCAAGAAGCGGGCGCCGCCGTCGCCGAGAAGCGCGGGACGACGCTGCCGCAAGAGGTGCTCGACTCGGTCAAGCGCAACAAGGTCGCGCTCAAGGGTCCCATCGGAACGCCGATCGGCAAAGGCTTCCGCTCGGTCAACGTCACCCTGCGCCAGGCGCTCGATCTCTACGCGAACGTCCGCCCGATCCGCAGCATGCCGGGCGTCGAGCCGCGCTTCGAAGGCACCGACATCGTCATCGTCCGCGAGAACACCGAAGACCTCTACGCCGGCCACGAGCTGATGATCATGCCCGGCATCGCGCAGTCGATAAAGCTCATCACCGAAAAAGGCTGCGCGCGCATCTGCGAGTACGCCTTCGACTACGCCGAGCGGATGAACCGCAAGCGCGTGACGGTCGTCCACAAGGCGAACATCATGAAGCTCTCCGACGGTCTCCTCCTCGACGTCTTCCGTCGCGCGGCGCAGCGGCATCCGCGGATCGAGCCGGCCGAGATGATCGTCGACGCGTGCGCGATGAACATGGTGCGAAACGCGAACCCCCTCGACGTCATCTGCACCGAGAATCTCTACGGCGACATCCTGAGCGATCTCGGCGCGGGGCTCGTCGGCGGCCTCGGGATCGTTCCCGGCGCGAACATCGGCGTCGACGCGGCGATCTTCGAAGCGGTGCACGGCAGCGCGCCAGACATCGCCGGCAAGGGGCTCGCGAACCCGACGGCGCTCATCCAGACCGCCGTGATGATGCTTCATCACCTCGGCGAGACCGATCCGGCGAACAAAATCGAGACGTCGTTGATTGCACTCTACAAGCAAGGCGACGTGCGCACGGCGGACCTCGGCGGAACGGCGACCACGGGCCAGTTCACCGACGCTCTGTGCTCTCGTATCTCGTCGTAGCTCGCCCCGTGACGGCGACGAGCGCGCCGAGGATGACGACCGCGGTCCCGGCCCACTCGTAGTGACTCGGCCACGCGCGCAACATCAGCGCGCCGATCGCGATCGAGCCGACCGTCTCGCCGGACGACACGAGCGCGACGAGCACCGGCTTTCCACCCCGCGAGAGACGTTGCACGAGCGTGTGTCCGACGAGCGTCGGCATGAGACCGAGCGCGACGACGACGGCCCACGTGCGCGTCGGAGGCGGCGGCGATCCGTCGCGTGCCGCCATCACGATCGCGATCGGTGCGAGCGCCGCGAACGCGACGCCGTAGACCCCCGCAGCGTACGGCATCGGCGGCATCGCGTCGCGGAGCCCGCGCGCCGCGGCGACGTACGCGCCGTAGACGACCACCGCCCCGAGCACGAGCGCGTCACCGAGCAGCCGATGCTCCCCTTCCCCCGCCCCTTGCGTCACGAGAACGGCGCCCGCCGTCGCGAGCCCAATCCCGATTGCCTCGCGCCGTGTCGGCCGAACGCCGAAGAAGATCCACGCCGCGAGAACGACCGCGAGCGGCTCGAGCGACACCAACGCGACGGCTGCGGGCAACGACGTCGCCGCGAGCCCACCGAGGAACAGCGCGAAGTGCGCCGCGAGGAGCAACCCCGCGCCGACCAGCGCAAATCGCAGCCGCGTCGCGAGCGCGCCGATCGCCGCCGCCGTCGCGCCCGGCATCGCGATCACGATCGCGAGCGCCGCGACCCCACACCGCGCCGCCCCGACCGCAACTGGCGAGAGCCCGTCCGCGATCCGCGCCAGCGGCGACGCGGTGGCAAACGCCAGCGACGCGACGATGACGAGCGCGAGATCCGAACGGCGATTCACCGTCCCGGTCTACACCACACGCCGTCGCTCACTCTTCCGGAAGCGCCTCTTTCAGGGTCGGTGCGATGTTGAGCACGAGGCCGCTGCCGATCGCGCCGAGCATCGTGAACGTCGACGTCACGAGATCGCCGTTGAGATCGCCGTTCGCGAGGGCGGTGAACGAGTCGCCGACCGCGTTGCCGGACTGCGACATGTTGTACGAGTACATGAAGTCCTGGGGCTGATCCATGACGTACTTGAGGCACGCGAAGCCGGAGTTGCCGACCGCATCGACCGACCACTCGCTCGGCGCCGACTGGTATTTCTTGCCTTGGATCGACGCGGAGCCTGCGGGGATCGACTTCGACGCTCCCTTGCACAGCGCGCGAAGAACCGCGGTCGACGTTCCTTGCGTCAGCACCGAGGCCGCCATCGCCTCTTTCTCGTAGGCGGTCGCGGCGTCCTTGCCGATCTGACCGAGCGCGTTGCGCGCCTCGGCGGTCTTCGAGTTCGCGATGTACTTTCGGACACCGTAGATGGCGAGCACGGCGAGGACCCCGACGATCGCAACGACGATCATGAGCTCGATGAGGGTAAATCCTCTATTTCGCTTCAGAGTTCCGATTCGCATGGGACATGCCTCCTCAGATGGGGCCCGCGGCAGTCGATGAGGGCGCATCTGCGTTACCTACGGCGCGCTCGAGGAGATCTTTAGTGCAGCAGATGTGCCGGGGCCAAATGAGACACAAAGACGCGCATTCCCCGCACGCCGTGCGGCGAGGTGTCCCGCGGGTGACAAAAATTGTCGACGGGACCGGCGATGACGGCCCAAACGCGGTCGGCACCGCCAAAGGCGACAGCTGTCCCGCGCGATGTCAGGAGAGAATGTGCGCGCCGAACCGCTTCAATAGCGCTCCTTCGGCTCTTCGGCCGTGGTCACGTCGATGCGAGGGAGAACGTCGCGAACGAAGCGGTCGCGCACGTCGCGCGCGCGTTGCTCGTTTTCGCCAGCCGGGACGGCGACGCCGACGATGAGGCATGCCCCCTTCCACGCCGGAAACGCGCCGAACGCCGCAGCGTAGCTGTCCCGCGCGGCGAGCGTCGCCGTGCGCGCGAACACCGACGCGACGTCGGCGATCTTTCCGTTCCAAACGACGGCGTGCGGCGGCTCGTACTCGACCTCGACCTCGAACGATCCGATGTACGGGAGCGCCATGTCCTCGAAGCTCTTCTGGCAGGCGCCAGTCGCGAGGTTGTCGTCGACGTGCGTGATGAACGCCGCGACGATCGCGTGGTGCTCCTTGCCGTAACGAAACCCGACGAGGCTCGGCACGCCCCAGAACTTCACGCGGGTCCAATGGTTCGCGTCGGGGAGCTGGATGCGAAGGCTGTTCTGTTTGTCGGTGCGCGGGCCGACGGGCGCGCTCTTGAGCTGCTCGAGCGCCGCGGCGTGTCCGCCTCCGCCGCCGACCCCTTTGGCGGGTTTCCCGTCGTCTTTCGGCGGTGACACTGGAGCAACGGGAGGCGCGGGCGCTTTGATCGCCGTGCCGCCGCCCGACGAACAAGCCACCACGGACGCGCCGGCGACGGCGAGGGCAAGCGAGAAAAAGGGCGACCGCTTCACCACGTCACAGCATTGGACGAGCGAGCGTCGCGCGCCATTCGAATCGTGCCCATCCAATCTTCGAGATTTCCCCGGCGCTGGATGCACACACACCCGAATGGAGGTAGACAGCGAGCACCATGAGCTCCGCCCCCAACGACGCATCCGGGAAACCGCTTACGAAGAACGCAAAGCTCCTCCAATGGGTCGACGAAATGGCCCGATTGACCAAGCCCGACCGCATCGTGTGGTGCGACGGCTCGGACGAAGAGAAGCACCGCCTGACCGAGCTCGCCGTGGCCGAAAAGGTCCTCGAGCCGCTCAACCAAACCAAGCTCCCCGGCTGCTACCTCCACCGTTCGAACCCGAACGACGTCGCGCGCGTCGAGCAGCTCACGTTCATCTGCACGCCGACGAAGGACGAGGCGGGGCCGACGAACAACTGGATGGAGCCAGCAGAGGCGTACGCGAAGCTAGGCAAGCTGTTCGACGGATCGATGAAGGGGAAGACGATGTACGTCATCCCGTACGTCATGGGCCCGGTCGGCTCGCCGATGTCGAAGGTCGGCGTCGAGATCACCGACAGCGTCTACGTCGTCCTCAACATGCGCATCATGACGCGCATGGGTAAGGCGGCGCTGACCATGCTCGGCGAGTCGAACGACTTCAACCGCGGCCTCCACGCGGTGCTCGACTGCAATCCGGAGCGACGCTTCATCTGTCACTTCCCGCAAGAGAACACGATCTGGAGCGTCGGCTCGGGGTACGGCGGCAACGTCCTCCTCGGCAAGAAGTGCCTCGCGCTCCGCATCGGCAGCTACCTCGGCAAGAAAGAGGGCTGGCTCGCCGAGCACATGCTCATCCTCGGCGTCGAGTCGCCCGAAGGCGAGATGACGTACGTCGCGGCCGCGTTCCCGAGCGCGTGCGGCAAGACCAATTTCGCGATGATGATCCCGCCGAAGCGCTTCAAGGGTTGGAAGATCTGGACGGTCGGCGACGACATCGCGTGGATGAAGGTCGGCGAGGACGGACGGCTCTACGCGATCAACCCGGAGTTCGGTTACTTCGGCGTCGCGCCGGGCACGAGCAACGAATCGAACCCGAACGCGCTGAAGACGGTGTCGCGCGACACGATCTTCACGAACGTCGCGCTCACGAAGGACGGCGACGTTTGGTGGGAGGGCAAGGACGGACCGGTTCCGGACGAGCTCACCGATTGGCAAGGACGTCCGTGGAAGAAGGGATCGACCGAGAAGGCCGCGCATCCCAACTCGCGCTTCACCGCGCCCGCGACGAACAACCCCTGCATCTCGAAGTTCTATGATGATCCGGACGGCGTTCCGATCAGCGCGATCATCTTCGGCGGACGACGCGCGACGACCGTGCCGCTCGTCATGCAGGCGTTCAACTGGATGAACGGCGTCTTCTTCGGCGCGACGCTCGGCTCCGAGACGACGGCTGCGGCGACGGGCAAGGTCGGCATCGTGCGCCGCGACCCGTTCGCGATGCTCCCGTTCTGCGGATACAACATGGGGAGCTACTTCCAGCACTGGCTCGACATGCAGGCGAACATCGCCTACCCGCCCAAGGTCTTCCTCGTGAACTGGTTCCGGAAGAACAAGGACGGCAAGTTTCTCTGGCCGGGCTTCGGCGAGAACATGCGCGTGCTCAAGTGGGTCGTCGATCGCGCGCGGCTTCGCGTCGGCGGACAAGAGACGCCGTTCGGTTGGGTTCCGAAGGCAGGCGACTTGGATCTCTCCGGGCTCGATATCCCGTCGGAGCAGGTCGACGAAGCCACGCACATCGATCTCGACGAGTGGCGAACCGAGCTCGAGTCGTTCGGCGAGTTCTTCGACAAGATCGGACCGACGATGCCGAAGCCGCTCAAGTTGATGCGGGAGCTGCTCCTCGCGCGCATCGATTCGATGAAGGCGTACCAAGGATGACGATCACGCGCGTCGGCGCGGCGCTCGCGTTCGCGGGTGTCGCGCTGCGTCTCCTCAGTCTCGTGTCGTGCTCCGCGATGAACACCACTGGCGCCGACGGCGGCGCCGACGCGAGCACGCAAACGGCGGGCGGGCAGTGCACGCGGATCGAGACGGCGTATTGCCAACGCCGGATCGACTGCCTCGCCTACGCCGGAACGCTCAGCCAGTGCGTCAACGACGCGAACCTGACCTGCTGCGCCGACAAATGCGCGTCGACGTCGTCGGCGACCGAGCAGGCCGTCAGCGTGTGCGTCGCCACGATCGCGCAGCTCGACTGCAACTCGGTCGCGACGTCCGTCACGCCGCAGGCTTGCGTTGGAATTCCGAAGGTGAAGTGAGCGCGTCAGTACGGAACGGGGCAGTTGAACGCGATGTAGCGGTAGTCAGGCGCCGTGCACGACGGGCAACCGCCGAACAGTTGTACGGTGCCGGCAACCGCGCCGTTCTTCGTGCACGTGCACGTCGACGCCGGACACGCGCAATCGATTTGGTAGTTGTCGCCCATGCACGTGTACGTCTGGCCGACCGTGCAGGTGCCTCCGACACCGGTCGTGTAGGGGACCTTCGTGCCGCAGCCGCCCGAGTCCGGCAGCACGAAGGCGTCGTCCGGTGGCTTCGCATCGGGCATGTTGTCCCCGCCTTCGCTGTCGCGGCCCGCGGCCGAATCGGCGATGACGTCGCTGAGCGTACCGCCGTCGCTCGGCTTCGCGTCGCTGGTCGTCGCGTCCGTCTGGGCGTCCGCGCCGACCGTTCCGTCGCTGGCATTTCCGTCGGACGATCCGCCGCTGTCGACGTGAGGCGCGCCGATCCCAGCCGGCTGATCGTCACCACCGCACGCGGCGACGAGCACCGCTCCGAGCGCCCCCGCGAGCCACCAACGGTTCGTCGAGAGTCCGAGCTTTCGAGACCGAGCCATGCCTGAGCTTACCCTTACTCCGTGTCGACGCAGTCGTAGTTGAGCTGCCACGCGAGGAGCGTCGGCGACGTCTGGTGGTCGCTCGACGGATTGAGCGTGAAGGTGAGCTGCAAGAAATCCTTCGACAGGCTCGGGATCGTCGCGAGCGCCGCGCCAACGTCGACACCGACGAAGCTGAGATTCGTCGTCGTGACCGTCGCGAGCGTCACCGACGGTGCGGCCCCGAGACCTGCCTGCGTCGTCGCCGTCTGCGCCGTGAAGATGATGTTCGCCGACATTCCCGCGTCGGTCGCCGGGATGACGTCCTCCCAGTAGAAGAAGCGCCAGACGACGTGCTTGCCCATCGGACAGGTCGGGTTGTAAACGCGCGAGACGCTGGCCGGATTGTACCAAACCGGCGGCACGACGACCGGCGGCGGAAGCTGCGTTCCGACGCACGCGCCGAGGTCGAACAAGAGAAACTCGGCGGCCTTTTCCTGTTGAGTGAGCGCCGTGCCCTGCGCCGGGCAATTGGTCGGGAACGTCCCGCTCACGCCGCCGCTCGCGAGGTGCATGTCGGTGAACATCGTCCGGCCAATCGGGTTTGGCGAGCCGACCGGCGTGTCGAAGGTCAAGTCGGCGACGGAGTCCGGAACGCTGCCATGGCCGCCGGGGCCGCTGCTGTCTCCCCACGTCTTGACGAAGCGGTTCGAGTTCGCGGTGATGCTCGCGACGTCGTAGCGCGCGCCGTTGATCGTCATGTTCGTCGCGCTACCGGCGAAGAGCCCCATCCAGGTCGCGAAGTCGATGCCACGCTGGAACGAGGTGTCGAAGTATCCGGTCGTCGGATCGTTGCAGCCGTAGCTCGCGCACGCGTTGTTCGGAGCTCGCTGCTGCGCGACGCCGTACCAACTCGCGACGTTCGGGAACGGCCCGCTCGGCAGGGACGGCCCGACGCGGTCGATCCACTCCCGCGCCCAGTGCGATGCGAAGAGGCGCCCGCCGATGTTCGCGTAGTTGACGAGGTTCACGCGCCCCGGTTCGTCCTGGCTCACTCCCCAGTTGCCGGAGAAGAACTCGTTGCCGCAGTCGCACGGCAGCATGATGAGATCGTAGTTGGGCGTGAGATTCGGTGCGCTGCTGCCTCCCGCCGTGGTGCAGAACTGGACGTCGTCGAACGACGTGTAGCTCGGGTCATTGGACGGCCCGTCGTCGCGGTTCGTGAGCGTGAGGACGTAGACGTGCCCCGGAACCACGGGCGTGCTGACGGGAACCCACGTGGTGCCGTTGCCCGAGCAGACGTTGGGAAGCATCGTCACGTCGGTGTTCGTGTTGTTGTCGTGGAGGTTGGCGGTGGCCCAGTCCCACGTCACACCGTCGTTGCACGTCATGTTGTACCAAAACTGCAGGACGGCCGCGCCCGCCGGCGCCGTGATCGTCTGCGTGAGCGTGCTCGTGTTCGTCGGCGACGTCGCGCCGAGACGCGCCGCCCAGTTGCCCGCGTGCGACACGTTGACCATCGACCCCGAACCGGCGAACGCCCATCCGGTGACGTTCCCGCTCTCGAAGCCGCCATTCGTGATGTTCGTGCCGCTGCACCCCGACGGCAGCGTCGCGGCCGGGCACTTCCCGTTCGGACACGTGAAGCCGAGGAGGTAGCTCACGTCGTGGTTCGCGTTCGGCGCGGCGAGCTGCGAGCCGTTGTTGCGGAACAAGTTGACGCGACCGGTGCCGTTCTCGTCGGTGAACTCCGTCGAATCGAGCCCGATACGGTAGAGGAGGCACTCCATCGCGTCGCAGCTGCCCGTCGCGATGGCGATCTTGGGAATGTGCCCTTCGGCTTTCGTACGCGGCAAGCGCGTCTGGCACGCCGTGTTGCCGCTGCCGCAGTTGGCCGAGATGTTCTGCGTAGTGCACGCCGTGACGTTGACGTTGATGATGCGCTGCCACTGGCCCGACTGGATGAGGACCGGGATGTTGTTTCCGGCGGGGACACCGGTCAGCGTGAACGTGCCGTTGTACGCGGTGTTCGTGTACGTGATGACCGGAGGAAGCGTGACGCCGCCGCACGCACCGGCCGGACGCGGAACGCCCGTGGGCGGAACCGGCACCACGCCGTTCGGGATCGCGACAAGCACGTTGTAAAGCGGGTTGAGGCTCGCGGGATCGTAGACCGTGCCCGTGAGCTTCGTTCCTCCGATGCCGCCATCGGCGCACACGCTGACCTGACACTGGAGCCCGACGCATCCCGTACCGATCGCATCGGGCGGCGGCGTCGCGTCGGCGAGCGTGAACCCGCCCTCGAACGGCACGAGCCCGCCCGCGTCGACGCCGGCGCTGTTATCGGGGAAGTTCTGGCAATCGGGATCGCACGGGTTCGTCGTGCACGCGACCGGCACTCCGTAGTCCGCCGTGTGAATCGCGCCGCCGACGTTCGTGATGGGACGGATGCTTCTGAAGACCATGTGATCGCCGACGCACGCGCTCCACTTGCCGGCGGTGCACGTGCGATTGCCTTCGGTGCACGTCACGTAGCTGCCCGATCGCGTCGTGACCTCGCCGCATGAAACCGTCACGCCTTCGCCTTTGCACGCGCACCCTTCGTTGGGGAGCGCGCACGGATCGCCTTGTCCCGAGTCCACGCCGGTGCCGCCGCCGAGCTGCGCCGGGTTCGTCGAGTCCGAGCACGCACCGACGAGCGTCACCACCAAAGCGAGCGTCGTTGTCAGCGCGGCCCACACGCGCTTGGTACCCCGGCCTTGGCGAGGTTCGGGCTGCGCGGTGCGACGGTCGAGGTATGCCATGCGTGCGATCTCCGGGAGCGCTTACATCGAGGCGGGTGCAGGCGGTGCGCGCGGGGCGGTGGTCGCGAGCGGTGCTCTCCCCGATCCGGGGTTCACGGAGCAAGCGATGTGCCTCTCGCCACATTCTACCGGCGCGGCATCGCGTGGTCACGAACACGGCCATAATGAAGTGGCTCTACCCATGTGCGCGGAGCATCGCCGCACGAACACTGCGCCGCGACACCGCAAAAAGGTCCCTCGCACGCAACGCTTTCATACCGCCAGGTCGGGGCGTCGAGCCGCGCGCCGCATGTGTGGGCACGGGCACCGTGGTAAGGTCGCACGCGCCGTTCGTCCCTATCGTTTCGCGCGCTTCCATGGGAGCCGAGGAGCATCGCATGTCGTCCGATCGCATCGAGTCGCACTCGAAGGAAGAGCGTCGCTTTCCCCCGAGCGCCGAGTTCGTCGCGCACGCCAAGGTGCAGTCGCACGCCGAGTACATGGCGAAGTACCAGCAGTCGCTCGACGAGCCCGAGGTCTTCTGGCGCGAAGAGACCGGCGATCTCGCGTGGCGCACGCCGCCGACGAAGTTCTCCGAGTGGAAGCTCGACGCCACGTCGGCGAAGGCAAAATTCTTCATCGGCGCGACGCTCAACATCACCGAGAGCTGCCTCGATCGCCACCTCGCAGGCGCGACGCGTACGAAGGCGGCGATCATCTGGGAGGGCGAGCCCGGCGACGTTCGCACGCTCACGTACTTCGAGCTCCATCGCGACGTCGTGCGCATGGCTGCAGCGCTCGCCGAGCTCGGCGTGAGAGCGGGCGATCGCGTCGCGATCTACATGGGCATGCTTCCGGAGACCGTCGTCGCCATGCTCGCGTGCGCGCGCCTCGGCGCTCCGCACTCCGTCATCTTCGGTGGCTTCAGCAGCGAAGCGCTCCGCGATCGCATCAACGACTGCGGAGCCAAGGTGCTCCTCACGCAAGACGGCGCGTGGCGACGCGGGAGCGTCGTGCCCCTGAAAAAGATGGCCGACGGCGCGGTCGCGCATACGCCGACGATCGAAAAAGTGGTCGTGCTCCGACGCATCGGCCACGACAAGGCGCCCGTCGAGATGAAAGAGGGGCGCGACATCTGGTGGGAGGACTTCCTCGAGCGCAAGCCGAGCGACGCTGCGCTGACGCGCGCGAAGAAGCCCGACGCGTTCGACGCCGAGCACCCGCTCTTCATCCTCTACACGTCGGGCTCGACGGGGAAACCGAAGGGCGTCCTCCACACGACCGCGGGCTATCTCGTCGGCGCGCACGTCACGACGAAATACGTCTTCGACATCCGCGACAGCGATCTCTACTGGTGCACCGCCGACGTCGGCTGGGTCACCGGCCACAGTTACATCGTCTACGGGCCGCTCTCGTGCGGCGCGTCGTGCATGCTCTACGAAGGGGCGCCGAACTTCCCCGACCCCGCGCGCTTCTGGAAGATCATCGAGCGTCACGGCGTCACCATCCTCTACACGGCGCCCACCGCGATCCGCGCGTTCATCCGCTGGGGCGACGAGCATCCGCAGTCGGCCGATCTCTCGTCGCTTCGTCTCCTCGGCAGCGTCGGCGAACCGATCAACCCGGAAGCGTGGACCTGGTACCACCGCGTCGTCGGCGGCGGACGTTGCCCGATCGTCGACACGTGGTGGCAGACGGAGACCGGCTCCATCCTGCTGACGACGCTTCCGGGCGCGGCGTACTCGAAGCCCGGAAGCACCGGGCTTCCGATGTTCGGCGTCGACATCGCCGTCGTCAAAGATCAGGGCGACGCGTGCGGCCCGAACGAAGGCGGCAAGCTCGTCATCCGCAGACCGTGGCCGTCGATGGCGCGCACGCTGTGGGGCGAGGACAAGCGCTTCTTCGACACGTACTGGAACGTGATCCCAAACGTGTACTTTACAGGTGATGGCGCGCGACGCGACGCGGATGGGTATTTCTGGGTCGTCGGGCGCATCGACGACGTGCTCAACGTCGCGGGGCATCGCATCGGTACCGCGGAGATCGAGAGCGCGCTCGTGAGTCATCCGATGGTCGCCGAGGCGGCGGCGGTCGGGAAGCCGGACGAGCTGAAGGGGCAAGCGCTCGTCGTCTTCGTGACGCTCAAGTCGGGGCACGTCGCCGACGCGACGACGAAGGCGAAGCTCACCGAGCACATCGACAAGGAGATCGGAAAGTTCGCGCGGCCCGATCAGATTCGATTTGCCGATGCGCTGCCGAAGACGCGGAGCGGAAAGATCATGCGACGTCTATTGAAGGAGATCGCGTCGGGCGCGACCGAGGCGAAGGGCGACACGTCGACGCTCGAAGATCTCGGCGTGCTCGCGAAGCTGCGGGCCGACGAGGAGTAGCCGATGACCAACGACGGCGCCGACGATGGCTCGTCACATGGCCGCGGCGGGACGACGAAGCCGATCGCGTACGCGCCTCCCCCCGCGACGCCGGAGGAGCGCGCGCGCAACGACGCCGACATCGGGCCGCTCGTCACCTCGCGCAGCGGTGGAACAAAGCCCGTCGCGTACTCGCCCGCGAACCACGACGCGGACGACAACGACGCGCAGGGCTACATCGTGCGCGGGTTCTCGCCGACGACGCGCGATTCTCTCGAAGTGCCGCAGGTCGTCCTCGAGGATGCCGCGGCGGCGCGCGCGCGCTTCGGCGATCGCGCGGGCGAGGACAAGTGGCTTGTGCGACGCGAAGGGGTGAACGCGTGGGCACCGGTGTTCGTCGGCTTCGTGCTCCTCGACGCGATCGTGGCGACAGCAGCGACATGGGCGATCGGCGAGACGATGGATCGCGCGGGCGTCGCACGCAGCGCGACGAACGACGGCGCCGCAATGATGTTCGGCGCGATCGTCGGGCTCACTGTAGCGCTTGGGGCGTTTCACGATCGGTGGCGATGCGTCGAGGCGTTCGCGAGCAGGTACGTCCGCGGAGCCGCCTCGTACGCATGGGTACCGTGGATCGCCGGCGGGTACGGGGTGTGGCGTGGGCTGCGCAAGCTGCGCGGGAGATGATCGCGATCACGACGCTCATCGCCCGCGCGACTCCACTCACGCAGATTTGCGCCGACCGACGACCATTCCGACCGGGACGCCGGGAGGAGACGGGAGCGTGCGCACGTCGACGAAGCCTTTGTCGACGAGCATTTTCTCCCACTGGCTCGTGGGGAGCAGCGGGCCGCCCCACGTCGCCGCGCGCAGTCGCCATGCCGCCGCCCCCGCCGGTTCCATCGCCTCCAACCCGGCGATGCACGGCAGCACGATCCAACCGTCGGGACGAAGCGCTTGGAGCGTGCGCTCGAGCGCCTGCGGAATGACGCGCTCGGGGATGAACGGCGTGGGCAGCCACGCCAGATCGAACGCCTTGTCGTCCTCGATGTTCTCGGCGCCCTGCTCGCGGAGCTCGATGCGATCGCGCATTCCCGCGTGCTCGACGTTCTCGCGCGCGAGCGCGAGCGAAGGTTGCCACACATCGATCCCGACGATGCGGAGCTCGGGCCACTGCTCCGCCATCGCGATGGCGGTGCCGGCGACGCCGACGCCGATGTCGAGGAACGCGGCCCCGCGCGCGCCGACCCGCGCGCCGATGCCGAGCGCAGGGATCACACCGCGTGTGAGCGCGATCGCGTGCATCCGCGAGAACTCGCCGACGCCTTGAAGGATCAGCGGATCGCTGAATCCCCAGCTCGTCCCGCGCGTGTGCGCGTACGGAAGCTTCGCGACCATCCCAAGCGAGAAGCGAATCTCGGCCAAGAGCGGCGCCGCCTCCTGGACGCTCACGTCCTTCAGCGCGTCGCCGGCGCCGAGCGCGCTGAGAAGCTCGTCGACGCGTGCGGCGAGCGCAGCATCGAGCGGAGCGCCGCTCGCTTTCGCGTCGAGCGCCGCGCCGAGCGCGCCGAGGCCGCTGGCGGCCGCGTGGTGACGGTTCATGAACTCGCGTATCGCTTGGATGGTCATCTCGTTCTCCCCTGTTCCTATTCGGACGTCACTGGATCGATGACCGCGCTCACGATGCTGACGCGGTTCGCGGGGAAGCCGCCCTTCTTGGCGTGCTCGACCACGTCCTTCTCGCTCTCTGCAACGTACACGCAGTAGACCTTGTCGCCCGTTACGTAGCTGTGCTGCCACTGCACGCGCGGCCCCATCTCGCGGAGCACGTCACACGACTTCTGCGCGACGCCCTTGAGCTCCGCCGGCGACAACTTACCGGCCCCAGGAATCTCCCTCTCGATCATGAATTTCGGCATGGTGTCCTCTCTTCCTTGCGGGGGTCCTTCCCCATATCCGAGGCGTGAAATTGGGTGGCACAATGTGCCGCCCCTTGACTACCTCTCCGAACATGCCGTCCGCACGCAGGATTTGGCTCGGCCGCGCGCGAGAAGTGGCGGAGCTGGAAGCGGGGCTCGACGATCTGATCGCCGGGCGCGGTGGGCTGTTCCTCATCACGGGCGAGCCGGGCATCGGCAAGACGCGGTTAGCGGACGAGGTGGCGCGCACGGCCGCGGCGCGCGGTAAGGGCGTGCACTGGGGCCGTGCCTGGGAGGCGGGCGGCGCGCCGTCGTACTGGCCTTTCATCCAGGTGCTCCGCAGCGTGTGTCGCGTGCTCGACCCCGAGACACTCGACGCGCTCGTCGGCGTCCATGGGCCCGCGCTCGCCGAGCTCCTCCCCGAGCTGCGCCAACGGATCCCCGGGTTGGCGTTCGCGCCGACGCACGGCACCAGGGAGCGCTTCCAGCTCTTCGATGCAGTGTGCACGTTTCTGCGCGCAGCTTCGGCGAGGGCTCCCCAGGTCGTCGTGCTCGACGATCTGCACGCCGCCGATCCCTCGTCGATCTCGCTCCTGCATTTTCTCGTGCGCGACCTTCGCTCTGCGCCGCTGCTCGTCGTTGCGACGTACCGCGACGCCGAGGCGCGCATGTCGCCGGAGATCGGCCCGACGTTGACGCAGATCGCGCGCGAAGCATGCGTGCTGCCGCTGCGCCGTCTCGACAGGCAGGAGGTCGTCGATTTCGTGTCACAGGCGACGGGAGTTGCGCCGACGGCCGAGCGCGCGGACGCGATCCATCAGAGGACCGAAGGGAACCCGCTCTTCCTGCGCGAGCTGCTCCGGCTGGAGGGACCTGCGGTTCGCGAGGCCGAGGGGATCCGCGAAGTCGTGCGCGCGCGGCTGTCCCTGCTGACGCCGAACGTGAAGAGCGTTCTCGAGGCGGCTGCGATACTCGGTCGCGAGTTCGCGCTCGACCCGCTCGCCGTGATCGCGAAGGCGACGGAGCTCGATCTCGGCGCGACGCTCGCGTCGGCGGCGAGCGCGGCGATCGTCGAGCCGCTCGAGTCGGGTCGATGGCGCTTCACCCACGTTCTCTTGCGCGAAGGGCTCTACGACGATCTCCCGGCGGAGCGCCGTGCGGCGCTTCACTCTGCCGCGGGCACGGAGCTCGCGCGTCGCATCGGCGGACCGCCTCTCGCCGAGCTTGCGCACCACTTGCTCAATGCGATCCCAGCGGTCGCCGTCGGTGACGCGGCGGACGCTGCGCTACGTGCCGCGGAGCGCGCGATGGATCTTCTGGCGTTCGAGGACGCGAGCTCGCTGCTCGTGCGCGCGTTGAAGCTCGTCGAAGGCGAAGCAGGTGAGGAGCACAGGCTCTTCGAGGTGCTGCTTGGCCTCGGCGTCGCGCGCATCCGCGCCGCCGACATCGAGCGCGGAAAGGAGACGTGCCGTCGTGCCGTCGAGGTCGCGCGCCGCCTCGGCGATGGCGCGCACATCGCGCGGGCGGTCCTCGGCTCCGCGTACGAGTTCACGCCGGGCGTGCGCGACGTCACGCTCATCGCGCTCCTCGAAGAGGCGCTCGCCGCGCTGCCGCCAGGCGACGGTGCTCTTCGTGCGCGCTGCATGGCGCAGCTCGCGGCGGAGCGACAGCCCGAGCCCGACACGGAGCCGCCGATGGATCTTGCTCGCGCCGCCGTGGCGATGGCCCGTCGCGTCGGCGACGCGGACACGCTTCGCTCCACGCTGACGAGCGCGGCGATGGCGATGCTCGTCTACGCCGCACCGGAAGAGCGCATGGCGATCAACCAAGAGGTGTTGCGGCTCGCGCTCGCGGCCGGTGACAAGCGTGTGGCGCTGCGCGCCCATCTCTTTCTCGCGAACGACTTCTGGGAGCTCGGCTCGCCTGCCGGCGTGGAACCTCATGTCCGCGCCTACGGAGCGCTGCTCGAAGAGCTCCAGCAGGGCGCGTACGGTTGGGTGCTCGTCGCACTGCGCGCCGCTGGCGCGCTGAGCGAGGGGCGCTTCGCCGATGCCGAGCGCGCGTATCGCGAGGCCGAGCAGCTCTCTCGCGAAGACGAGACGCGCGGTGCTGCGATGGCCGCGGTCCCGGTCGGATTCGGACGTGCGGCGGAGCGATACGACGACCTTCCTGGGCTCGAGTCACGCTTGCGCGCCACGTTCGGCGCGATGCCCGACTCGCTCGGAAGCTGCATGGGCGAGATGTTCATCGCGCAGCTTCACGGCCGAACGGGGGACCGCGAGCGCGCGGCGGCGCAGCTCGCGACGGTGCGCGCGCACCCGCTGTTCGATCGAATCAGAGAGGCCGCCTGGCTCGCGCTGCTCGTGGAGCCTTGTCACCTCGTCGGGGAGAAGGAGCTCGCAGCGCAGCTCTACGCGGCGCTCTTGCCGCGGGCGCGTCGATTCTTCAACCTCGGGCCGTTAGGCCCCTGCTGCGAGCCACCATACGGTCGACAGCTCGGCCTCCTCGCGCAGACACTCGGACGACTCGACGATGCGGCCTCGCATCTGGCGGAGGCCGAGGCGAGCGTAGTGCAAGCCGGGATGCGTTCGCACCTCGCGCGCGTGCGCTACGAGCTCGCCGGTGTGCTCATCGCGCGCGGCGGCGTGGGCGATCGCGAACGCGCGGCGACGCTTCTCGATGAGGCTCGCGCGCTCGCAGAGGAGCTCGGTCAGCCGGCGCTCTTGCCGCTCCTCGCATCGCGCGCAGCCGAAGCCGGGGACGCGCGCACCGTCGCGGATGCGCCTTCGCGCGGCAGCAGCCCCGCCGCAGCCTTCGCGCTGCGTCGCGAAGGCGAGTATTGGACGATCGTGTCAGGCGCGCGGACGCTGCGCCTGCGTGACAGTCGCGGCATCCAGCTGCTCGATCAGCTCGTGGCCAGTCCAGGCCAGGAGTTCCACGTGTTGCAGCTCGTGTCGGGCGGCGACGAGAGCGAGGCCGACCGCGGCGACGCGGGCGCGGTGCTCGACGACGACGCGGTGCAGAGCTACCGCCGTCGACTGCTCGATCTGCGCGAAGAGCTCGAAGAGGCGGAGCGATTCGCCGACTCGGGCCGCGCGGACCGCGCGCGTGACGAGATCGACGCCCTGACGAACGAGCTCGCGCGCGCCGTCGGTCTCGGCGGACGCGCGCGTCGTGCTGGCAGCGCCGCCGAGCGTGCGCGCACGGCAGTCCAGAAGCGGCTCCGCGGCGCGATCAAGCGGATCGAAGACGAGCTGCCCGATCTCGGTCGGCACCTCGACCACGCGATCCACACGGGCACGTTCTGCGGCTACCTGCCGGACGGCCGTCGGGGCGGGCGCCGCGTCTGAGAGCGTGGTCACCCACGAAGCGCCGCCGCGTGCTCCCGGAAGAGCCCGGCGACGAACGCCATCACCAGCTTGACCGCGCGGGTCCCAGCGATCTCGGCGGGCGAGGCGAGCCAGATCGTCTCGCGATGGACCTCGTCGGCGTACCGCGCGAGTCCTGGATCGCGATCGCCCAGCACGCTGGGGATGACCCCGATGCCGACGCCCGCCTTGATCGCCTCGCGCAGCGCCTTCGCGTCGTCGGTTCTCATGATCCCGGGGACCGAGCCGACGAGATCGTCGAGCCATCGCAGCCCAGGGACGTAGGTGATGCGATCCACGTAGCCGACGAGTCGATGGCGCCCCCACTCCTCGTGCGTCGCGGGGATGCGGTGACGTTTCGCGTACGCGCGCGACGCGTAGATCGTGGACCCGAGCTCGCCGGCGCGACGAACGACGAAGTCGCCCTGGTCCGGGCGCGAGTTGCGCAGCGCCACGTCCGCCTCGCGCTGCGGGAGGCTCAGCACGCGCGACGTCGCCGCGACGCTGAGATCGATCCACGGTGCCTCGTCGAGAAGCTTCGGCAACGCCGGCAACAGCAGCTCGGTGCAAAACCAATGGGGCGCGGTCACGCTCACCGCCGTCCGAGGTGCGCCCTTGATGCCCGCGAAGTCGGCGCGCAGCGCGATGAGCTGACGATCGATGTCGCGCGCGGCGAGGGCAACGCGCTCCCCCGCGGCGGTCGCGCGCCAGCCGCTCGACTGACGCACGAGGAGCCGCACGCCGAGCTCGCGCTCGAGATCCGTCACGCGCCGCGCGACGGTCGCCTTGTCGACGCCGAGCCTCCGCGCTGCGGAGCTTGCAGAGCCTCCCTCGCGGATCGCGAGGAGGAAGCGGAGGTCGTCCCAGTCGAGCACCGGTGCATTATCGCACGGGGGGGTGGCGAATTCTCGCCTTTACCGATCGAGCGCCAGGACGCATATCGATCTTCGAAAGCGAGGTGGCCCATGAACGAGGACAACGTGAAGCTGATTCAGTCCCTCTACGAGGCGTTCGGTCGCGGCGACGCGGCGTTCATTGCGTCGAAGGTGCACGCCGAGGCGCGGTGGGACTTCAACGTGACGTCCAGCGACGTCCCTTGGCACCGGCCGGTGACGGGCCCAGCGGAGGTCCCGAAGTTCATCGGTGCGCTCGTCGAGAACGTCGACATCGAAGCGTTCGAGCCCAAGCGCTTCATCGCCATGGGCGACGACGTGATCGCGCACGTTCACTTCGCGTTCACGACGAAGCGAACGGGGAAGCGCGTCGACCAGGAGCAGCTCCACTGGTGGACCGTGCGCGGCGGCAAGGTGACGCGCCTCAAGCACTTCGAGGATACGGCGCAGGTGATCGACGCGTGGCGTGCGTGAGCGTCGGAAACGTCGCGCCGCGGAACGGTTACGGGCGGCCCGCGCGGCGCCGCCGTCGAAGCGCCGCCGCCACGATGATGATCGACGCCGCTCCGCCGGTGCCATGTCCCGGTGACATTGCGCAGCCTCCCGACTCCCCCGTCGCAGAAGGCGGCGCGACGCAGGCGTCGTTCGCGTCGCACACCGCGGGCGCTACGCAGTCGCCGACCGAGGTGCAGCTAGGCTTGCACGTCCCGTTCTGCTCGCACTTGTAGGGCGCGCAATCGCTCGTGACGCCGTTCGCGCCGGTCGTCGTGTGATCGCCGTCGCACGTCGCGCCGGACACGCACTTGTGCGTGCCGACGTCGCAGACGTTTCCGCTCGAGCAGTCGACGTTGCTCGCGCACGTCGTCTCGCACTCCATCGCCCCGCATGTGTACGCACCGCACTTCACGGTCTTCGCGTCCTCGCACTTGCCGCCGCCGGTGCACGTGCCGGCGAGCGAGGCGACGCCGTCCGCACAGCTCGGCGTGCGGCACGACGTTCCGGATCCGGGGAAACCGGTGCACGACATGCGCTCGGTGCCGTCGCAGCGCGCCGCGGCGCACACGTCGCCGGCGTCCGCGCCCGGGCACGCAGGCCGATTGCGCGGCGCCCCGCTCACCGGCACGCACGTCCCCTCGCCGTTCGGCACGTCGCACGCTTCGCACTGTCCGCCGCACGGTGCGTTGCAGCAGAAGCCGTCGACGCACAGGTTCGACGTGCATCCGTCGCGCGTCGCGCACGTCTTGCCGTTGTCGCGCTTCTTTTCGCACGATGTCCCGTTGCAGAAGGCGTCGCTCGCGCAGTCGGCGCTCGTCGCGCACGTCGTCGTGCACCCACCGACGCCGCCGTTCGTCACGCATTTGAACGGCGCGCAGTCGACGCCGGTCGGGTTGTTCGCGCAGATGCCGGCGCCGTTGCAGATGAGGCCCGTGACGTTGTTGCTCGAGCAGACCGTGTTTCCGCACGACGTCGTCGGCGGGTAGTAGATACGGCAGCCGCCGTTTCCGTCGCACTTGCCACTGTGGCCGCAGCTCGACGGAGGATCGACGGGGCAGGCGTCGTTGTGCGGGTTCGTGTTGTCCCTCGCCGGGCCGCACGTTCCGTCTTGCACGCCCGATTGTTTGAGCGCCGCCGTGCAGGCGAGGCACGAGCCGTTGCACGCGGTGTCGCAGCAGACTCCGTCGGCGCAGTTGCCGGTCGTGCAGACGCGGCAGCTCCCGCTCTTGCAGTCGGTCAGCGCGCACGTCGCGCCTTGCGTTTTGCGCGTCTGGCAGGTGCCGTTCGCCGCGCAGTAGTCGGCGCCGAGGCAGTCCGCGTCCGTCGCGCATCCGGTCGGACACGACGTCGACGTTCCGTTGCACGCGTTGCCGCTCCCGCACGCAGGCCCTCCCGCGTAGCCGACAGGCGCGGTCGTGCACGTTCCGTTCGCCGAGGCGCCGAGCGACAACGCGCAGACGTCGCATGCGTTGTTGCACGCCGTATCGCAGCAGAAGCCGTCGGCGCAGTTGCCCGTCGCGCACGTCGTCCCTCCGCCCGGACACGCCTGCGACGTCTTGAGCCTGCAGAGGCCCGCGCCGTTGCACGTGCTGGCGCCGGTGCACGAATCCGGATCGTCCGCGTTGGCGATGGCGACGCACGCTCCACTACCCGCTGCGCACTTCTGGCACGAGCCGCAGGCGGCCGCGCAGCAGTACGCGCCGTCGCAGACGCCGGACGCGCAGTCCGCGCCGACCGCGCACGCGACGCCGGGGAGAACGAGGAAGAGCTCCGCGGTCGCGTTGTTGAGCGCACCTCCGCTGCTCACGAGCACGCGACCTGACGCGAGCAGCGTCGCCGCGTGGCTGTTACGCGCCACGGTCATCGTTCCCGCGCTCCCGAACGATCCCGCGGTTGGATCGTAGAGCTCCGCGCTCGTCAGCGTGCCGCCGCTGCCGAACCCGCCCGCGATGAGCACCTTCCCGTTTCCGAGCAGCGTCGCGGTGTGGTCCTGCCTCGCGGTCGCCATCGTTCCCGTCGCGGTGAACGTGCCCGCCGCCGAATCGTACAAGAGGGCGGCTGCGAGGTACGCGCCGCCGGTATGGCCGCCGGCGATCAGCACCTTGCCGTTCGAGAGGAGTGTCGCGGTGTGCTTCGCGCGAAGCGTCGTCATGGCCCCCGTCGCGGCGAACGTGGCCGGCGTGGGATCGTAGATCTCGGCGCTCGCGAGGTACGTCGCCGGGAACGCCGTCGCGTTCATGCCGCCCGCGATCAGGACCTTGCCGTTCGGCAGGAGCGTCGCGGTGTGATTCTCGCGCGCCGTCGTCATCGAGTTGCTGGTCAGCCACGTCGACGGCGGCGTGAGGAGCTCCGACCCGGCCATCGTCGCCGCCCCGTTCCAGCCGCCCGCCATCATCACCTTGCCGTTGCCGAGCAGCGTCGCGGTGTGCCGGTAGCGAACGAACGCGGAGGTGCCGGCCGTGGAAAAGAGGCCGGTCGCGGGATTGTACGACTCGACGGACTTGGTCGCGCCGTGGACGAGCACGGTTCCGCTGGCGAGCAGCGTCGCCGTGTGATCGCTTCGCCCGCTGACCATCGAGCCGGTGACCGCGAACGTGCCGGTCGCCGGATCGTAGAGCTCCGCGCTCGTGAGGTCGGTGGTGTGCGAGCCGCCCGCGACGAGCACCGCTCCGTTCGTGAGGAGCGTCGACGTGTGGCGGGTGCGCGCGGTCCCGAGCGATCCCGTCGCCGTCCAACTCGGATCGACCATGAGCGGATACGAAACATCGCTCCACGCGACGCGCACTTCGCAGCGCGACGCGCCCGGCGCGGTCACGGGACGAGCCCACGGCGCGGCGGCATTCGTGTCGAACGCGCAACCCTCGACCGTCAGCGTCGCGTCGTGACGTCCGTTCGCGTCCATGACGAATGGCGGCGCGACGCGAAGTCGAGGCGCGCCGTGCTCGTCGAGCATCTCGAGCGTCCGCGCCACGAGCCGAAGCCCCGCGACGTTCGTCAGAATGACGGAGTAACGAAGCTCCTCGCTGTCGGGGCGCGCTTCGAACCGTACCCAGTCCTCGGTTCCTTCGGGGTGAACGCGATGAAGGAGATCGCCGCCTTGGATCGCGCGCGGGTACGACGTCACGCCATCGTCGTCCGTTCGATCCGCCGCGAAGGCGCCGCGGAGCACGAACGCGATCGCCATGTGCGTCGTGTCGTCTTCGAGGCGTACGGCTTCGTTCGCGCGCGCCGGAAGCACAACGGTCGCTGGACGTTCCACGCGCGCCTTCGTCGGCATCGCAGCGACGCTCGGAGCGTCCGCGACGACGACGACGCTCGTCCGCCGCTCCGACGCGCAACTCACCACAGCGCCAATCGCAGACAACACGACGCCCACCCGAAGCGCGAAGCGCTTGGCCATGAAACTCCTCCGTCCAGTCTTACGCGCAAGGGGTTACGCGGTTACGAGCATGGGCGCGGCGTGCTTTCGCGCCCTAGAGAGCCTCAAAACATCGGCGCGTTCGGCTGTCGCCCGACGAGGACGCGTCCCGCGTCTTCCCGTCTTCTCCAGGGCGTGAAAAACCTTGGAACAATG
>JBBQXV010000112.1:0-26565 GCA_038209335.1 Polyangiales bacterium | reverse complement strand
ATGAGCCCGCCGAGCGATTCGAACTCGCCTTCGATCACGGGGAGGGGGCGACCGAGGTGCTCCGCGAGATCCGCGAGCGACACCGCGGCATCGGCGACGACGCGCCCGTCGCCGAGGTGTTGGATCTGCGCTTCGGTGTCGTATTCGTCGCGGATGTCGCCGACGATCTCTTCGATGATGTCTTCGAGTGTGATGACGCCGCTCGTCCCGCCGAACTCGTCCGACACGACGGCCATGTGCAGGCGCCGCGACTGCATCTCCGGGAGGATCTTGGCGGCCGACTGCGTTTCGGAGACGAACATGACCGGCGATCGCAAGAGCTCGGCGAGCTTGGTCGTCGCGAGCTTGTTGTCGCGGACGACTTGGAAGAGATCCTTCACGTAGAGCATCCCGCACACTTGATCGAGCGTCTCGCGGTAGACCGGGTAGCGCGAGTGGCCTTCGTTCGCGATCATCTCGACCGCCTTCTCGAGCGTCGTCGAGAGCTCGATCGCGGTGATGCGCCGGCGCGGGACCATCACTTCGCGCGCGGTGAGATCCTTGAAGTCGAGGACGTTGCGGATCATCTCCGCGGGCTCGTTCGCGATCGCGCCCGCTTTTTCGCCTTCGGTGACGAGGAACTCGACCTCGGTCTCCGTCATGCGCGCGTCGACGGTCTTGATCGGAGGGAAGCGACGGCCGACCGCGCGACCGAGGAACGCGAGCGGCTCGGCGAGGGGCAGGAGGAGGAGCTCGAACGGACGCAAGACGCGCAGCGCGAGCGCGCCCGCTTGCTCGGGGCGGCGACGCGCAAGTGTGCCGAGGATCTCGGTGAAGCTTCCGTAGAGGAGGATCGCAGCGAGGACGGCGACGAGCGGGCCGAGGCCGACGATCCCCGACCGCTCGGCGGCGCCGTGGACGATCGCGGCGGCGAGGCTGATGCACACGATGCGGCCGACGAGCCAGCGCGAGAGGATGCGCGGCGGATCCTCGGCGTACCGACGGAACGTCGGCCCGGTGCGCGGTTCGCTGCTCAGCGCGCGCAAGTGCGCCTCCGGGATCGCGCTGAGAGCGGCGTCTCCGGCGGCGAACAGCGACCCGAGCATCATCGCGCCTGCGGACGCCGCGGCATCCCAGGCGAGTCCCCCTGGACTTGCGTTCAACCCGTCCGCTCCTTTCGGTGAAGCTAGCGTAGCGGACGCGGCCGTCAAGCGAGCGCCTCATGCGCGCCCCGCGTCGATTCGTCGCAACTTCGCGGCGAAGCGGCCCGATGTAGTGACCATGTTGGATCCGAAGGGGCCTGCGAACGCGAGCGTCGCGACGACGAAGGGCGCGCCGGCGAGCGCGGCTCGCAGCGACGCGAAGTGCGGCGCATTTCCGAAGATCGCGCGCCACGCGGCGCGGATCGACACCGCCGCGGTGCCGTCGCGATCCCCCGTCACACCGGCGCGCGCTGCGGCGGCGCGCACGTCGACGTGCGATGCGCCGGCGATTCCGGCGAACGGGGACCCACCAGGGAAAGGGCGGCGCGCGTTGCCGGTCGATCGCGATGGCGCGCGCGACGCCGATCCGCTCGATCCGCTCTTTCGCCAGCGCGATCTGCTCGCGCCGTCCCACGCGGCGCCGGTCGCGGCTCCGCTCTCGCTCGCATCGCCGACCGTCGAAGCCGCCGCGTCGTTACCCGCGCGCGCGCATGCTTCGCTCGAGGACGTGTTGCTGGCGCTCGTGCGACGGATCGCGTGGTCCGGCGACGGACGAAAGGGCGCGGTTCGTCTCGAGCTCGGAGCCGGCGCGCTCGCCGGATCGACGCTGCTCGTCGAGTCCGACGAAGGGCACGTTCGCATTCACCTGAGCGCCCCACCCGGCGTCGATGCGGACGCCTGGCGCGCGCGGATCCGCGAACGATTCGCCGCGAAGCGAATCGCGCTCGACGCGGTCGAGATCGACTGAGCAACGTGCAGAGAGATCAACGCGTTCGACGTCTATTCTTGACAGTTTCGATGCAGAAACTATGGATGCTATCGGCCGATGACGCAGCGCTCCTCTCCGCTCGTCGTCGCCGAGAGCGTCCTCGATCTCGTCGGCGACACGCCGCTCGTCGCGATCCGCCATCTCGGACGCGAGGCTCCCCGCGCGGCGGTGTGGGCGAAGATGGAGCAGGCGAATCCGGGCGGCTCGGTCAAGGACCGAATCGGCCTCGCGATGGTCGAGGAAGCGGAGCGCACGGGGAAGCTCCGCGCGGGCGGCGTCGTCGTCGAGCCGACGAGCGGGAACACCGGGATCGCGCTCGCGATCGCTTGCTCGGCGCGCGGGTACCGATGCATCCTCACGATGCCGGAGAGCATGAGCCTCGAGCGGCGTCAGCTCCTCGAAGCATACGGCGCGGAGATCGTCCTCACACCGGCGGACGAACAAATGGAAGGGGCGATCGCGCGCGCACGGACGATCGCCGAGGCGACGCCGGGCGCGTTCATGCCGCAGCAGTTCGACAACCCGGCGAACCCGCTCGTGCACGCCGAGACGACGGCGCGCGAGATCCTCCACGCGATGGATGGATTGCGCGTCGACGCGTTCGTCGGCGGCGTCGGGACGGGCGGGACGATCAGCGGCGTCGGTCGCGTCTTGCGCGCGACGTTCGGCGCGGCGTCCGCCGGCGGTCCGCGCATCGTCGCGGTCGAGCCCGATGCGTGCGCGACGATCTCACGCGGCGAGCGCGGCCCCACGAAGATCCAAGGGCTCGCGGCCGGCTTCGTTCCGAAGAACTACGATCCGAGCGTCGTCGACGAAGTGCGGACCGTTCGCGATGACGACGCGTGGAGCACCAAGGTTCTTCTCGCGCGGCGCGAAGGGCTCCTCGTCGGGATCAGCTCCGGAGCGGCCGTGCACGCGGCGCTCGCCGTCGCGCGTGAGCTCGGCGAAGGGAAGAACGTCGTCACGGTGCTTTGCGACACGGGCGAGCGTTACTTCAGCCTCGAGGAGTTCTTCAAGTGAGGGCGCGGCGCGACGCGAAGGTGCTCGTGGTCGGCGTGGGCGGCCTCGGATCGCCTGCGATTCTCGCGCTCGCGCGTGCGGGCGTCGGCGTCGTCGGGCTCGCGGACGACGACGTCGTCGAGCGATCGAACCTGCATCGGCAGATCCTCTTTCGCGACGCGGACGTCGGATCGTCGAAGCTCGGCGCGGCGCGCGCGGCGATCGCGCGGATCGCGCCCGAGGTCGACGTGCGCGCGCACGCGACGCGGCTCCTTCCTCACAACGCCGTCGATCTCGTCGCCGGGTACGACGTCGTCGTCGAGGGGAGCGACAACTTTGCGACGAAGTTCCTCACGTCCGACGCCTGCGCCATCGCGCGCGTCCCCGTCGTGCACGCGGCCGCGGTGCGTTGGTACGGGACCGCGCTGGCCGTCGGTCCACGCGGCGCGCCTTGCTACCGTTGCCTCTTCGAAGATCTCCCGGAGGGCGACGCGCCCAACTGCGCGGAGGCCGGCGTCGTCGGTCCCGTTGTCGGCGTCGTCGGCGCGCTTCAGGCCGATCTCGCGCTGTCGATCCTCGACGCGGTCGCCGCGGGACGCGAGCCGGCAGTCTGCGGCGAGCTCGTGACGTTCGACGGGCGCCACGACGCCTTTCGCCGTCGTCACGTCGCCGCGCGCCGCGATTGTGCCCTCTGCGGCACCGCGCCGCGCATCCGCAGCATCGAACCCGATCGCTACCTCGTCGGCGCGTGCGTCGCCGCCGCCACCGCGTGAACAGAACCGACAACCAGGAGAAATCATGGAGACCATCGTCCGCATTCCGACCCCGCTTCGCACCCTGACCGCAGGCGCCGACGAAGTGCCCGCAACCGGAAAGACCGTCGGCGAGGTCATCGAGGATCTCGAGAAGCGCCATCCCGGGATCAAAGATCGCCTCCTCGACGAGAAAGGCGTTCGCCGCTTCATCAACATCTACGTCGGCGAAGAGGATGTGCGCTTTCTCGACGGACTCAAGACCGAGCTGAAATCGGGCGACCAGATCAGCATCGTCCCGGCGATCGCGGGGGGCTGAGCGCGCGGGATGATCGGATCGCGTCACGATCGGCAGAGGATCCTCCCGGAGATCGGCGAGGTCGGGCAGGCGCGTCTCGCGTCCGGTCGCGCGACGGTCGATGGCGTGGGGGTGTCGGGCGAGATCGAGGCGCTGTACCTCGCTGGGGCGGGCGTCGGGAGGATCGTCGTGACGAATGCGGCGACGGCGGACGCGGCGCGCGCGATCGATCCGGAGGCGCGCGTCGATGTCGATCCGCACGCGCGCTCGACGCGCGATCACGAGGCGCAGGCGCCGTTCACGGTGCGCGACGGCGCCGCACGCGACGTCGCGCTCGGCGCGTGGCGCGCGCTCGACACGATCCGTCGGCTCCTCGCGAAGGACGCCTCGTGATCCGTCTCGCGCGCAGTCGGCGCCTCGACTCGATCGTCGACGCCGTCGGCAACACGCCACTCGTGCGACTCCGCGCGGTCGCCGCGAGCGCGCCTAGCGTCGAGATCTTCGCCAAGCTCGAGTCGTACAACCCGGGCGGCAGCGTGAAGGATCGCCCCGCGCTCCGGATGATCCAAGACGCGCTCGCAGACGGTCGCCTCACGAAGGACAAGATCCTCATCGACTCGACGAGCGGCAACACCGGCGTCGCGTACTCGCTCTTCGGCGCCGCGCTGGGCATCCGCGTGCACCTCGTCATGCCGTCGAACGTATCGAAGGCGCGCAAGGACATCATCGGCGCGTTCGGCACCGAGATCATCTACTCGGATCCGATGGAGGGCTCCGACGGCGCGATCCGCCAGGTTCGTGCGATCGTGCAACAGGATCCCGATCGCTATTTCTATCCCGACCAATACGCGAACCCGTCGAACCCGCTCGCGCACTACCACGGCACCGCGCCGGAGATCATCGAGGCGCTCGGCGGCAAGCTCGACGTGTTCGTCGCGGGGCTCGGAACGACCGGCACGATGATGGGAACGACGCGGCGGCTCAAGGAGCACGACGCGAACATCCGCTGCGTCGCGGTCGAGCCGGCCGACGCGCTCCACGGCCTCGAGGGGCTCAAGCACATGGAGTCGAGCCTCGTCCCGCCGATTTACGACGCGAGCGTTCCGGACGAGAATTTCCGCGTCACGACCGAGGACGGCTGGGACATGGCCGATCTCTGCGCGCAGAAAGAGGGGCTGCACGTCGGTCATTCGTCGGGCGCGAACATCTTCGCGGCGGTCAAGATCGCCGAACGAATGCACGCCGAGGGCCGCGCCGGACGCATCGTCGTCATCGTCTGCGATCGCGGCGACCGATATTTTGCGCCGATCAAGTGGGAGCGGCGCTACGTTTGGTGACTTCTTCCATGCGTGACCAGAAAAAGCACCCTTGGGTCCGGGGGGATCTGAAAATCCTTCGCTCCGTGCTCGAGCAGGTGTTCGACGAGGCGCGCCGCGCGTACGCGAACGATGAAGAGAGCTGCGGGTTTCTCACCGGGCCGCTCGACGACGTCGCGCGTCTCGACGGGATCGTCCCGATGGTGAACCGTGCGAACAAGCTGCACGCGCTCGATCCCGAGGCGTATCCGCGGACGGGACGGATGTACTTCGACATCGACTCGATGAAATTCGAGAAGGCGATCAAAGCGGGCGACGAGTCGGGGCGGCCGGTGAAGGTGCTCTATCACTCGCACCTCGACGTCGGCGCGTACTTCTCGCCGACGGACGCCGACGTCGCGAAGATGGGGGGCGACGAGCCGCCGTTCGATCTCGCGTACCTCGTGACGAGCGTGCAAAAAGGCGCGGTCGACGACCACAAGCTCTTCGTTTGGGAGCCCGCGACGAAGGCGTTCGTGGAGAGTCGCCTCGTCACCGTCGAGGATCGGTGACGGCGCGCGCTCCGCTCTCGTGCGCCGCGTTGGTCTCGCTCGTCGCGCTCGTCGTGTCGCCCGATCCGCGCGGGCTCGGCGTCCGGGAGGCGCGCGCGGATTTGCGAAGCGACGCGGCGCGCGTCGCGGAGCAGTGGCGAGGCGCGGGCGCGACAGTGACGTTCTTGGCTCCGCGCTTCTTGAGCGAAGACGAAAAGGTGTCGGTCCTGCTCCCGCGCGGCGAAGGCGAGTGCGTGACGGTGGCGCTCGTCGGCGCGCGCGGGATGAGCTTTCACGCGAAGCTCTCGTCGGCCGACGACGGCGACGACGATCGAACGACGCGCGCCGCGAGCGTCGCAGGCGCGCTCTCGATCTCGCGCTGTGGTGGCTCGGGTGGCTCGGGTGGCTCGGGTGGCTCGGGCGGTGCGGGTGCGCGACGTCTCGTCCTCGACAGCGACGCGGGCCGTGGAGCGATCGAGACGATCGTCGGATTCGCGAAGTCGCCTTTGCCGCCGCTGCGCATCGTCCTTCCCGAGCGGACCGGCGGCACGATCCCGGCGGCGCCGGACGCCGGTGATCTCCCGGCGCTGCCGCTCCCGGAGAAGCGCGCCGACGTCGCGGAGTCGCGCGCGAGGCGCGATGGCGGCTCCGTACGCGCGCGCGTGCAGCTGCCGTCCGGCAGCGACGGAAGCGGGAACGGCAAGCTCACGCTCGGAGCAGGTTGCCATCGCCTCGAGCTCTTCGCGCCCGAAGGACGAGCCGCGCGCACGCCGTCGCGTCGCGGCCGGCTCGATGTCGACGCCGAGCTCCGCGACGAGATCGACGACCGCGTCCTCGCGCGCGATCGCTCCGACGCGCCGGACGCGCACCTCGAGACGTGCGTCGGCGAAGAGACGCGCGTGAGCGTCGTCTTCGCGGGATCGTCGCCCGACGCGTCCGTGATCGTGACGCACCTGACGTGGCCCATCCCCGAGCACGTTCCGCACGCGTGGGGGCCGGACGCGCGCGCGCGCATGGCGCACGTGATGCTCGCCCGTCACGTCGCGGCGCCGCGTGGCGACGCAGTGCTCGTGGCGTCGGGCGGCGCGCAGGTGACGCCCGTGCCGATCGCGATCGAGCCGGGCGCTTGCTACTTGGCCGTCGTCGCGGTCGTGCAAGGGCAGCCGAAAGGGATCGGGCTCCGCGTTCGCGTCGGCGCGCGCGAGATGGCGGACGATCGCGGCTCGGCCGACAGCGCAGGCGCGGTCGCGTTCTGCGCCATCGATCGCCGCCGCGCGCTCATCGAGGTCGACGCACGCGGAACGGGGATGGCCTGGGGCCTCGCGCTCTTCCGAGTCGCGAGCGGCGTTTGGGAGGTGCCGCGATGACGGCGCGCTTCGCCTTCGCGCTGTTTTCCGGCGTGGCGCTCTCCCTCGCGCTCGTCGCGTGCGGGCCTGCACGTCCGACGACGACCACGCCGACGCCGCGTCGCTCACTCGACGCGCCACGGGTCACGCCGGGCGGCCTCGATGCGAAGACGCTGCTCGCCGATCTCCCCGCGCGCGCATCGCGACTCGGCGCCGGGCCGCTCTCCGTTGTCGCCGCTGGCGAGGCGTACGAAGGCGAGCGCATGGGCGCGTTCGTCGACGTCCCGGCCGATGCGTGTCTCCTCAGCTACGCGCGCGGATCGAGCTCGGTCGACGATCTCGACGTCGCGGTGTTCTCCGACGAAGGGACGCCGCTCGCGGTCGACGAAGCTCCCGACGCGCATCCGACGGTGTTGCTCTGCCCGCCGCATCCGGATCGCGTCTACGTCGCCGCGCACACGGCGAGCGGCGAAGGCCTCGTCGCGGTGGCCGCGCAGCTCGTTCCGCGCGACAAGGCCGCGGTCGTCGGTCGTGCGCTCGGCGCGCGCGGGAGCGTCGGCGAGGGACCGCGACCGGCGGACGCTTGGCCCGGCCTCGACGACACGGTGCGCGCGCACCGCGCGACGCTCGGCGGCGTATGGGAAGATTTTCGAAAGGTCGCGCTCTCCGTCGACTCGCGCGCGCCGACGTACGTCGCGATGCCGCTCGAGGCCGACAAGTGCATCGACATCGTCGTCGTCCCGGGCGACGAGGTGTCGCTCCTCGACGTCGAGGCTCTCGACGGCGAAGGGCGCGTGCTCGCGCGCGCGCGCGAAGGCGGACGCATGCGCGCCCTCACGCTCTGCTCGCCCGTGGCGATGAGCGGGACGCTCGCGATCCGTCCTCACGTCGGCCGCGGTCTGGCGGCGGTCGTGCTCGCTCACGGTCGCGGAGAAATCGCCCGCGATCTCTCGACGCGCCCGGAAATCGCCTGGGCCGCGCCCGCGCGAGGCATCGACGCGACACGGAGCGATCGCAACGCCGAGCTCTCGAAGCGCGGCTACGACGCGCCGATGCTGACCTTGAACGGGACGCTCCCACTCGGGAGGCGCGTGTCGGTGCCGATCGACACCAAGGTGATCCCCGCCGGCGCGTGCGCGCGCATCGACGTCGTCGCCGGCGCACCGCTCGCACTCGTCGATGCGTCGCTGTGGGACGACGCCGGCGCGCTCGTGGCGTCGGACGAAGGTGCCAGCTCCGTGACGCTCTTCGCGTGCGCGCGTGGCGCCTTGCGGCTCGACCTCGAGACGCGTGGACGACCGGGACCGTTCTCCGTTCTCGTTCGCACCGAACGCTGGCGCGATGCCTCGTTCGCCGGGCGCGGCCTCGCGGCGGCACGAATGCTCGCGCGCGCGGCCGACGGCGCGTCGATGCTCCATGAAGGGGCGCCGCTCTCCGCGAAGGCCGCGCAGCTCGACGCCGCTCATGCGGTGTCGTGGACCGAGACCGTGCCTGCGGGCAAGTGCTTGCGCGTCGCGGTGGGGACGCAAGGCGACGGCACGGGGATCGAGCTTCGGCTCTTCGACGCGGCGACGTCCGAGGAGATCGATCGTTCGCACGGAGCGCGCGCCGCGAGCGCACGCGCGTGCGCCGCCGCCAACGCACGGCAGGTAAAGATCGAGCTCACAGCGACGAGCGGAAAGCTCGATGCGGAGATCGGCTCGCGCTTGTCGCCCTGATCAGCGTCGCTCGTCGAACGCTGCTCAGGGTGACGTCGCTCGTCGAACGCTGCTCAGGTGGCCTGCGCGAGGCGCGCGATCGCCGCGTCCGCGCGCTTGGTGTCGACGCCGCCGACGCAGAGCTTCTGCCCGTCGCGCGGGACGAAGAGGACGCGGCAGCGTCCGCGCGCGCCCGGCGCGATGCTCGAGAGCGCGAAGTCGAGCCCGATGCCGAGCGCGACGATCACGAGCCCCGTGAGGAGGAGGGAAGGGGACGCCGCGCGAACGCCATCGACGAACGTCGCGACGCCGAAATAGCTTCCGACCGCGAGCGCGAGCAACCCCGCGTAGAACGCCGCGCGCGGATAACGCACCTCGCGCGTCGCGCGGACGAGCCCTGCGCGCTGAATCACGACGTCGCGATCGCGGAGCGTGCGCCCGAGGAGCTCTGTGCGAAATCGAATGCGGACCGTCTTGTCGGAGAGGACGACCTCGGCGGGCCGCTTGTACGCGAGCGCGAGCCGCGCGAGGAGTCGCACCGCGTGCATGAAGAAGAGGATCCCCGTGAGCGCGAGCGCCGCCGTCGCAAAGGGCCCGCGCGGCGGCGCGGTGATCTCGCCGACGATCTTCTCGTCTTCGCCGAGCGTGCCACCGCCGACGAGGACGCGCGCGAGCTTGGCGTCGCGAACCTCGGTGGCGAGCGACGTCGCGTGCCGACCGGCCGCCGGTGACGAAGACAGCGCGAGCGCCACTCCACCGACGAGCGCTTCGCCGCGCCCGAGGAGCGGCAGCTTGCCCTGATCGATCCGACGCACGCGATCCGCGATCGCGTCCCACAGATCCGCCGCGCCTTCGCCGAGCGCGCGATCGAGGAGCCCCGTCGCGTCGAACGGCGTGTGCGCCGCGAGCCAGAGGAGATCCGTCGCCGCGCGATCCTCTTCGTCGCGCCCCTTGGGCGGCGTCTCGGCGAGCGTGTGCGCCCAGAGCGCGCAGCTGAGCGAGCGCTCGGCGTCGTCTTCCGGACCGCGTTCGAGCACCGCGAGCGCGTCGCCGAACGGCGTCATCGCCTCTTCGTGCGTCAGCTTGAGCTCCGTCGCGAGCTCGGCCACGCGCGCCGCGTCGAGCCACTCGGAGCGACGAGCCTGCGCCGCCGCCGTCACGACGGTGCGCGTGATGGAGACGAGATCGCCGAGCCTCGCGCTCTTTCCCAGCGCATCGAATGCGCGAACGTCAGCGTCCTGTCCCATCGAACCTCTCGTCTACTCGAACGCCCGCCGAAGCACCACTATTCGCCACGCAAACTTGGCCCGCGTTCGCCGGGTTCAGTAATCGGGGAGGGGAACGGAGGCGACCCCGATGCGAACGAAGACCGAGCTGATCACCGAGCTGTCGACGATGCTGCGCGATGTCCTCGCGGCGAAGGCCGCCGGCGGCAACCACGGTCGCATCGCGCGAGCCCACGGATATGTCGACGGCTACATGCGCGCGCTGCTCGATCTGGAGATCGTCTCGAAGACCGAGCTCCTCGAGATCGTCGCCGCGGAGCGCGAGCGCGCGAGCGGCCCCGCGATGCGCGTCCTCGACGAGGTCACGCCCGCGAGCAAGACGACCGTCGCCGCCTGACGCGGCGTGACGCCCTTGCTCGACTAAGGTGTGAGGATCGACACGTCGCCGGTGACGACGGCCGATCCATGATCGGTCTGCCGCCACCAGTTCGCGACCTGCGTGGTGCCTGGAACGACGTGCGGGAAGTACCCCGCGAACTTGTTCGGCTGCGCGACGACCTTCACCGACCACTTGTGCGTGCCGCCCATCGCCGGCGCGCCCGTCGCCGCGTGGAGCGTCCCCGCGGTCGCGTCTTGGTAGAAGATCGAAACGGTGCCGTTCGGGTCGGCCGTGACGAACGAGTCGTCGCCGACGACGTGCTTCCCGTCACCGAACGGCATCGTGCCGACGCCGCGTCCGTCGTCGACGATCTCCGGCTTGGTCGGCGGCTTGTTGCCACCCGGGATCGTCAGGTACTGCACCGCCTCGGTGAAGCCGTTGACGTAGCTGACGTGCCAGTCGCCGTTCTCTGCGATGAAGAGCGACGCGCCGACGCCGACGTCGCCGGTGTCTTTCGCGCTCACGCCGCCGTCAGGGCCTGAGCCGGGCGTGCGCGAGCCGGTCTCGCCGTCGAGGATCGTCGTCGTCCACTTGCCGGCGTTGTTCGCGACCTGGACGAGGTTTCCGTGGATGCGATCGTAGACCACCATCCCGAGGCCCTGCGCGCCGACACCGAGCGCGATGTAGTCGCCGAATCCGTTCGGGTACGACTCGACGTATTTGTCGTCGAGCACGGTGCCGCACGTCGCCTTGCCCGCGATCGTCACGCACGTCATCGCGGCGGTTCCGATGCCGCCGCCACCACCGCAGTCCGACGGCGTGCAACCCGTCGCCGCCGCTTGGCAGAGCCCCGTCTCCTTGATGCACTTCTGTCCGGCGTCGCAGAACTTCGCGCGGCACGGCCCGTTCTCGTCGATCGCCGCGTCCTCGAACGCCCAGTCGGTCGGCGCCGCGGGAACCGCCACGGTCGCCTTCGCGAGCGACACCTTCGAGCGAACCTTTCCGCCCGTTCCTTTTTCCATCACGAGGAACGCGACGACCGGCTTGCCCGCGACGATCGCGATCTTTCCGTAACGACCGATGTCGCTCACCGGCGCCTGCTTCACCGTGTGCGAAGTCCACTTCGTCCCGTCGAACGACGCGAACTTCAGCGCGGCGTGCGACGCGTCGTAGTAGCTGACCATCGGGTTGTCGGTCGGATCGAGCGCGAGGCTCGTCCACAGCCCGACGTCGTCGCCGAGATCGGTCTCGCCGCCGCGCCATCCGAGCGGATCGTTCGCGGGGCAGGTGCCGTCGGTGCGCGCGGGCGGGAGCCCATCGACCGTCGTCCATCCGACCGTCGCTTTCCCCGAGTCGTACTTTCCGACGACGAGATCGCCCCAGAGGTTCGCGCCGTGCGGATCCGACGTGTCGCCGTCGTTGTACCCCGCGACCCAGATCGTCCCGTCTTTCGCCTTCGCGACCGACGTGTACGAACCGACGAGGCCCGGCGTGTTCGCCGAGCCGCACGGCGTGTTGCAGTCGGGACCGCAGCGCGTCCCTGACGGCGGTTGATCCGTGTTGCCGTCGCCGCCGCACGAGCACCCTTCTTGGGACGCCGCGAACACGGCGACCGCGCCGAGCCCGACGAGCGACGACGTGCGCGTGATGCGACCGCGCGCGAAGGCGCGCTTCATCATCGGCGTGCGACGACGACGCATCGCGAGGAGCCCGATCGCACCGAGCACCGCGAGCCCGCTCGCCCACCCCAACGACGACGACGACATGCTCGTGTTTCCGGGCGTGGAGCATCCGCATCCGCCGGTCGTCCCGAGTGTGCCATCCGGACGCCCGCGCACGAGCGCCGAGCTCACGCTCCCCGTGTTGCCCTCTTCGTCTTTGACCTCGCCGTCGACGGAGTGCGCGGTGCCCGCGAGGATCCCGGCCAAGCTCGGCAACGGCGCCCACTCGGACCACGCGCCCACCTTGCCAGCCGCGTCGGTCAGGCGGTACCGCCCGACGAGCCCCGCGTCGTCGCTCACGATGTCCCACGCCTTGATCGAGAACGTCCCGTCGTCTGCTTTGTGAATCGACGTGACCGGCGCGATCGTGTCGATCGTGAACGGCACCGACGCCGGCGTCGAGTCCTCGGTCTCCGGATGACCGACGATGCGCGACGTCGCGTGGAGCACGTGCTTGCCCTGGAGGAAGAGCGCGTCGGTGTCGATCGTGAAATCACGATCCTTCGTCCACATGCTCGGCGTGCCGTCGTCGATCGAATAGTTGTATTCGATCTGCTCCGTGTCCGCGCTCGGCGACGAGAAGAGGACGTGGAGCTTCGGGAACTTCGCGCGGTCCGCCGTCGTCAGCGACATCGCTTCGGGGTGAACCGATTTGTCGAGGATGCGAAGGCCCGTGTCGGTCTCCCGCATTGCCGTCCCCGGCGCGAGGGTGAGGTCCCCGAAGATCGCGAGAAAATCGTCGTTGCCCGACGTGAGCTTGCGAATGCCGCCGTCCGGAATCGTCAGCGCGAGCCCGACCGACTTCAGCGCACCCGAGATGTCGAACGGCTTGATCCCGCCGCCGATGAACTGCCCGACGATCCCTCCGAGGATGCCCTGGAGCGCCGACGAGATCTGCTTCGGATCATCGGTCAGCAGATCCGAGTTGGTCACCACGCCGTTCACGATGTTCAGGTTGCCGATCGTGATCGCGATCCCGCCTGCCGGGTTCGTCTTCGGATCCTTCTTCGTCGTGAGGTTGACCGGAACCGTGACGTCCGACGTGAACGTGAGCACGCGCACGAAGCGGTCGTCGGACCAGATGTAGAAATCGATCGCGAACTTGTTGAGCTGGATCGCGAGGAGCGGATCCTTTTGGATGTCGGTCCCCTTGCCGATCTTGATCGACGGCGCCGCTTGCGGGCGCGTCGTGATCGCCGCCGCGGCAGGCTTCGCTTCGAACGTCAGCTTGTTGATCGAGCTGATGAGCAAGCTGAGGAGCCCGCTGTTGAGCGCCGAGAACTGCTCGGTCGACACGCCCAGGCAGAGGAGCCCGCTGTTGTAGACCGACACCATGCTGAAGTTGAGGAAGCGCCCCGCGAGCGCGATCCCGAGGTGCGGACCGTTGTCGCCCATCGGCCACGGCGTGATGATGTCGCCCTTCAGCTCGGCCGGTATCGGGATGCCGGTCGGGACCGGGTTCTCCGCGATCGGCACGCAGTCGGTCTTCGGCGAGGGGAGGGCGCCGCCGAACATTCCCATCGAGATCCCGTTGACGGTGTGCCCGTTCACGACCGCCGCGCCCGGCGCCGGATCCATGTCGCCGTTCGCGGCGAGCATGAAGTCGAGCCCGCCCGACGTGCCTGGCGAGATCTTCGCGAGCGCCGAGCTGAGGTCCATGTGACCGTCGAGACCGAGCATCGTCGGCACGCACGTGGCCGGCTTCGACGTGTAGACGCAGTACTTGTTTCCGCTGTCCGGCATCGAGCCGGTCGGGCACGGCGGGTTCTGGCCGGCAATGGGCTTCGCGCAGAGGTTGTCGGTGAGCGCGCTCTTGATCTGATTCGTCAAAGGAGCGGTGAATTGGCTGACGATCGTCCCCTTGAGCGCGTTCGCCGCCGTCCCGATGAAACCTCCGCCGCAGATCTGGACGACGCTCTGATCGATCGTCACGTTGACGATCGCGTTCTGCGCGTCGACCTTCATGTACCCGTCGCGCGGGGCGATCGTCTCGGCGATGAGCGGAAGCTCGATGTCGACCGGGATGTCCGCGTAGTCGACGTTCGGCTTGCTGCCGTTGCAGCCACCCATGCCGATGCCGATGTCCGGATCGCCCGACGCGGGAATGCAGAGGAGCTTGACGTCGACGTGGAGCGGCAAGTCTTGGAGCCGCACCGGGATCGTGCCGGCGATCTTCACCGAGTGCGGCGTGATCGAGTCGATCGAGAGCTTCGCGTTCTTGAGGTTGATCTCGGCGACGCACTCGGGAGGCGTGGCGCCTGCGACGGGGTGCGGCGCCGGGCAGATGTTCGCGCCGAAGTTGTACGGGAAGCAGCTTCCGCTCGGCGCGCTCGTCGACGACGGCACGGGGAAGTTCAGGACGCCGCTGCCGCCGCCGAGGAGCTTCCCCGCGATGGCGCCGATGTTCGACTGGAGGAAGTCGAGGCCGGGCCGCGTGACGCGCACCGACGCGGCGTTGGTGATCGCGTTCGCCTTCGGATAGCCGCCGGGGAGTGGGGTCACGCCGCAGCTCGAACAGCCGCTCGCGCACCCGCCACCACTGCACGACGCGATGACCAAAAAGAGCACGACAAAGAACGCGGTGCGCGACCAATGACGAAGCATGGATCCTCCCAAAAGCGTCGGCAGGCACGTGGGCCCCCACCGCGATGCATCAACGACCACGCGACACACATCCACCAGAGCGGCCCCAAGCCGCCCTCGAGACCAAGTACCTCGGCGACGTAACTTTACCTGAAAGCAGGATCGTCGGGGGTGTCAGGCGCCGGCAAACGGCGAAGAGACGTCATTGCAACAAAGCAGCGACGCCGCGCCCACCTTTCGGCAGACACGGCGTCGATCGCTCGCGGAGTCGCGGCGTTTCGAGGGAGGCAAACGACTCAGTCGGTCGCGGCGTCGCCCGACCCCGAATCCGTCCCGCCATCACCCGAGATCCCGCCGTGGCAGAGCGGGTCGAGCGAGCCGTCGTCGATCTTGACCGCCGAGGCCGCGAATGTGGCCGCGAGCCAATAGCTGTCTTTGCAGCCGCCCGCCGACTTGGTCGACGAGCAGTAGTCTCCCTCGAAGTCGATCTTGTTGGCTGCATTGCGCTTGCAGTGAAGGTTGTCCGGCCCAGGCGTCGACTTCGTCAGCATGACGCAAAGGGTCTTGTTCCCGAGCTGCGGGATCGGGACGTTGTCGGCCTCTTCGAGGGTGATGTAGCCGCCGAGCGCGCCGTCGGTGTGCCAGCGCGAGCAGTCGCTGCGCGAGTCCGCGCAGTCCTTGTCGAGCGCCGGGTAGTTGAAGCCGCCGATGCAGTTGCCGTCGGCCGAGAACGACACCTTCGACACCGACACGTTCGACAGCGGCAGGATGATGAGCTGGTTCGGATCGCCGTTCACGAAGATCGGCACGTTGAGCTTGGCGACCGGATCGGACGAGAAGGTGTTCCCCGTGAGGTTCACCTTCGCGGTGACCGGACCCACGACGATGCCACTGCCAGACGCGGTGGTCTTCGCGAAGCAGTAGCCCTTGCCGAACGGATCCGTCGACGGGGGCGCGCCGCCGGTCGTGACCATGCCGGTCGTCTTGTCGATGCGAATGAGCCAGTTGAACGCGCCGTCGCCGTACTCGCCGCACTGCTTTGCGTTGAGCGTGATGCCGTGATCGACGACGACGTTCTGGATGAAGCCGCTCGCGAGCGCCTCGGGCGTGATGACGGTGAGGCGACGGAAGCGGAAATCGAGGACGCTCTTGCCTGCGTTGTCGGCGAGCGGCATGCAGGTCGACGTGTTGCCGCACATCGCCTCGATTTTGCACGACATCGAGTTCGGGCACGTGGGCGGCACCGAATCGGTCGAGCACGAAGGCTCGGGGAAACCGCCCGCGGCAGCGGCGCACGCGCCCGCGGCGACACCGGAGTCGTCGGTGCTCTGGACGATCTTTTTGTCGCTGGAGCACGCGCTGATCAGGATCCCCGCCGTCACGACCGTGAGCGGCAAACCCATCGTCAACCAAATCGGCAATCGCATAGAAGCCTCCTCAAGAACAGACGCGCGCAAGATAGCACGTCAAACGGCGAAGCTCAGCTCTCCGCCGTAGTCGACGAGCTTGCAGAATGCATCGATTCGCTTCGAGAGCGCGGCCTTGTCGAGGGAGAGCAGGCGGCGCGGGCCGATGTCCTCGACGCAGAACGAGCCGAGCGCGGACGCGAAGAACATCGCGCGGCGCATCGCGTGCGGCGAGGCGTCGCCGTGACGCGCGAGGTAACCGAGGAGGCCGCCGGCGAACGAGTCGCCCGCGCCCGTCGGATCGAGAACCTCTTCGAGCGGGTACGCGGGGACGAAGAACATCCCCCCCTCGTCGAAGAGCAGCGCGCCGAACTCGCCACGCTTGATGATGAGGCGCGACGGACCGCGCTTGCGGATGTCGGCGGCCGCCTTGACGAGGTTTTGGATCCCCGAGAGCTGGCGCGCTTCTTCGTCGTTGATGATGAGGAGGTCGATCTTCTTCAACATGTCGGCGAGCGCAGTCGGCTCGCCGGAGATCCAGAAGTTCATCGTGTCGGCGGCGACGAGCTTGGGCTTCTCGATTTGGCCGACGACCTCGGCCTGGAGGCTCGGGTGGATGTTGCCGAGGAGGACGAACGGGCTCGATTTGTACGCGGCGGGGAGCTTCGGCTTGAACGTCGCGAAGACGCCGAGCTGCGTGTCGAGCGACTCGCGGCTCATCAAGTCCGCGGCGTAGCGACCGTGCCAACGAAAGCTCTTCCCCTCGACCCGCTCGACGCCCGCGGTGTCGACGCCGCGCTTTCGCAGATCGGCGAGCGTCGCCTCGGGGAAATCGGTCCCGACGACGCCGACGATCCGGACCGGCGCGAGGAGCGACGCGGCGATCGACGAGTACGTCGCGGCGCCGCCGAGGACGTCGTTGAAGGTGCCGCTCGGCATCTCGAGATCGTCGAAGGCGATCGATCCGACGATGAGGAGCGTGTGAGAAGAGGATTGGGTTTGCACGGCGGACGGTCTTAGTGCCGTTCGGCCGAGCTGCCTACAGGTACTTGCCGATCAGCCATCCGAGGCGATCGCGTGCCGCAGGGGAGATCGCTTCCTTCGCGGTCATGATCGCCGACCGCAGCGCCCCCGTCGCGCGGCTCTTCGCCGGATCCGGAAGCGTGCGCGCGAGCTCGACGACGGTGCGCCGCGCGAGATCGACGTTCTTCCGGACGACCGCGAGGACCGCCTCGACCGACACGTCTTCCTCGCTCTCGTGCCAGCAATCGTAGTCGGTCGCGAGCGCGAGGAGCGCGAACGGGAGCTCGGCTTCGCGCGCGAGCTTCGCTTCGGGCATCCCGGTCATGCCGATGACGGACACGCCCCACGAGCGATAGACGCGACTCTCGGCGCGCGTCGAGAACTGCGGCCCCTCCATGCAGACGTACGTCCCGCCGCGATGCACCTTGCCCCCCGAGCGCTCGGCCGCGCTCGCGAGCGACGCCGCGAGATCGTGGCATACCGGATCCGCGAACACGACGTGCCCAGCGACACCGTCCTCGAAGAACGACGTCACGCGTCGCTTGGTCAAGTCGATGAACTGATCGACGGTGACCAAGTCGCCCGGCACGATCTCTTCCTTCATCGAGCCGACCGCGCTCACGCTGACGACGTGCGTCGCGCCCGACATCTTCAGCGCGCACATGTTCGCGCGGTAGTTGATCTGGTGCGGCGGCACGCGATGCCCGCGCCCGTGACGCGGCAGGAAGAGCAGGGAAGCGTCGCCGAGATCCCCTTTGATGATCGCGTCGCTCGGCGCGCCGAACGGCGTGTCGACGCGGAGCTCGGTCACGTTGGTGAGGCCGTCGATTTCGTAGAGACCGCTGCCGCCGAGGACGCCGAGGCAGGGGCGACTGGGAGGCGCGCTCACGGCTTCACCTGGCCATCGCGAAGAAGTGTCTCCGCGAGGTACGCGCGCCGCGCACGGCTCGCGCGCTCGGCGCGGACGATCGACCTCAGCTGATCGAACGCGTCGTCGAGCTGGTCGTTGACGACCAAGTAGTCGAAGAGCGCGTAGTGCTCGATCTCCCCCTTTGCCACGGCGAAGCGTCGTCGCACGACCTCTTCGGTCTCGCTCGCGCGCCCGCGGAGCCGCTTCTCGAGCTCGCCCATCGACGGCGGCAGCACGAAGACCCCGATGATGTCCGCCCGCTTCGCGCGCATCTGCCTCGCGCCCTGGTAGTCGACGTCGAAGATCATCCCGCTGCATCCGGGCGTCGATTGCGCGCGCTCGATCTCCGCGAGCGACGTCCCGTACAAATTGTCGTGCACCTCGGCCCACTCGAGGAACTCGCCCTTCGCCACCTTTGCTTCGAACGCCGCGCGATCGACGAAGTGATAATCGCGCGCGTCGACCTCGTTGGCGCGCGGCGACCGCGTCGTGTGCGACACGCTGAATCGCAAGTCCGGAAAGCGCTCGAGCAGCATGCGCGTCAGGGTCGTCTTCCCCGCGCCGCTGGGTGACGACAAGATGAGCAACAAGAAATCGGACGACATGGACCTCCGAGAAGACGTGGGCGCTTATTCGACGTTCTGGACTTGCTCGCGCATGCGCTCGATCTCGGCTTTCACCTCGACGATGGCGTGCGTGATCTGCGCGTCCGGGCTCTTTGCGCCGACTGTGTTCGCCTCGCGCGCCATCTCTTGCAAGAGAAAATCGAGGCGACGCCCACACGCCTCGGTGCTCGCGACGAGCGACGCGAACTGCGTGCAGTGGCTCTCGAGGCGCGTCAGCTCTTCGCAGATGTCGATCCGCTCGGCGAAGAGCGCGATCTCTTGCTCGAGCCGCCCGGCGTCGCACTCGACGTCGGTCTGCGCCTTCAAGCGGAGCGCGCGCTCGCGGAGGCGATTGCGGTGCGTCTCGACGACCTCGGGCGCGCGCGCTTCGACCGTCTTCGAGAGGCGACGCACGGTCGTGAGTCGCCTCGTGAGGTCGTCGGTCAGCGCGACGCCTTCCTTCTCGCGCATCTGATCGAGCGCTTTCACCGATCCGTCGAACGCGCGCCGCGTGGCCACGCGCACCTGCTCGAGCTCGCGATCGACCGACGACGCGAACAGATCCGGAATCGTCGCGAGGAGCGACAGCGGCACCTCGGTCCCCGGCGCGAGCTCGTCGCGCAATTCGCACAGCGCGCGGTACGCCGATCGCGCGCGATCACGATCGAGCACCGGCGCACCGATCGACGCCCCCTCGACGCGCACCGCGATCTCGAACCGACCGCGCGTGAGCTTTTCGCGCGCGAGCTGTTCGACGAACGTCCCGAGATCGCCGATCTCGCGCGGCACGCGTACGCGCACGTCGAGGAAGCGGTGGTTCACCCCGCGGATCTCGACGCAGAGCTTCGCCTTCCCACCGTCGCCGAGGGGTGACTCACCGATGCCGAAACCGGTCATGCTGCGCATCGTCGGAAGCCTTGAAAGTACCGCCGCACGGCAGAGCGCGCGATCACTTCTTCTTAAAAAGCGCTTCGAGCTTCGCCTTGTTCGTGTCGATTTGTGCGCTCGCGTCGCCCGGCGCTCCACCCGCGTGGTGCCGAAACGTGAAAAACGTGCACCGGTTCGCCGCTTCGCGATCCGGGACGTACTCGGCAATGTGCTCTTTGCACTGGTTGTGCGCGCCGGGATCCCAGTGCTCGCAGTTCTTGCACGAGTGCAAATCTGCGGAGCAGTGCGGGCACGTGTCCGCCCGCTGCATCTTCACGTCGAAGACGATCTCGCCGCGGCACTTGTGGCAAAAGTGGCGCTTCTCTTCGACCTTCGGAATCCAGCCCATGCGAACGCCCCGAGCGGTCTCGGTCTCTACAGACCCTTCATCCGCTTCAAGCGCTCGAGCACTTTTTGGTACTCGATGTCCCAGTCGCGCGTGCCTTCTTTGACGTGACGGAGCTGCGCGCGCACTTCGGCGTCGAGCCCTTCGTCGACCGCCATGTGCTTCTTGAAGACGGGCGCCATCTTTCGACGAAGCTCGACGTCCTCGGCGAAGATCTCGTCGACGTTGTGCGAGTGATGAAAAATCTCGACGACCTGGTCGAGCACGTAGTCGAGCGTCTCGTCGCCGAGCTTGATCCCTTTTTCGTCCGCGGCGAGCTGACGCACGCGATTGAACTCGCTCTGCGGTCGACCCGTGCGCTCGAGGATGTCCTTCGCGCGCTCGTTCACCTCGCGCTCCATCGCCAAGTAGTTGTTGAGCACCGAGACGATGTCCGCTTCGACTTCCTTGGGCGACTCGGCCTCGATGTCGTTTCCCGCGACGAGCGCGCGCACGACCTCGGCGGCGATGCCCGCGACCTTACCCGGATAGAGACGCATGGCCGCGAACGTACTATTCAGCGCTTCTTCGGGGCCACCGGAATCCGACCGAGCGACTCCTCTTTCATCCCGAGCTGCAGCCTGCGCATGACGGCCTTCTTCTGCCGCTCTTTGTATTTCGCGTGGCTCGCTTCGCCGAGCTCGTTGCCCGACTCGGTCTCGCGATCGACGAGCTGAAATTCGCAGATGACGAAGATGATCGAGCCGAACTGCCCCGCGCTCGGCGGCGCACGGTCGAGGATTTTTTTCGGGATCCGGACCGGCATGTCGACGACGAAGTGGATGATTCGGTACGACTGCGCGGAGAACTGGTTGTCGCTCGGCGTGTAGTCGTCGTCGCGCCCTGCCTGCATCTCCGGCAGCATCGGCTTCAAGTGCGCGTTCTGCAGGCAGTACGACTTGAAGTTGAAGACCGAGTTCGTGCTCTGACCGGGCACCACGTAGTTGAACGGGAAGAGCTTCTTCGTCAGGTACTGCACGACCGGAAAGATGTCCGCGCGCGTCCGCGTGACGACGCGAAACCGGAGCTTGTCGTAAATCTGCGCGGCGGTCGTCTCCTGCTTCGAGAGGAGCTTCGTGTAGAGCGAGTCTTTGTTCTTTCGTCCGCCGACGAACTCGATGATCGGAAATCCGCCCGCGAGCATCGCGCCGATGATCCGATAGACCTTCTCTTCGACGATGTGGAAGACCTCTTGGTCGGACATCGGCAGCACGAAGAGGAGCTCGCGCCCGTCGAGGTGATGGATGATGTGCATGCACTTCAGGATCGTGCACGCGCACGTCTGGCGGTGGCCGCGGCTCGCGGCGAGCATCATCATCTCGGACACGGTCGCGCGCTCGACCGGCTTCGGGATCGGGTAGTCGAAGTGACGGCGGAGGTAGTTGACCGCTTCGTCTTTGATCGACTCGAGGCGCGCGCGATCCGACGCCTCGGTCGGATGAAACTCTTGCGCGACGAGGAACTCGGCGACTTCGTCGACGTCGGCGAAGTTGAGCCGATGCCAATCGATGACCGAGTCGCCGCGAAGAATGAGGCGGACCGCTTCGAGATCCGCGAGCGTGAACTCGTCGAGTCGCTTGAGTCGCTCCGGATCGCTCATGACGCGCTCACGCTAGCGAAACAACAATGCGAGGCGACCGCGAGGCGAGACCGAGATGGGCCTCACGCCCCTTTGTGAAGCTCCGGCGTCTGCTTCGCCGTGGCCGACGGCGGCGCTGCGTGACGGCCCATCGAAAGGGTGCCGATGAAGATGCAGAGCGTGACCGCGAGGACTGCAGAGTGGCCGACGAATGCGCCCGTGCATCCCGCGACGGCGATGGGGGCGACGGCGACCAAGTACCAGGGGGTCAGCTTCATTCGGGGGGAGTCTCCAGTGCCTTGCGTCAATTCAGCTGCGTAGAATCGTACTGCGATGTAGCTGGATGTAAGCGAAGATACGACACCCCTTAGGGACGGACAAGCTTGTAACGGGGCGCGGACAACCAGATCAAGGGAAAGCGACCAACGGGCATCGCATGGAGCGATCCAAGTGCGCGGCTCTCACACATACGGAGGCGGTCGAAACCGCAAAGGAAAGCGAAATACGCGGAATCAGGTGAGGTGCCTCGAGCGCTGCTGCGGCCCGCGGTCGCGACGACGAACGTGGCGCGCTGGACACGCGCGCCGTGGGCACGCGAACGCGGAAGCGCAACAGGTGTGCAGGAATCACGGCCCGCCTTCTGCCGCATTGCGTTGCAAAGTGCAAGTCGGGTTGTGTCAGGTGCGGCATGGGGTCTATCGTCGTTGCGTGCTCCGAGACGCTGGCGGTCGGCCGTGCGGGCGGCCCTTCACCCTCGCTCTCACGCTCGCGCTCGCACTCCCGCTGGCGATCGCGCTCGGCGGGTGCACGACCGTGGATCCGGGGCCGAATTTCGTCGTCGAGCCGGAGAGCTTCAATCCGGATTACTTCTATTGCCACGTCGAGCCCGAGCTCTTGTTCAACAAGAAGTGCGGCTCGGGCGATACGGCCGCAGGCGATCCGGCGAACGGTTGCCACTTCAACTCGGCGGCGGTCAGCGGGATGGCGCTCGTCCAACACAATCCGGTCGACTGCGCGGGGGGCGATCATCCGGTCGATCGATCGCAAATCGCGACGGGGAGCGCTGCGGAGGGGAACCTGCAAGCGGTCTCGCTCGACATGAGCAAGGACTACTTGTCCGCGCAGATCTTCGTGCGGCCGACGGGGCACAACCATCCGCGAACGATCTTCGCGCCCGACGACGCGGTCGTCGCCGTCATCCAGGCGTGGGCATCGAAATGATGAACAGGCTGACGATCGCGTGCGCCGCGGCGACGTTCGCGGTGATCGCGCCGGCGATCGCGCACGCCGAAGAAAAAGATCCCGAAGCGTTCGCTAAGGTCATCGTCGACTCGGCGGATTTTCGAAGCGGGCCGGGCGTGTCGTTCCGCGTGATCCACACCGCACATCGCGGCGAGACGTTCGCGCTCGACGGACGACCCGGGAGCGGTTTCTGGTTGAAGGTGCTCTTGCCGGACGGACGCACCGCGTACGTCGTCGGCGACGAAGTGCAGCCATTCGCGGTCAGGCCCGACGAAGACGGCGCGCCGTCGCGCCCAGGATTCTTCGCGCCGCCGCCGCTCGAAGGCGCGCGCGGCGGGCTCGCGATCGTCGGCGGGATCCTGAGCATTCCGGTCGCGGACGGATCGATTCAGCGACAGGGCTACCTCGAAGCGCGTCCGTCGCTCGTGCTCCACAAGACGATCAGCCTCGATGGATTCATCGGCGACGCGCTCACCTCCGACGGATCGCAGATCCTCTACGGCGCGGGCATCACCGTCTACCTCGCGCCGAGCTGGGTCGTGTCGCCGTTCGTCAGCATCGGCGGCGGCGGGCTCAGCGTCTTTCCGAACTCCGATTCGTTCGTCTTGAAGCGCCAGGATCTCTACATCGCGCGCGCAGGCGGCGGCATCTTGATGGCGCTGCGCAATCGCATTCTGTTTCGGCTCGAAGCGAACAACCTGTCGGTCTTCACGGCGGACTCGTACAAGAACGCGCAGGCGTACGTCGGCGGGTTCGGGGTTTACTTCTAAGGGAGATGGCGATGCGATCGATTCTCCTCACGATGCTCTGCGCGTGCGCCGCCGCCTGGTCGATCGGGTGCTCGACGGTCAAGCCGCAGCAGCGCGCGATCCTCGCCGATCCGACGATGCAGTTCGGCGCCGAGCCCCACGAAGAAGACGTGCGACGCCACGCGATCGACAACCGCGAAGGCTCGATGGGTGGAAGCGGCGTCTCCGGCGGAGGGTGCGGGTGCAACTGACGCGTGCACTTCTCGTGGTGGCTGCCGCGGCTTCGTTTGCGGGTGTCACGGCGTCGTCGTCGCGCGCCGAGGCGCAGGTCGTCGACTTCAACACGACGCACTCGATCTATTACGAGAAGCCGACGCGAACGAAGATGTTCGTCTACACGCCCGGCGGCAACCTGCAGGTGTCGCCGACCGATTGGCTCGACGTGCGCGCGGGGTGGGAAGCGGACGTGGTGTCGGGCGCGAGCATCGCGGTGAAGGCGGGCCCGGCGTACCAGGCGACGCACCCGGCGGCCGACGTCGTCAGCGCGGCGAGCGTTCACGATCTCCGCAACCGCGTGCGCGGCGGGTTCTCGCTCCGCAAGGACATCGTCACGCTCACGGGCGGGTACGCGTACTCGACCGAGCACGACTACCGATCGAACTCGTTCAACGTCGCCGCGCGCACCGACACGTTCGACAAGAACTCGCAGTTCGAGATCGCGTACGCGCGAAACTTCGACTCGGTGTGCGATCGCGTGCAAGCGTCCGACAGCTCGAACGTCCCGACGCACCTGCGCCCGCTCGAAGACTCGACGGGGTGCTTCACGTCGGTCGCCGGACGCGCGACGCACTCGATCTCGATCGACAGCTTCCAAGGCGGCTGGACGCAGACGTGGACGCCGACGCTCGCGACTCAGCTCATCTACAGCGCCGAGATCCAGAACGGCTTCTTGAGCAATCCGTACCGCGCCGTGATCATCGGCGAAGGACTCAAGGCGCAAGAGCACCATCCGGACAATCGCGCGCGCGACGCGGTCGCGGCGCGAGTGCACCTGTATTTCCGGCCGATCAAAGCGGCGCTGCGCCTCGGCGTGCGCGGGTATTACGACACGTGGGACATCAAGAGCGTGTCGACCGAGGCCGAGTTCGAGAAGCATTTCACCGAGTCGTTCCGCGCGACCGTGCGCGGGCGCTTCTACAAACAGTCGGGCGCGGTCTTCTGGAGCGACGACTACACCGGCGGAGACAAACCGCTCGGACCGCGCGGAAAATATTGGTCGGGCGATCGCGAGATCTCGCCGTTTTGGAGCTGGATGGCCGGCGCGCGCATCATCTACACGATCGCGCCGCAGCAGCGCCTCCTCGGCGCCATCTCGCAGCTGAAGTTCTCGGGCTCGGCCGACATGATCAACTTTCACTACGATCAGTTCACGCTCGCCGGCGATCCGATCACGAACGCGCGCGCATACGTCGCGACGCTGAGCGCGACGGCTCTATTCTAGTCGGCTCAGCTACGCGTCGTCGCCGCCGTCGCCGTCGCCGCCGCGGAGGCCGTGCTTCTTCGCCATGTCGTGGAGGTGCTTCCTGTCCATCTTCGCGTCGCGCGCCGCGGCGCTCACGTTGCCGGCGTGGCGGCCGAGGAGCCATTTGACGTAGCGCTTCTCGAACTCGGTGTCGTACTTCGCGCGCGTCTCGCGGTAGCTCTTGCCCTGCTCGAATTGGAACGCGCCTTCGCCGCCGCCGCTCGACATCGGCAGCGAGATCAAGCTGAGCTCGTTCGCGCCGGTCGCGCGCGCCATGTAGACCGCGCGCTCGAGGACGTTTCGCAGCTCGCGCACGTTGCCCGGCCAGTCGTGCGCCATGAGCGCCTGCATCGTGTCGGGCGACACCGTCAGCGTCTCGGCGCCACCGGCGGCCTTCAGGATGTGCTCGACGAGCATCGGCACGTCGTCGCGGCGCGCACGAAGGGAAGGGACGGTGACGGGTACGACCGCGAGACGGAAGTAGAGGTCTTCGCGGAACTTCCCGGCCGCGACCTCGCGCTGCAGGTTTCGCTTCGTGGCGGCGACCACGCGCACGTCGCTGCGGATCGTCTTGTTGCCACCGACGCGACGGAACTCCCTGGTCTCGAGGACGCGCAACAGCTTGGGCTGCACGTCGAGCGGGAGCTCGCCGATTTCGTCGAGGAAGACCGTGCCGCCGTCCGCGAGCTCGAACGCGCCTTGCCGCGACGCGACTGCGCCGGTGAACGCGCCGCGCTCGTGACCGAACAGCTCGCTCTCGAGGAGCGAGTAGCTGACGGCGCCGCAGTCGACGACGACGAACGGCCCGGACGCGCGCGTGCTCTCGGTCCAGATGGCGCGCGCGAGGACGTCCTTGCCGGTCCCGGTCTCGCCTTCGAGGAGCACCGTCGCGTCGGTCGCGGCGATCCGCTCGAGCACGCCGAAGATCGTCCTCATCGCGAGGCTCGATCCGAGCGCGCCGCCGAAGAGCTTCTTGTCGCTCGGCATCACCTCGGCGCGGTTCGCGTTGGCGCGGATCGCGACCTCGATCTCGCCGACCTTGAGCACCGCGCCCGGCTGCACGATCGCTTCGGTGATGCGTGCACCTTGCACGCGTGTGCCGTTCGTCGATCCGAGATCGCGAATGTGGATCCCATCCGGCGCGCGCGTGAGCTCGCAGTGGCGGCGCGAGACCGTGTCGTCGTTGAGCACGAGATCGTTCTCGGGCGATTTCCCGATCGTCAGGCGCGAGCCGATCGCCTTCTGCGTCCCTTTGCTCGTGCCCGAGAGCACGACGACATGCACGCCGATCCCCGAGCCGCGCGCGCCGCCGGCTGCGCGCGTCTTGATCTCGTCGTCGTCGTCGTCCTCGGGGACGTTGTCTTTCTCGTCGGTCTCGGTCACTTGGGCACCGCCTGCGCCAGCTCGATGGATACCGCTT
>JBBQXV010000111.1:0-26578 GCA_038209335.1 Polyangiales bacterium | reverse complement strand
GGCGTCGTCTTGCAGAACTGCTGCTCGAGGTTCCACGAGTTGCCCGCGTCGAAGAAGACGACGCCGCGGATGCCGACCTTGTCGATGATCGGGAACTCGAACTCGAGGTTTTGGTACGCCTGCATGTTGCCGCCGATGTTCGCGCCGTTCGCGATCGGCGGCGCGTTGACGTCGAGCGACGTGTTGAGCGGAAGTCGCGAGCCGATCGTTCGCAAGCGGTAGCCGCGGACGTCGAGGATGCCGCCGAGGAAGAAGCGCGCGAAGATCGGGACGCCTTCGGGGTGCGGGCTGGTGACGACGCCGAACTCGGTGTTGAGCTTGATGACGAAGCCGGAGCCGGGCGCGCCGCTGCCGCCGCCGAGCCCGTAGTAGAAGCGACCCGTCACGCGGTTTCGGATGAACTCGATCTCGCTACCGAGGAGCGACGTCGCGAGCTCGGTCGACGCTTGCAAGAACATGCCGGACGTTGGGAAGAGTCGGTTGTCGCGCGTGTCGTAGGTGATCGCGGGGCGCAGGCTGATTGTGCGTCCGTCGTTGAACAAGTTCGCGAGGGGGAGGCGCTGGAAGATGCTGACGAAGCCCGCGGTCGATCCGAAGAACGTGTTCGTCGGCGACGTGTTGACGCTGTCCCACTGCGTCGTCGCCGTGATGCTGAGACGCAGCCACGGCTGAATGAGCGCGTAGCCGAAGGTGAGCGCGCCGCCGACGGATCGCCTTGAAAAGTCGGGGAAGACGTAGAGCGTGTCGAAGAGCTCGGCGCTCGACGACCAGTCGGTGTTCAAGAAATACGGCTCGAAGAATCGAATCGTGACGAGCTGCCGCAGCCCCGAGAGCTGCGCCTGCAACGCGAGCGACTGGCCGTTGCCGAACAAGTTCGCCTGCTGCACCTGCGCGGTCGCGATGAAGTTTTCGACCGAGCTGAACCCGGCGCCGACCTGGAACGTGCCGGTGGGTTTTTCGGCGATCTCGAAGTTGATGATGATCTTGTCGGGCGCGGATCCTTGCTCGGTGCTGACGTCGACGCGCTCGAAGTACCCGAGCGCCGTGATGCGCCGCTTGCTGTTCTCGAGGCCGCTCTCCGAGAAGAGCTGGCCTTCGTCGATTTCCATCTCGCGTCGCAGGACCTTGTCGCGCGTCTTCGTGTTTCCTTTGACCTCGATGCGTTCGATGCGCACGGGCGGGCCGCGGCGGATCGGCACGATGATGTCGACCTCGTGCGTGATCGGATCGAGCTCGGTCTCCGGCTCGGCCTCGACGTTGGCGAAGCCGGCGTCGCGGTAGAGCGTGCGGATCGACTGCAGATCCTTCACGAGCTCGGCGCGGTTGAACCAGTCGCCCGCCTTCGATCGGATCGAGTTTCGCAAGTTGCGGCGCCCGCTGAGCGGCTCGACCTCTTTGCCTTCGTTGTCGCGCTCGTAGACCTTGAGCTGGCGAATCTTGTAACGCGGGCCTTCGTGAATGATGACCGTGATGTCGATCCCCTCGCGGTCGGGGGTGAGCATCACGCGCGGCGTGCCGATCTGCACGCTCATGTAGCCCTTGTCGTAATAGAGGGCGTTCAAGAGCAGGACGTCGCGCTCGAACATGTCCTGCCGGTACGGGCCGCCCGATCCGAACGCGAGGAGGCCGCCTTGGCCCGTCTGCATGTTCTCGCGGAGCTCGACGTCGCTGACGTGCTCGTTTCCGATGAACGTGACGCGACGAACGGTGACCGGCTGGTGCTCGCTGATCTTGAAGCGTACGACGACCTCGTTGTCGCGCTGCGGCTCGATCGTGAACTCGACGTCGGCGAGAAAATAGCCCTTCTCGGCGTAAGCGTCTTTCAGCTTTTGGACGCTGCGGCGGACGGCGGGGACGCTGAGGATCGTGTTCGGCTTGATCTCGACCGCTTCGGCGAGCTTGTCGTCCTCGATTTCATCGTTGCCGTCGAACTCGACGCTCTTGATGTTCGGTCGCTCGCGTACGAGAAACCTCAGCGATACGCCTTTGTCGCCGCGCGTGAGATCGACCTCGACGTCCTCGAAGAACCCTGAGTCCCAAAGCGCGCGGACGTCGTTCGTGAGGTTCTCGACCTTGAAGAGGTGGCCGGGTTTTTCGCGGAGGTAAGTGACGACGTCTTCTTTGGCGACGCGGCGGTTGCCGCTGATTTCGATCGTCGTGATCGGGAGCCCGTCGCTCTTCTCGGCCTCGGTCGGCGGAAGGCGCGGCATGTTCGCGTTGGGATCGACGACGGACGCGACTGTGGCGTCGGGAGACGACGCGCCGGCGCCGGCATCGCTGAGCAGGGGCGGGCCGCCGTCGCCGAAGCGGACCGCACCGCCGTCGCCCGAGTACGTGTCGTCGTCGCTCTTGAAGCCTCGCGGCGGGCCGCCGTCACCTGCGCTCGCGTCGGCATTCGCTCGCCCCGCTGCATGTGGTGGACGAAACGGGGCGCGCGGTCCCGCATCGGCTTGGCCCACGCCGCCGTCGCGCGTCGCTGCGCCCTGCGCCCACGCCGTGCCACGCCAGCCCGCGAACGCCGCGAAGATCGCGATCGCCAACGCCGCGATGACGATCCGGCGAAGGAGGCAGGCTTTGGCAGATCGCATCAGGTCAGGGAGGAAGGGGAAGGCAAATGGCGAACAAGACTCAGCCAGAGTGGTTGCGCGCGACTTCAAGCGCGTTCGCTCGTAGCGCAGGGGGGGAGGTTCGGTCAACCGAACCGACGGGCCGGCGTGCTCACCAAAAGCCGCTTCATGCCGCCGCCTTGCGCCGAAACCACACCATCGCGCTTACGGCGAGCGCCACGGGGAGGACGAGCATCGCGAACTGCATCGGCATTCGGTCGGACAAGGCACCGACGAGGGGTGGCGACCAGAGATCGCCGAGCATGTGGATGCCGAAGATGCTGAGCGCCATCGCGCCGCCACGTAGACCGGGGGGCACGCTGCGGAGGACCACGGCGTTCACAGGCGACGTGCTGAGGAAGAGCCCCGCTTCGCACATGAAGATGCACGCGAAGAAGGTCACGGGGCTCGGCGCAAGGAAGCACGCGACGGCCCACGGCGCCGCCCACGCGCTCGAGAGGAAGCACACCCAGAGGTTCGCGACGACGTACGCGCGATCCTTCTGCTCCTCCGTCGCGTCCGGGCCGAGCGCCGCAACACGTTTTCGCGCGATGCGATCGCCGATGCTCCCTCCGACGAACGTCCCGAGCGCGCCGCCCGCGACTGTGAGAAGCCCGAAGAAGAAGTTCGCCTTGTCGAGCGGCATCTCGAAGCGGCGGTGGATGTACGTCGGCGCCCAGAACGCGAAGCCTCCGACCGCGAACGTCGCCGCGCAGAACCCGAGGACCCCCTGCACGTAGAGCGGCACCTTCGAGAGCACCTTGAACGACTCGAGGATGTTCGGCTTCTTGAGGCTCAGCGTGCGCGCGGGCTCTTTGATCGCGAGGCAGACGAACGCGAGGACGAGCCCCGGTCCGCCCGCGACGAAGAACGCCATGCGCCAGTCGTAGTGGACCTCGATGAAGCCGCCGACCAGAAATCCGATCGCCGAACCGATCGGCGTCGCCGCGTAGAAGACGGCGAGCCACCGCGTGCGCTTGTCGGCCGGCGCGATGTCGTCGATGATCGTCGGTGCGATCGTCGCGTAGCTCGCCTCGCCCACGCCCACGAAAACGCGCGCCGCCATGAGCGCGCCGGCGGTCTGCGCGAGGCCCGACGCGATCGTCGCGAGGCTCCAGACGAAGATGCCGAACGCGATGAGCATCTTGCGCGAAAAGAGTCCGCCGCGATCGGCGAGCGTTCCGAACACGGGGCTCGTTACGAAGTAGCCGAGCAGAAACACCGTGCCGAGAAGCCCACCGAACGCGCGGGTGAGCGAGAGGCTGGTCAGGAGCGGATCGAGCACCGCCGACAGGACGTACCGATCGATGTAGTTGAGAAAGTTGAGCGCCGTCAGGAGCGCGAGGATGGTCGCGGGGCGCGTGATCATTTCGCGAGCGAAGGTATCAGACGTCCAGCTCGTCCGCGGACGTCTCGCGCGCGCGATCCATGATGAATCGGAAGCGCGACTGCGTGTCCTTTCCCATCAGCTCGTTGAGAACGCGATCGGTCTCGAGCTCGTTGTCGATCGTCACGCGGAGCGCGCGGCGTCGCGACTTGTCGAGCGTCGTCGCCTTGAGCTCTTCGGCGGGCATTTCGCCGAGACCCTTGAAGCGGCTGATCTCGACCTTCGCGTTCTTCGGCATCTTCGCGAGGATCTTGTCGCGCTCGGCTTCGTCGAGCGCCCAGAACGTCTCCTTGCCGTGATCGATACGGAACAGCGGCGGCATCGCGATGTAGACGTGGCCACCGCGAATGAGCCCCGGGAGCTGCCGATAGAAGAACGTGAGGAGCAACGTCGTGATGTGGTGGCCGTCGCTGTCGGCGTCCATCAAGAGGAAGACCTTGCCGTAGCGGAGCTTCGACTCGTCGAACGCCGGTCCCATCCCGCAGCCGAGCGCCTGCACGATGTCTTGGAGCTCTTTGTTTTGCAGGACCTTGGCCGACGACGCTTGCTCGGCGTTGAGCACCTTGCCTCGCAGCGGGAGGATCGCCTGCGTCTTGCGATCGCGCCCCTGCTTCGCCGAGCCGCCGGCGCTGTCGCCTTCGACGATGAAGAGCTCGCTGTCGCTGGGATCCGTCGACGAACAATCGGCGAGCTTGCCGGGCAGATTCAAGCGATGGCTGACGGCGCCTTTGCGCTTCACGTCTTGCGTCGCTTCACGTCGTGCTTCGCGCGCGCGTGCAGCCAAGATCGCGCGCATGACGATCTGCTCGCCGGTCGACCCGTTCTCGATCATCCACTGCTCGAGCGCCGGTCGCACGATCGCTTCGACCTGCGCCGCGACCTCGGTGTTGTTGAGGCGATCCTTCGTCTGCCCCTGAAACTGCGGGTTTTGCACATAGACCGAGAGGAGCGCGACCATGCCTTCGCGAATGTCTTCACCGGTGAGCGTCACGCCGCGCGGCGCGAGGTTCTTCGTCTCGATGAATCCACGGACGGCGCGCGCGACCGCGCTCGTGAGACCGTTGACGTGCGTTCCGCCGCTGCCGGTCGGGATGCCGTTGACGTACGAGCGTACGAGCTCGTCGTTCGACTCGGTCCACTGCAGCGCGATCTCGAGACGGAACGCCGACTGATCGTCCGACGCGGGGAGCTCGCGCGAAAAATAGAACGACTGCGCGTGCGACACGGCCTTGCCGCGCCGCCCGACCAGGATCGGCAAGTAGTCCGCGAGCCCTTGCGGATGAAGGAACTCGATCGCGTCGCCCGATTTTTCGTCCTTGAAGCGAACCGTGAGCCCGCCGTGCAAATACGCCTTCACCTCGAGGCGCTCTTTGACGACCGCCGGATCGAACGACGCCTTCTCGCCGAAGATTTGCGGATCGGGACGGAAGTAGACCTTGGTCCCGCGCTTTCGGACCTTCGCCCCCTTCTTGAGGTTGGTCGTCTTTTTTCCGCGCGAGAAGCTCTGCGTGTACTCGTTGCCGTCGCGCCACACGGTCACGTCGAGCTCGACGGCGAGCGCGTTGACGACGCTGCTCCCGACTCCGTGAAGCCCGCCCGATACCTTGTAGTTGCCGCTCGAGAATTTGCCGCCGGCGTGGAGCGTGGAGAGAATGAGCTCGAGCGCGGGCTTCTTGAACTTCGGGTGCATGTCGACGGGGAAGCCGCGTCCGTCGTCGATCACCGTCGCGCCTTTGCCGTCCTTGTCGAGGATGACCTCGACGGTCTTCGCGTGGCCGTTGATTGCCTCGTCGATCGAGTTGTCGACGATCTCCCAGAGAAGATGGTGGTACCCGTTCGTGTCGGTGCCGCCGATGTACATCGCAGGGCGTTTGCGGACCGGCTCGAGCCCTTCGAGGACCTCGATGTCTTTCGCGCTGTAGCTCGTCGCCATCTCAGTTCACCTCGGGCGTCGCGAGCGTCGGTGCGGGGGGAATCACACGCACGAAATCGTCGCGACGAATGACGGCGGTGCCGACCTGCGCGCGCTTGCCCTTCACGCTCTGGTACGTGATGTCGATCATCTTGCCGCGCGAAGTCTCGGCGGTGACCTGATCGCGCGCGGAGAGCACGATGCCGGCGCCGACCACGCGCGAGTCGTCGTCGAGCTTCATGAACATGCTCCCTTTGCCGACGCCGCCGAGGAGCGCGAGCTCGCTCACCGGCACGCCGAGCGCGTGGCCGTCGCTCGCGACCGCGATCACGCCGTCGTCGTCGCCGACCACGCCGACCATCGCGACCTCGTCGCCTTCGTTGAGCTTCGCGTATTTGCGCCCCGTCTTCGTCGACGCCTCTTTGTGCGCGGACAATGAGAAGCGGAACGAGAGCCCGCCGCGCGTGACCGCGACCGCGTACGGCGGAAGCGGCTCTCCCCCTTCGACCGGATCCGGCACCGGGAGCACGCGCGGATCGAACGAGAGCATCGCGACGATCCGTTCGCCGTCCTCGAGCTTGAAGAATTTTTGCACCGGCTCGCCGTACCCGGTCGTCGCGGGCACGTCGTGGATGCGCATGACGTAGCAAGCGCCGGCGCTCGAGAGGAACGCCACCGTGCTCTTCGTCGATCCCGCGACCGCCGCGAGCACCGCGTCGCCCTCGCGCGTTCGCGTCGACGACAGATCCTTCACCTCGCGAAGCCGCTTGATCCATCCCTGCTTCGTGAGAATGACGTTCGCGTCCTCGGCGAGGATGAAATCTTCCGCCGCGTACTCCGGCTCGTCGGTCGCGCCGATGATCTTCGAGCGACGCTTGTCGGCGTACGTCGACTTGATCTCCGAGAGCTCGCTCTTGATGAGCGACCAGCGCTTCGCCTCGCTCTTCAAGACGCCCGTGAGGATCTCCGCCTCGCGCTCTTTGCTCGTGAGCTCTTCGCGGATGACGAGGATCTCGAGCTTGGCCAAGCGATAGAGACGAAGCTCGAGGATCGCGTCGACCTGCTCTTCGCTGAACTCGAAGCGCGTGATGAGCTTCTGCGCGGAGTCGGCCTTGCCGTCGCTCTTGCGGATGATCTTGATGACCTCGTCGAGCGCGTCGAAGACTTTGACGAAGCCTTCGAGGATGTGGATCCGCTTTCGGAGCTGGCCCAGATCGTAGCGAATGCGCCGCTCGACGGTGAGCATCCGGAAATCGAGGAAGTGACGAATCATCTGGCCGAGCGAGAGGCGCTCGGGGACCGCGGGGGCGGTCTCTTCGGGGACCTTGGGCTCGAAGCCGTCGGCGGCGGTCGGGATCGACTTGTCGACCGCAGGCACGGCGCCGGGGACGAGGCAGGTGAGGTTGACGCCGACCGACGTCTGCAGCGGCGTGTTCTTGTAGAGGTACGCCATCACCAAGCTGGGATCGGTGCCCTTCTTGATTTCGAGCACGATGCGCACTTCGTCGGTCGACTCGTCGCGCACGTCGACGAGCGCCGCGAGCTTTCGCGCGACGATGATCTCGGCGATCTGCTCGATGAGCGTGCCGCGAACCACGGCGTACGGGATCGACGTGAGGACGATCGACTGCGTCCCGCCCTTGTGCTCTTCGATGCGGTGCTCGCCGCGGAGACGAATCGAGCCTTGCCCCGTCTCGTAGACCTCGGCGAGCTCGGAGCGCGACGCGAGGATCTGTCCGCCGGTCGGGAAATCCGGCCCCTTGATGTGTTTCAGGATCGTGCGCGTCGGCAGGATCTCCTTGCCGTGATCGATCTGCGCGAGGCACGCGTCGATCACTTCGCCGACGTTGTGCGGCGGAATGCTCGTCGCCATGCCGACCGCGATCCCTTGCGATCCGTTGACGAGCAAATGCGGAAAGCGCGCGGGGAGCACGACCGGCTCGCTCTTCGTTCCGTCGTAGCTCGGTCGCCACGCGACGGTGCGGCGCTCGATTTCGCTGAGGAGCTCGATCGCGGCGGCGCGGAGCTTGGCCTCAGTGTAGCGGTACGCGGCGGCGCCGTCGCCGTCGGGCGATCCGAAGTTGCCTTGGCCGTCGACGAGCGGAAGACGCATCACCCACGGCTGCGCGAGGCGAACCATCGCGTCGTAGATCGAGCTGTCGCCGTGCGGGTGGTAGTTGCCCATCACGTCGCCGACGATCTTCGCGCACTTTCGGTAACGCGCGTCGGGCGTCAGCCCCAAGTCGCGACGCATCGTCAGGAGAATGCGCCGCTGCACCGGCTTCAAGCCGTCGCGAACGTCAGGGAGCGCGCGCGACGTGATGACGGAGAGCGCGTAGTTGAGGTAACGAGTGCGCGCTTCGTAGGTGAGCGACGTCTCGTCGATCGGCGGCGGGGGAGGGACGCTCGGCGGCGTGAGGCGGAGCTGCCGGCCGTTGCCGTTCTTACCGCCGGACTTGCCAGCCTTCGGGGACTTCGAGGATTTCGTCGGGGGTGTGCTCACGGCGAGTCTCCGCGCAGTAGCCTCCGTGGTGAACGGGTGTCAAGCGGGCGCGCTAGTTAACTGACGGGGAGATCGGATCGCCTCGAGCCGTATATGGCGGCGGACACAACGCCCCGACGTGAATCCCGGTGCTCGGGCGCGACGCCCCTCTTCGCGTCGAGGCTCACGCGCCCGCGACGCGCTTCGAGCTTCGCGAAGCGTTCCATCGAGATCGGTTGCGTGTCTGGTGTGCCGCTTGCTAAGGCGGTCCGCGATGCTTCGGGTTCACCGCGCTCTCGTTTTTCTTTTCGTGCTCCTCCTTCCGATCATCGGGTCGACCGCGCGTGATGCGCACGCCGACGTGATTCCGGCTGCGGTCGAGCTGCCGCAGATGCTGACGCTCGAAGAGGCTCTGCGATTGTTTCGGCAGCGCGGGCTCGATCTGCTGATCGCGGAGGCAGCGGTGCAGAGCGCGCAGGGCGACGTGCACATCGCGGGGGCGGTGCCGAACCCGAGCGTCAGCGTCGGGTACGGCCGCTCGTTCGCGTACGGCGGTGACAGCGACGTCAACACGTACACGATTGGTTTGAGCGATTCCGCGGCGATCGTCGACTCGCTCTCCGGCAAGCGCGGTCTTCGCGTTCGTGTCGCGCGCGCCGCGCTCGCAGCGGCGAAGATGGCGCGCGCCGACGCGCAGCGACAGCTCGAGCTGCAGATCAAGGGCGCGTACGCGCAAGTCGCCCTCGCGCGCGCGGCGCTCGCGTTCGCGAAGGAAGTGCAGTTGTCGAACACGAAGACGCTCGACATAAGCCGGCTCAAGTACCCGCAGGTCATCGACGAAGGGGCCCTCGCGCGCATCGAGACGCAGAAGCTCGAGTCGGATCAGCAGGTCGATCTCGCCGAACAGTCGCTCCGCATCTCGCGCATCAACCTCGCGTTCTTGATGGGCGTGCGCGGGAAGATTCCCGAGTTCGACGTCGAGAAGGATCTCCTCAAATTCTCGCTTCCCGCGGGGCTCGCGGGGGCGAACGAAGAGTCGCTCCTCAAGCGCGCGATCGAGAATCGCCCCGACCTTCGCGTCATCGCGTATCAGAAGTCGCGCGCCGAAGCGGCGATCGCGCTCGCGAAGCGTCAGCGATTTCCGGACATCGCGGTCTCTATCAACTATTCGCAGACGGGGTCCGGGGCGAACTCGATCTCGCCGCCGACGCTCTTGTTCGGTGTGACGGCTCCCATCCCGATCTTCTACCAGCAGCAAGGCGAAATCCGCCGCGCCGAGGCCGACTACAACACGCAGTCGCTCCTCTACGCGAAGACGACGGCGCAGGTCGTCTCCGACGTGAGCCTCGCGTTCGCGCAGTTCGCGTCGTCGAAGCGGCTCGTCGAGCGCATGGAGACGGGCGGTCTCCTCGAGCGCGCGAAGAAGGCGCGCGACATCGTCGAGGTGCAGTACAAAGCCGGGAGCGACAAGGCCACGCTGATCGATCTTCTCGACGCGCAGCGCACGTTCATCTTGATCAACGTCGAGTACCTTCAAGACCTCACCGCGTATTGGACGAGCATCTACTCACTCGAGACCGCGGTCGGCGTGGAGCTTCGCAAGTGAGGCGCGTCGTTCTCCGCGCGGTCGTCGCGCTTGGGATGCTCGCGGCGTCGTCGATCGCGGTCGCCGGTTGCCACAAGAAGCCGGTCGCCGAGCCCGTCGCCATCGAGCCGCCCGCCGGTCAGGTGTGGCTCACGCCTCAGCAAGTCACCGACGGGAAGATCACGTTCGGCCCCGTCGCCGAGCACGACGTCGACGACACCATTCTCACGAGCGGCCGCGTGACGTTCGACGATCTCCGCGTCGGTCACGTCTTCTCGCCGGTCACCGGCCGCGTCGTCCGCATCGCCGCGAATCCCGGCGATCGCGTGAAGAAAGGGGCTCCGCTCGCGGTCATCGAGTCGCCCGACATCGGCAACGCCGTCTCCGACGTGCACAAAGCCGAGGCCGACGTCATCGCGGCCGAGCACGACTTCAAGCGCAAGAAGGATCTCTTCGAGAAGCACGCCACCTCGCTCGCGGATCTCGAGATGTCCGAGGACAGCTACCGAAAAGCGAAGGCCGAGGTCGAGCGCGCGCGCGCGAAGGCGTTCTTGCTCCGCGCGGGCGGCATCAACGCCGGCTCGCAGACGTACACGCTCGTCGCGCCGATCGACGGCGAGGTCATCATGCGCGACGTCAACCCGGGCATCGAGGTCGCCGGACAATACGGCGGCGGCGCCGCGAAGGAGCTCTTCACCGTCGGTGAGCTCGATCGCGTCTGGGTCTTCGCGGATCTCTACGAGATGGATCTCGCGCGCGTGAAGGTCGGTTCGAAGGTCGTCGTGAAGATCGTCGCGTACAAGGACAAGGTCTTCGAGGGGCGGGTCGACTGGGTCTCCGGCATGCTCGACGCGACGTCGCGCACGGTGAAGGTCCGTTGCACGCTCGAGAATCCCGACAAGCTGTTGAAACCAGAGATGTACGCGACCGTACAGCTGTCTGTGGAAGAGCGTCGTGCGATGGCGATCCCGCGCCAGTCGATCCTTCGACTCGGCGATTCGACGATCGTTTTTTTGCAAGTGGGGGAGACCGACGGCAAGGTGCGCTTCGAGCGCGTCCCCGTGACCGTCGACGAAGGCGAGTCGAGCAACTGGCTGGTGGTCCAGCACGGTCTCGAGCTCGGCCAAAACATCGTCACCAGCGGCGCGATCCTCCTCTCCGCGAAGCTCTGATCCGATGATCCAAAGACTCGTAGCGTTCGCGCTCAGGATGCCGTTCATCATCTTGTCGACGGCCACCGTCCTGGTGTTCGCCGGGTTGATGGCGTATCGCGAGCTCGACATCGAGGCGTACCCCAACCCGGTACCGCCGATGGTCGACATCATCACGCAGCCCGACGGCTGGAGCGCGGAAGAGGTCGAGCGCTACGTCACGGTGCCGCTCGAAATCGGCCTCGCCGGGATGCCCGGACTCGACCACACGCGATCGCAGTCGCTCTTCAGTCTCAGCGACGTGAAGTGCTACTTCAAGTGGTCGGTCAAATACGTCGACGCGCGCCAAGAGGTCATCAACCGACTCCAGTTCATCAACTTGCCCGACGGCGTGTCGAGTGAGCTCTCGCCGTGGAACGCGATCGGCGAGCTCTTTCGGTACACGCTCAAGGGAAAGGGCTACACGCTCCGCGACTTGAAGACGGCCGAGGATTGGATCCTCGAGCGGCAGTTCAAGCAGGTGCCTGGCGTCATCGACGTCGTCAGCTTCGGCGGCGAGACGAAGCAGTACCACGTGCAAGTCGATCCTTATCGATTGCGCGGTCACTCGCAGAGCCTCAGCGCGCTCATCTCCGCGATCAAGGAAGCGAACCAAAACGTCGGCGGGCAGCGGCTCGTCATCGGCGAGCAGGCGTACGCCGTCCGCGGCATCGGCCTCATCCGAAATGTTCACGACATCGACGACGTCGTCATCTCCGAGCAAAAGGGGATCCCCGTCCGCGTGAAGGACGTCGCGAACAGCGAGATCGGCTTCGCGCCGCGCCTCGGCATCGTCGGCCAAGACGACAACCCGGACGCGGTGCAGGGCGTCGTGCTGATGCGCTACGGCGGCGAGACGCCGAAGACGCTCGAAGGCATTCACGAGCGCGTCGACTACATGCGCAAGTACCACATCCTCCCGCCGGGGATGGACATCGCGCCGTACTACGACCGCGGCAACCTCGTGAAGCTGACCACGCACACGGTCATCGAGAACCTGATCGTCGGCATGCTCTTGGTGTCGATCGTCCTCTACCTCTTCCTCGGTCATTTCCGGGCGGCGCTCATCACGGCGATGAACATTCCGCTCGCGCTCCTCATCGCGTTCTGCGGAATGGTCGGCACCGCCACCCCGGCAAACTTGATTTCGCTCGGCGCCGTCGACTTCGGCATCGTCGTCGACTCGACCGTCATCATGATGGAGAACATCTTCCGGCACCTGGGTCCGCACGGGCGCGGCAACATGCAGGATCGCATCTTGTCCGGCGCGCGCGAGGTCGCGGGGCCGATGACGTTCTCGACGCTCATCATCGGCGTCGCGTTCCTCCCGCTCTTCACGATGACGGGCGTCGCAGGCGTCATCTTCTCGCCGATGGCGATGACGTACGCATTCGCGATCGGCGGCGCGATCGTCCTCGCGTTGACGCTGACGCCGGTTCTCGCGGCAAAGTTCGTCCCGGCGAAGACCGAGGAAAAAGAGAACATCGTGATGCGTGCGATGCACGCCGCGTACAGGCCGCTTTTCCACGTGGCGCTTCGGCGCCCGGGACGCGTTCTCGCGATCGGCCTCATCCCCGTCGTCGTCGGCATCGGCTTGTTCGGTTCGCTCGGCAGCGAGTTCATGCCGAAGCTCGAAGAAGGAAACTTTTGGATTCGCGCGACGCTCCCAACGTCCATCTCGCTCGAGCAATCGTCGAAGTACGTCGGACGCATGCGCGCCGTCCTCCGCGGATGCCCGAAGGACGAGGCGATCAAGTGCACCGAAGAGAATCGGAAGAACCCCGAGGTCGTCACCGTCATCTCGCAGCTCGGTCGTCCTGACGACGGCACTGACCTCGCGGGCTTTCACAACATCGAGCTCTTCGCCCCGCTGAAGCCGTACGACGAGTGGCGCAAGGGGATGACCAAGGACATCCTCACCGACCAGCTCTCGAAGCAGTTCGAGGAGGAGTTCCCCGGCGTCGGCTTCAACTTCTCGCAGATGATCAGCGACAACGTCGAAGAGGCGGTGTCGGGCGTCAAGGGCGAGAACTCGATCAAGGTCTTCGGTCCGGATCTCTTCGCGAACGAAGAGAACGCCGAAAAGATCCTCGACGTCATGAAGACGGTCTTCGGCGTGAAGGACCTCGGCATGTTCCGCTCGCTCGGGCAGCCGAACGTGAAGATCGTTCCCGACCGCCAAGCGTGCGCGCGCTACGGGCTCAACACGGGTGACGTCGAAGCGGTCATCCAGGCGGCCATCGGCGGGCAAGCGGTGACCAAGGTCTACGAAGGCGAGAAGCGCTTCGACCTCACGATTCGCTGGCTCGAGCCGTACCGCAGCTCGATCGAAGCGATCCGCGAGATCACGATCGCGACGCCGTCGAACATGCAGATCCCGCTCGGGCAGATCGCCAGCGTCACGCTCACCGAGGGGCCGTCCGTCGTCTATCGCGAAGACGGGCAGAGGTACGCGCCGATCAAGTTCTCGGTTCGCGGGCGCGATCTCGGGAGCACCATCGCCGAAGCGCAGGCGAAGATCACAGCGCAAATCAAGCTCCCGTACGACTCGCACATCGAGTGGGCCGGCGAGATCAACGAGCTGAAGGAGGCGAACGATCGCCTCAAGATCATCCTGCCGCTCACGTTTCTGCTCATCGGCTTCCTCGTCTACAGCGCCGTGAAGACGTCGGTCGACACGATCATCGTGCTCATCAACGTGCCGGTCGCGAGCGCAGGAGGAATCATCGCGCTGTTCGTCACCGGGATTCACTTCTCGGTGTCGGCGGCGATGGGGTTCATCTCGATCTTCGGGATCGCCGTACAGGACGCGATCCTCGTCGTCACGTATTTCCAGCGGCTCCGCGACGTCGAAGGTCTGTCGATCATCGACGCCGCGCGTGAAGCGGCCGAGAAGCGACTTCGCCCGTGCCTCATGACGACGCTCGTCGCGATGATCGGTCTCTTCCCGGCGGCGCTCTCGAACGGCATCGGCTCGCAGACGCAGAAGCCGCTCGCGGTCGTCGTCATCGGCGGCTCGATCATCTTGGCCGTCGTCGCGCGCGCGATTCAGCCGCCGCTCCTCGTTCTCGCGCACTCGTGGCTCGAGAGGCGCCGTGGTGGTCCGCCGCAGACCGGCGGCTCGATCCGGCCGCCGCCCGAAGCCGACCCCGACGACGAGCACGCGCACGCGTAGAAGCACGATCCGATTGACAGCGGGCGCGCGCACAGAGAACTGTGCCGCGCCATGTACTTCGACAAAGTCCTCATCGCGAACCGGGGGGAAATCGCGCGTCGGGTGATCCGCACGTGCAAACGACTCGGCATCAAGACCGTCGCCGTCTACTCCGAGGCCGACGCCGAGGCGCCGCACGTCACCGACGCGGACGAAGCGGTCCTCGTCGGTCCCCCCGCGCCGAAGGACTCGTACTTGAACGTCGACGCGATCCTCGCGGCGATCCGCCAAACGGGTGCGAAGGGCGTTCATCCGGGATACGGATTCTTGAGCGAGAAGTCGGCGTTCGCGCGCGCGGTCGCCGAGATGGGGGTCACGTTCATCGGTCCGCCGCCCGCGGTGCTCGACTCGTTCGGCGACAAGATGAAAGCGCGCGGCGTCGCGCTCTCCGCTGGGACGCGCCCCGTCCCTGGTACCGACGAGCCGATCGCGATCGACACGTCGGAAGGGATCGATCACGCGAAAAAAACCGCCGCGAGCGTCGGCTATCCGATCGTCGTGAAAGCGGTCGGCGGCGGCGGCGGGATCGGAATGCAGGTCGTGCAAGACGAAGCGGGAATCGAGCGCGCGCTCAAGAGCTGCTCGGATCGCGGTCGCTCCGCGTTCGCCGACGCGCGTGTCTACCTCGAGCGCTACGTCTCGAAGCCCCGCCACATCGAGGTGCAGGTCTTCTGCGACACGCACGGTGGCGCATTCGCCCTCGGCGAGCGCGAGTGCAGCGTCCAGCGACGTCACCAGAAGATCGTCGAAGAGTCGCCGTCACCCGCAGAGTTCTTCCAAGGCGAAGCGGGCGCGGCGCGCCGAAAATCGCTGCACGAAGCGGCGCTCCGCGTCGTGACCAAGGTCGGGTACGTCGGCGCGGGCACCTGCGAGTTCATCGCGGATGACGCGGGGAACCTCTTCTTCCTCGAGGTCAACGCGCGGCTTCAAGTCGAACATCCGGTGACCGAGATGGTCACGGGGCTCGATCTCGTCGAGCTCCAGCTTCTCGTCGCGAGCGGCGGCAAGTTGCCCGATCTCTCCGACACGACGCCGAAGGGGCACGCGATCGAAACGCGCGTCTACGCCGAGGATCCGAGCAAGGGATTCATCCCGAAGCCCGGCGCGATCGACGAGCTCGCGTGGGCCGGCGGTGCAGGCGAGGTGCAGACCGCGAAGCTCCGCATCGAGTCGGGCGTGCGCGCCGGGAACAAGGTGACGCCGTTCTACGATCCGATGATCGCGAAGGTCGTCGCGTGGGGCGAGACGCGCGATCTCGCGATCGCCGAGCTCGATCGCGCGCTCGAAGGGACGCGCGTCGCGCCGTGCGTGACGAACCTCTCGTTCTTGCGAAAGCTCCTCGCGAGCGACGAGTTCCGCGCCGGTCAGTACGACACGAAGTTCGCCGAGGTGCTCGCCAAACGGCCCTGAGCGAGGCCCTGAGCCTTGTCTCGAGTCAGCAGTACTTCACGCGAATGCGGTAGGTGACCTTCGTCTCGCCGCGCGCGGGAACGTTCACCTTGAAGGTCAGCGTCCGCTGATCTTTCTTCACTGCGGGCGCGCTCGACTGCGTGACCTCCCAATCCCACCCGACCGGCTCGAAGAGCTCGACCTCTTGCGCCGTATCCTTGTGGTTGCGAAGCGAGATCTCCCAGCCGCTCTCCGAGCTGCACGTGCCGAGCACTTTGTAGTCGGTCTGTTTGCGATCGCCGACGACGTCGAACGCCTCGCCCATCTTGATCCGAATCTTCTCGTCGCGCGGCGTGTGGTCGATGTTGTCCTCGCCGATGAACTGCTTCGCGCCGGAGCGATCGGCCTTGTAGACGCGCACGACCCCCTTGGGCAGCGGAATGCCGAGGTGATTCGACTCTTTGTTTTCGATGTCGAGGTAGACGCCGACCTTTTGGTTCGACGTCACCTGACCGTAGTTGCCGCGGTAGTAGTGCTGCTGCCCGAAGAACATCAGTCGCTTCTTCACGACGACGCCTTGCGCTTCGAGGAGCGTCACCTGCTTCTGCTCGTTCTCGAGCAGATCGGTCGGCTGCTGCAGCGTGTAGAGGTGGTATTCGAAGAACCCCTCTTCGCGGAAGCCGGTCGACGCCGTCGTCGTCGCCGCGGGGGCGGCCGGCGGGTAGTAGCCTCCGCGTGTGCGCACGTCCGAGACGCGCTGCACGTCGCCCGCGACGAGCTTGAGCTGCGCGTGGTTGTACGTCGCGCCGGTCTGGTTCGTCAGCGTGACCCACCCCGTGAGATCGCCGGCCGTGTCGTCGGGGTTGATGACGAAGACGTAGTCCGAGTGCCACGTCATCCCGCGCGTGAGGTACGTGACCTCGACCTTTTGCTTCGGCGCGGTGCTGTCGAGCAGCCAGACGAGCGTCGGCTTCGCGATCAAATTCGCCGGCACCTCGGGGAACGCGAAGCGGCCTTGGAAGTTGAAAGTGATCTCGCCGTTGATCTTGAGCACCGGCGAATCGCCGACCGCGAGCACTTCGGCCTCGAACTCGTCTTCTTTCCCGGTCTTCTCGTTGTAGCGATAGACCTTCACTTTTTTGCCGACGTATTTCTCGAGCAGCTTTTGCGGGCTCAAGAGATCGAAGCGGTAGTTCTGCTCGAGGACCTTCAGTTGATTCGGGCCGAGGAGGCTCTTGATCGCGACCGTCTCGGGTTGGATCTGACCGGACACGTCGCGGAACTCGAGCGCGACGCGCCCGTTCGCGAGATCGATGTCGCGGATCTCGCGCACGAGCCCGAAGTTCTGGTTGTAGACGGTGATGGTCACTTCCGACCGCTGCTGCGCCGTCGACTTCAGCTGCGTGGGCTTTGGGGCCGTCTGCGCCGTGGCGCCGTACGCGCCGAGGAGACTGGCGCATCCGCTCAACGCGATCACCGCTGCAATGAAGCGTCGTCTCATCGTGATCTCCCTCAGCACCAACGCACCCGAACCTTGTAGGTGACCTTCGTCTCGCCGCGCGCGGGCACCTTCACGGTGAACGTCAGCGTGTGCGCGTCCTTCTTCACGGGCGTGCCGCCGCTCGACGCGAGCACTTCCCAGTCGCCGCCCATCGGCTCGACGATCTCGACCTCTTCGACGCCGTCCTTGTGATTGCGAAGCGCGATCTCCCACTCGCTGTCGGAGCTGCAGCTGCCGAACACCTGGAAGCTCGTCTGCTTTCGATCGCCGACGACATCGAACGCTTCGCCCATCTTGATGCGAATCTTTTCGTCGCGCGGCGTGTGGTCGATGTTGTCCTCGCCGATGAACTGCTTCGCGCCGCTCTTGTCGGCCTTGTAGACGCGGACGATCCCCTTCGGCAGTGGCATGCCCAGGTGGTTCGTTTCTTTGTTTTGGATGTCGAGGTAGACGCCGACCTTTTGGTTCGTCGACACCTGGCCGTATTGGCCGCGGTAGTAGTAATCGTTGCCGACGAAGAGCAGGCGCTTGTCGACTTTGATGTCGTGCCCTTCGAGGAGCGAGACCTGCTTCGTCTCGTTGTCGAGCACGCTCGTCGGCTGGCTCAGCGTGTAGAGGTGGTACTCGAAGAGCCCTTCCTCTTTGAACTCGCGCTTCGCCTCTTGCCGCGCGTACCCCGCACCGGTGCCGGGCGCGTCCTCCGCGGCGTTCATGTTCGCGGTGACGCGCTGCACGTCGCCCGCGACGAGCTTGAGCTGCGCGTTCTCGTAGCTCGTGCCGGTCTGATTCGTGAGCGTGACCCATCCGGTGAGATCGCCCGTCGCGTCACCGTCGTTGAGGACGAAGACGTAGTCGGCGCGCCAGTTGATGCCGCGCGTGAGGTACGTGACCTCGATCTTTTGCTTGGCTTCTGCGCTCTGCAAAAGCCACACGAGCGATGGCTTGGCGATGAGGTTCGCGGGCACTTCGGGGAAGCCGATGCGACCGGGGAAGCCGTAGGTGATGTCGTTGCCGATCCGCAAGACCGGTCCGCCGGGGCCTTGCACGCTGAGCACCTCGGCGTCGAACGCGTCCTCACGCCCCGTCGCTTGGTTCCAGCGGTAGATCTTCACCTTCTTCCCCTCGTACTTCTCGAGGAGCTTTTGCGGAGTGAGGAGATCGTAGCGGTAGTTCTGCTCGAAGATGGAGAGCGCGCCGCGCGTCGGCGAACCGCTCTTGATGTGCACCGTCTGCGGCTCGATCTGCGACGAGACGTCGCGGAACTCGAGCGAGATGACGCCCTGACCGAGATCGACGTTGCGAATCTCGCGCACGAGGCCGAAATCGGAGTTGTAAACGGTGATCGCAACCGACTCGCGTTGGTCGGCGGTCGAGCGCTTCGGGATCGGCTTCGCGTTCGCCGCGAGCTTCGGCGGAGGGGGCGTGTTGTCGCCGCAGGCGGCGAGCACGGCGAGCGCGAGAGACCCAGCGAGGCCCAACGCAAGCGGACGTGCGCAGCGGGCGTATCGGCGAAGAGTCATCGGGGACTTGGGCACGAGCATAAGCGGGATTTCAAATGCCTCATACGGGCGTGATCGCCGGTTGGTCTGAGAGAATCGCGAGGACGTTGTCGGCGGCGATTCGGGCCATCGCTTCGCGCGTCGGGCGGTCGGCGCTCGCGATGTGCGGGGCGAGGACGACGCGTTCGCACGCGACCAGGGCAGGGTGGATGCGCGGCTCGTCCTCGAAGACGTCGAGCGCCGCGCCGCCGAGACGATCCGAAGCGAGCGCGGCGGCGAGGGCGGCCTCGTCGACGCACGCGCCTCGCGCAGTGTTCACGAGCAGAGCCGTGGGCTTCATGCGCGCCAGCCGCTCGGCCGAGACGAGATGGCGTGTCGCGGGCGTCAGCGGGCAATGCAGCGTCACCGCGTCGCTCTCGGCGAAGAGCGCGTCGACGTCCACGAACGTCGCTCCGAGCGCCCGTTCGAGCGACTCGGCGAGCCGCGTTCGTTGCGTGTAGAGCACATGCATGCCGAAGCCGCGCGCGCGCCTGGCGACCGCTTGGCCGATCCGGCCGAGGCCGACGATGCCGAGCGTCGTCCCGTGCACCGGCGCGCCGAGCAGCATGCCGAGCGACCATCCGTGGAACTCGCCGCGACGCACGAGGCGATCGCCCTCGGCGACGCGTCGCGCCGCCGCGAGAAGAAGCGCGAACGCGAAGTCGGCCGTCGCTTCGGTGAGGACCCCCGGCGTGTTCGTGACGACGACACCGCGCGCGCGGCACGCATCGAGATCGACGTTGTCCACGCCGACCGCGACGTTCGCGACGACGCGGAGGCGCGGCGCGCGCGCGAGGAGCGCGGCGTCGATGCGGTCGGTCAAGAGCGCGACGATCGCGCGCCACTCGGAGGCGCCTGCGTCGAACGCGGCGTCGCCGATCCGCGCTCCGACCGTGACCTCGTGCGCGGCGCGCAATCGATCGAGCGCGTCGCCCGGAAGCTCGGTGCTCACGAAGACGCGATCGCGAACGCGTGCCATCGTCGTCACTCCGCGTCGAAGGGAACCGTCTCCGCGCTCGCGAGTCCCGGGATCGCCGCCTTCACGGCGTCGAAGATCTCGGATTTGGTCCCGACGACGACGGTCAGCAAATCAGCGGCGGCGATGCGCTCGCGGATCGAAGCGTTCGCCGCGTCGAGCGTCACGGCGCGCGTCCGCTCGACCTGCGACGAGTAGTAGTCGCTCGGCAACCCGAGGAGCTCGATGTCGAGCGCTTGATGCAGCCGCTTCGACGCGGTGTCGATCTCGAACGCGTGCGACCGAACGAGGTACTGCTGAATGAACTCGAGCTCCTCGGCGGTGATCCCTTTCGCCAGGAATTCCTCGAGGAGCGTGAGCTCGAGCGCGATGCACGGCGCTGCGTCCTCCGCGCCCGGAAACGTCCACATCGAGAACGACTGGCGGTGGCGATCGATCGAAAGGCGCGCGTACGCGCCGTACGACCAACCGCGCTCCGAGCGCACGGCCTTCATGAGACGCGACGTGAACGTGCCGCCGAAGACGGCGTTGGCGACGCCGAGCGCGGTGTGATCCGGATCGCGTGGCAGCGTGCCGATCCCGCCGATGAGCACCTGCGTCTGCGTGCGTTCGGGCTTGTCGACGAAGAGGAGGCGGCGACCCTTCGCGACGTGCGGCTCGCCGACGGGATCGCCCTGCGCGGGGCCGGCCGGGATCCGCGCGACGAGACGCTCGGCGAGCTGCGCCGCGCGCTCGGGCGTGACGTCGCCCGCGAAGCCGATGACGACGTTGCCGCGAACGAAGTGCGCGCGGTGAAACGCAGCGACGTCGGCGCGCGTGATCGTCGGGACGCTCGTCGTGGTGCCGCCCGAGCTCTTGCCGTAGGCGTGTCCCGCGAAGAGCGTCCGCTGAAACGCCTTTTGTGCGACGACGCGATCGTTGTCGCGCCCTTCGATGATCTCGGCGACGGTCTCGCGTTCGAGGCGTTCGAGCTCGTCTTGCGGGAACGTCGACGTCGAGAGCATCCGCTCGAAGAGATCGATGAACGGATCGAGGTTGCGTCCAATGACCTGCGCGAAGATCGCGACCGTCGACACGCCGGTGTCGACCGCCATCTCCGAGCCGAGGCGATCGAGCGCGTCTTCGATTTGCGTCGAGGTCATGCCGTCACATCCGCGGCGCAACATGCGCGTCGCGATCCGCGCGAGCCCTTCGCGCCCCGCCGGATCGTGCCCCGAGCCGCTTCGCACCGCGACCACGATCGAGACGATCGGAACGGCGTGCGTCGGCTCGACGAGCACCGTCGTTTCGCCGAGCGCCGTGAAGCGCTCCGTCGTCACGAGGTGGCCTCGTCGGTCGCGCCGTCGCCTGTGCCTTCCTTGCCGGGATCTTCCGGGAGGACGCGAATGACCGTGCGCGCGCGATCGACGAGGTAGCGACGCGCGACACGGCGCAAGTCGCCCGCCGTGATGCGCCGGTACGCCTCGAGCCGTCGAAACCCCGCGGCGGGATCGCCGAGAACGATCTCGTTGAAGCCGATTTGCTCGGCCTTCCCCGACATCGTCTCGAGCGACTGCAAGAGCGACAGCTCGAGGCGCGCCTTCGCCCGCGCGAGCTCGTCGTCGCTCACGAGCGTGTCGCGTGCGCGCGCGAGCTCGAGATCGATCGCGGCCTCGAGCTCCGTCGTCGTGTGCGCCTCGCGCGCGGTCGCGTAGCACTCGTAGAGCCCCGGATCGCGGAACGCCGATACCCAGCCACGCACCTCGGAGGCGATCTCGCTCTCGATGATCAGCGAGCGGTACACGCGCGACGCGCGTCCGCCGAAGAGGACCTCGTTGAGCACGGTGAGCGGCGCGTGATCCGCGTCGCCGAGCGCGGGCCCTTGAAACGCGACGAGAACCTTCTGCGTCGCTGTCGGCTTCTTGATCTCGACGTCGCGTCGCGCGAGCTGTGGCGGCTCGGGCTGCGTGTCTTCCTCCGGGATCGTCGAGCGCGGAATCGCGCCGTACGCCGATTGGATCTTCGCGAGGAGCTTTTCTTCGTCGACGTCGCCGACCACGACGACCGTCGCGTTGTTCGGCGCGTAGTACGTCCGATAGAAGAGCGCGCAGTCCTCCGGCGTGTACTTCTCGATGTCCTCCATCCACCCGATCGTCGGCCAGTGGTACGGGTGCACGGTGAACGCCGTCTTGTAGAGGAGCTCGCTCGCCGCGCCTTCGACGTCGTCGTCGACGCGGTAGCGCCGCTCGTTCATCACGACCTCGCGCTCGCTCTGCACCTGCGGCTCGCGCAACACGAGACGCGCGATGCGCTCGGCCTCGAGCTCGACGGCGAGGTCGATGCGGTCGGCCGGAAGCGACTCGTGGTAGTAGGTCCAATCGAGCCACGTCGCGGCGTTCGACTCGGCGCCGTTCTCTTCGAGGCGACGATCGAACTCGCCCGCCTTGAGCCCTTCGGTCTCGTTGAACATCAGGTGCTCGAAGAAGTGCGCGAGCCCAGTCTTCCCCGGACGCTCGTGACGCGAGCCGACGCGGAACCAGGTGAAGTACGTCGCGACCGGCGCGCTGCGATCGACCAGCACGAGCACCTCGAGCCCGTTGCCGAGCCGGTAGCGCTGCAGTGCATCGTTTCCGAACGCGGACGATCCGTCGTACTCGATCTTCGCCAGGTCGGAGTTGCTGGGCGTGATTGAATCGTTGAGACGCTTCAACCAGGCTCGATCCATCGGCTCCGGGTCTATCACCACTCGCGGAGGTCGATGACGTAAAACGCGTCGCGCCGCCAGATCCAGGCGTGCGGTCCGCACATCGCGACGATGCCCGCCTTGGACTCGTCGCTCTTCTTGTCTTCCTTCTTGATGGCGCGCATCGGGGAATCGGCCGCTTCGCCGACGCGCGAGAGGCGTGCAGGCTCCATCGTCCCGAGCGCCGCGTGGAACACCGGATCGCCCGCGCCGACGGAGATCACGCCGCCGTCGCTCGCGAGGAGCGCGCCGCCATCGAAGCCGCGCACCGCGTAGGTCTGACGCGCCGATCCATTCTCGGCGATGAACGCTTGCTGGCTGTTGTCCCAGAGCACGGGCCGCGGTTTGCCCCCTTCTTCGATCCGCCAGACGTCGCCGCTGCGCGCGAGCACGATCCCCACGCCGCGCCAGACGTCGAGATCGCAGAGCTCGCCCTCCATCACCTCGTCTTCGTCGATCTCCAGCCACTTGCGTCCGTCGAAGCGCGCGACCGCGCCCATGTGCTCGCCGTAGACGAGCATCGCTATTTTCGATCCGGTTCGGCAGAGCGCGACGACCGATTCGTGATCTTCGAGCTTCGCGTCGGGCTCGAACGGAACGAGCTCGGCGCCGTCGAACTCGAGGACCGTTCCAGCGCCCCAGACGAGCACGCCTTGGCCTTGCCCGCCGCCGCCGATGCCGTACCACCACGGTCGTCCCCGCGACTGACGTCGTAACGGAAACGCGCGCGCGACGTCGCCCGCGAAGCGAATCGCGGTGCCGGAGTGCGAGAGCCCCCAGACCGCGCCGTCGTTCGCCACGTGCAGATCGAGGAGAGGCTCGTCGAGCGAGTGCGCCCCTTTGACGACGCCGCCGACGACATGGAGGAGGAGGCTCGGCGATCGTTCGCTCGTGGAGCTGGTCCGTCCGAGCAAATAGAAATCGTCGACCGACTTGCCGCTCGCCGATCGGAAGGCGTGCTTCCTCGCGGGGAGGGGCGACACGTCGAGGACGCCACGGAGAATGAGCGGCGGCTCGCGGGGCGCGCGGCGGAGATCGCGCGTCAAGTCGGCGTGCGCGGGAGTCCGCGTCGACTCGCCGTAGAAATTCTCGTCGCGGAAATAGCGCAGCCAACGAAACACTTCGTCGGCCTCGAAGAGGAAGATCCCCGTTCGAAGCGCGACCGCGAGCGTGAACTCGTCGACGTTGAGCGTGAGCGACGCCTTGCCGCTCGAGTCGAACAACCGATCGACCTCGCCGCGCACCTCCATCGTGCGATCCTCGCCGAGGAGCGCCTCGATCGCTTCGGTGTCTCCCGTCTCGAGGCGACCGACGATCGGATCGTCGAACGTGAAGCCGAGCGCCACGAGCATCAGTCGCAGCGGTTCCGGAATCTCCGCGGCGGCCTCGACCGCTTCTTCGCGCGCGTCGGCGACCTCGTCGAGCCACTCGCCGAAATGGTGCGCGCGTGGCCGCGCGACGCCGGCGTTCCACTCGACCACCGGCAGCTCGCCGTCGTTGGTGTTCGCTTCGCGATCGAAGCAGGCGTACCGCTTCTCGCCGAGCTTCGCGAACGGCGCGTAGCGCTCGTAGTCGGGCCGGCTCATGCGGACGCCGATCTCGTCGTTGAACGCCGCCTTCATCTCGTCGGCCGCGAGGAGTCGCTCGGGCCCGCCGATGTTCCCCGCGGCCCGCATCGCTGCCGAGTAGCTCGAAGGGAGCGCGAGCCCGAGGTAGTTCGCGCGCGCCGCGAGATCGCGCATCGTCGCGGGCGGTCCGAATTTCTCGGGGTGCCCTTGGCGCGTGAGCACGGTCTTGATCCGCTCCATCGCCGCGAGCGCGAGCCGCGTCGGATCGACGGTCAGCTTGACCTTCCGGCTGACGACTCTCTTCTTGAGCTTCAGCGAAGGTTTTTTCGTCGTTCGCATCTGCGAGGCCAATGTACAGCGCCGGACGCGCAGACGTCATTTTTCGATCAGCGCTCGGCGTGGTAGCTTGAATGCACTCGCCGACAGGTGTGAACGATGTCCGATCTCGCTCGCGACGCCATCGTTCCTCTCCTCGAGCTGACCCACCGCCTCTCGCAAGACGCGTCGCTCGAAGAGCATCTACACGCGGTCACCGAGACGGCGCTGTCGCTCTTACCGTGCGACCACGCGTCGATTCGCGTCGTCGATGCGTCGGGGACCGAGCTCCTCGCGAGCGCGCGCTCCGGTGTGGCCGCGACGCACCGCGCGCTCCCGATCCGAAAAGGGGAGGGGATCGGCGGCTGGGTGTTCGAGCACGGGCGCCCCGTCCACGTCACCGACACGCGCGAAGATCCGCGCTTCGTCTACGCTTCCGGCCAAGGCTTCGCGATCCTCTCGATGATCGCGATCCCTCTCCTCTATGGCGGCGGCACCATCGGCATCTTTTCGGTGTCGTCGCCCGAGCCCAACGCGTTCACGAGCGACGACGAGCTCCTCGCGCGGCTCCTCGCCAACACGTCCGTCCCGGCGATCGATCGCGCGCGCCTCGCGCGTCTCGCGGTCACCGACGATCTCACGCGCGCGTACAACGTCCGCTATCTCGAGCCGCGCATGAACGAAGAGATCGAACGCGCGCGGCGCCACGATCATCCGCTCAGCGTCGCGATGCTCGATCTCGATCACTTCAAGCGCGTCAACGACACGCTCGGGCACATTCGCGGCGACGCGGTCCTGCGCGCGTTCGCCGATCGCGTGCGCGACAACACGCGCCGAATCGATCTCCTCGTGCGTCGCGGCGGCGAAGAGTTCGTCCTCATCTTGCCCGCGACACCCGCGACGCAGGCGCTCGCGTGGGCCGAGCGCGTTCGGCACGCCGTCGGCATCTTGCCGATCGATCTCGGCGACGCGATCTTCTTCGCGCTCACGGTGTCGATCGGCGTCGCGACCTGGAATCGAACGGAGAGCGCCGAAGAGCTCGTGAGCCGCGCGGACCGCGCGATGTACGAAGCGAAGAAGCTCGGGCGCGATCGCGTCGTCGCCGACGAGGCGGATTTGCCGGGAGATCGAGAGACGGAGAAATAGTCAGATCTTGCTCGCGCGTGCGTCGAACGCTTCGGCGAGCTCGCGAAGGATCGCGACGTTCGTCGGTGTGAACGCGAGGCGTCCTTGCGGTGCGCTCACTTCGAGCAACCCTGCATCGCGTCCGCGCGATCGCAGCGCCATCGCGAGGACGCCGATCGCCGACAGCCCCGCGGCGACGAGCCTCAGCGTCGTCATCGATCGCGCCCAATCGGTGAGCGCATCGTTCGCGCCGTCGCGCGTCGCGCCCAAGAAGGCCGCGTCGTGCATCGACACCGTCGCACCGAGCGTACGCTTCGCCTCCGGTGCGTGCGCCGCGCGCGTCACGAGTCGCGGCTCACCCGGCACGATGCAGTGCACGAGTCCCCCTTCGCACGCGCCGCGCCCGACCGCGATCGCGAGCAGCCACAGCGCTGCTTCGCCCATCGTCTGCGCCTCCACGACGAGCGCCCGATCCCCGTCGGGAACGCTCCGCGGACGCACGCTGCTCGTCCCCCAACCAATCTCCGCGATGGCCGCCATGCTTCCCCCCCGTGCTCCCCGTCGCAGGTTCAATTGGAGCACCCGCGCTCGCTCGGCCGCAAGAAACGTGCAGTGTTCACGTATTGAACGAAGGCGTGCGTGGTACGATTTCGTGATGGATGACGACGACGCGAAGCGGATCGTCCTCGCACGTCGCGCGCGCTTTCTCGCGGCGGCGATGGCCGGCGTCGCGGCCGGTTCGTGCGATCGTCCGCGCGCGTGCCTCGAGCCGCCGATGGTGACGTCGACCGCGCCGACCGCGCCCACCGTTTGCTTGAGCCCGCCCGTGACGCCGCGCCCGGACGCGGGCATCGAAGACGCGAGCACCGCGACCGCCGACGATGCGATGATCGGCCCGCCTGCGCCGCCGCCGCGCGTCTGCCTCAGGAAGTGATCGCGGCGATCCGCGGATCGCGGCGCGAGGTCAGTCGACCTTGAGGATCGCGAGGAACGCCTTCTGCGGGATCTCGACGCTGCCGACCTGCTTCATCCGCTTCTTCCCCTCTTTCTGTTTCTCGAGGAGCTTTC
>JBBQXV010000110.1:0-26674 GCA_038209335.1 Polyangiales bacterium | reverse complement strand
ACGCGCCGGTGAAGAGCGCGGCCACCGCGCCATCGGGGAGCTCGCGCAGCTCACCGCCGTGACGCTCGACGATCGCGCGGAGCTCCGCGTCGGGCGGCGCCTGCGCGAACGTCTCGGGCCCGCTGCTCGGCGGACCGACCGTCGAGTCGTGACGCGCGGCCGACGGAAGCATCGCGCGCGACGCGATCAGGATCGAAACGAGTCGCTGCTCGTTGCGCGTCAGCGCGCGCATCGCGCCTTCACCTCCGTCGCGCTCGCGCTCGCCGCTCTCCATCGCGAGCGCCGCGAGCGCCTTCGTCACCGCCGCGCCGTCGGCGAGCCGCTCGCCGGGTTCCTTCGCGAGCATGCGTCCGATCGCGAAGTCGAACGCCGGCGGCAGATCCGGACGCAGATCGGTCGGGCGCGGAGGATCGTCGAACGCGATCTTCGCGAGCACGGCGAAGCTGTTTTCGCCGGTGAACGGCGGTTGCCCGGTGACGCACTCGAAGAGCAAGCAGCCGAGCGAATACACGTCGCTGCGCGCGTCGATCGGACGACCAGCGCGCGTCTGTTCCGGCGCCATGTACGCCGGCGTGCCGAGCACGGTGTTCGCGCTCGTGAGCGCGGGCGCGCCGCCGAGGATTCGCACGAGACCGAAATCGAGGAGGCGAATGTCGTCGACGCGTCCGTCGACGAGAAACACGTTGCCCGGCTTGAGATCGCGATGCACCAGCGAGCAGCGATGCACGGCGCCGAGCGCGTCGGCGAGCTTCATCCCGAGCGTCACGGTCTCGTCGGGCGAGAGGACACCGCGCGCGAGCCGCTTCGAGAGATCTTCGCCAGTGAGCCACTCCATCGCGAGGAAGAGATCGCCCTCGTCGGTCGCTCCGTGCGCGACGTACCCGACGACCGCGGGATGACGGATCTGCAAGAGCGCGCGCGCCTCTCGCGCGAACCGCTCCCGAATGCTCGGCCCGCCGCTCAGCGCCCAGCTCCGCAACACCTTGAGCGCGACCGTCGTCTGCGTCTGGTGATCGAACGCGCGGTACACGACACCCATGCCGCCCGAGCCCGCGATCTCCATGGGCTCGAAGCGCCCCGCGACGCGTTGCCCTAAGGCCATGCATCGAGCGTAAGCCGAGCCGACCGGCGGTCAAATGGGCGTCGATGCGCCGGTTCGCGTGCGCCTCTGCTCGTCCGGCCCGATCGCCCCTATGCTTTCCGCCCGATGACCTCCGCCATCCCGATTTCGTCCGCGCCCGGTCCGAGCCCGATGTGGGGCGTCGGCGCCCGCGGCAACATTCTGCGCTACCTGCGCGATCCGCTCGTGAACGCGGGGCGCATCTTCGCGCGCTACGGGAACGTCGCGTCGATCGTGCGGGCGCCGGTGCACATCGTGAACCCGGGACCGGGTTGGGGAACGGGGACGCTCGCGACCGCGACCGGCGCCGGCGTCGTGCTCGCGACGGGCGCCGACATCAATCGCGAGGTGCTCACGCAGCACGATCGCTACCACATGATCGCCCTCCCCGGCCGCCTCTACCCGACCGGTCGCGAGGTCACCGAGCGCGAGAAGCCGATCATGCGGACGATGACCGGCCTCTTCCACGTCAACGGCAACGAGCATCGACGCCACCGTCGCCTTCTCATGCCGGCGTTCCACAAGACGCGCATCGACGCCTACCGCGACGACATGGTCCGCATCACCGAAGAGATGCTCTCGCGCTACCGCGTCGGCGAGAAGCGCGACGTCCACAACGACATGACCGAGCTCACGCTGCGCGTCGCGACCAAGACGCTCTTCGGCGAGGACGAAGGCGATCGCGGGATCGCGCTCGCGCGCTTGATGCAGAGCTGGCTCATGACGATGTTCTCGCCGGTGATGCAGCTGCTCCGCGCCGACGTGCCCGGGCTCCCGTACCATCGCTTTCTGAACCTCACGCACGCGATCGACAAAGAGACGATGGCGATCCTCCGCGACAAACGCGCGCGGGGAGGCGGCGGCGCCGACATGCTGTCGACGCTCATCGCGGCGCGCGACGAGGACGGGAGCGCGCTCGACGAGGACGATCTGATCGGGCACGCGGGCGTCATCTTCGCCGCGGGGCACGAGACGAGCACGAACGCGCTCGCGTGGACGCTCCTCCTCTTGTCGCAGCACACCTCGATCGCGCGCGATCTCGAAGACGAGCTCGACGCGGTGCTTCGCGGCGCGGCGCCGACGGTCGAGGATCTCGCGAAGCTGCCGCTCCTCGACGCGGTCGTCAAAGAGAGCATGCGCGTTCTTCCGCCGGTGCCGATGCACCCGCGGATCGTCGCCGAGGACTCCGAGCTCGCGGGGCATCGCCTGCCCGCCGGGAGCGAGCTCTTCCTGAGCATCTTCCACATGCACCACGATCCGGCTGTTTTCTCCGAACCGGATCTCTTTCGGCCACGACGTTGGGAGACGATCAAACCGAGCGTTTACGAGTACAACCCGTTCAGCGCGGGACCGCGGATGTGCATCGGCGCGTCGTTCGCGACGATGGAGATCAAGATCGTCCTCGCGACGCTCCTCCAGAAATTCCGTCTCGAGATGCCCGAAGACGCGAAGGTCGATCCGCGCGTCGCGATCACGATGGCACCGCAAGGTGGGTTGACGATGAAGGTGCTCCGGCGAAGCGACGCTGTGCGCGCGGCCGGAGGCGTGCGCGGTCGTGTGCGCGAGCTGGTGCGACTTCCCAATTGAGGAGAGAGATCGAATGAACCGCGTGAAGGATTCGTTTTGCTCGTTCTGCGGCACCGCGTACTCGGCGCCGCTCGCGTATCCACGGACGTGCGCGAACGCCGCGTGCGCCGTCACCATCTGGTCGAACCCGATTCCGGTCGCGGTCGTGCTCGCGCCGATCGATCACGGTGGGCGCACGGGGCTCCTCGTGATTCGTCGCGCGATCGAGCCGCGGCGCGGACTGCTCGCGCTCGTCGGTGGCTTCGCCGAAGACCACGAGACGATCGAGCAGGCGACGGCGCGCGAAGTGCGCGAAGAAGCGGGCGTCACGATCGACGCGATGAAGCTCGAACCGTTTTGGTTCACGTCGACCGATCCGAAGCCGAACCGCATTCTCCTCTTCTCGGTCGCGCCGGTCGCCGACGCGCGCTCGCTCCCGCCGCTTCCGCCGAACCACGAGGTGTCCGAACGCGGAGCGGTCTTCGGGCCGGACGGTCTCGGTGACGTGTTCGCGTTTCCGCTGCACATGCGCGCGGCGGAGCGGTGGTTCGCGTCACGCGGGATCCGCGGCGCGCACGCGTTCACGGCGCTGTGATGCGCCGCACGGCGATCGTTCTCCTCGCCGCAGCCTCGATCGCATCGGCGGCGTGCGGCGGCACGATTCCTCCCGCGCCCGTCGCGGTCGCGCCGATCGATCGCGACGCGGCGAAGCGCGCGATCACGATCGCGCTCGACGACATGCACGACGCCGCAGCGCACGCGGACGAGGCGCGCTACTTCGCGCACTTCGCGAGCGACGGCGTCTTCCTCGGCACCGACGCGACCGAGCGCTGGGACGTCCCTGCCTTCCGCGCGTACGCGCATCCGCATTTCGCCAAAGGAAAAGCGTGGGCCTTCCGCGCGACGAGGCGCGCGATCGTGATGTCCTCCGACGGGACGCTCGCGTGGTTCGACGAAGATCTCGCGACGGAGAAGCTCGGCCCCGCGCGCGGATCGGGGGTCGTGCGCTTCGAAGGCGGCACGTGGAAGGTTGCACACTACAACCTGACGATCGTCGTCCCGAACGAGCGCTTCGAAGCGGTGCGCGCGGCCATCGCTCCGCCTTGACTCGCGACGCGCGGTCATCGCGCGTTCACGCGCCTTGCGGCGGACGCGCTGGGACATGCGTGCTCGCCAATCCCGCGACGTGCAAATGAGATCGCGATGACGAGATTGCACGCGAGCGACGTTCGGTGGCGCTCGGCGCGACAAGATGGCGAAGGTGGGCGCGGCGACGCGCGCGATCTCCGCGCCATGCGGGTCACGCGCTCGGGCACGCGGGGTGCTTTGTGTCGCGTTCGATGACGCGATTGACCTTCGTTCTCTTCTTCTCGCTTCTCTCTTTCGGTATGGCAGCGCGCCCCGCCTTCGCGCAATCGGTCCCTCCCGTTCCACCGAGCGTGGACGCTTGCGCGCCGATGCGCGTGGCGTGGACGCGCGACGCGCCACCGGCGAAGACGATCGCGCTCGCGGAGTGCGAGGCGAAATCCGATCGCCCGGGCGACGTTGCGACGCTGCTCTCGCCGATCGTGCGCAGGAGCGCGGGGACGGACGACGAACGGCTGCGCGCGCAGACGCTCTTCGATGCGGCGCGCGCGCGCGTCGCTACCATCGGCATCGAGATCGACGTCCAAGAGGCCAACGTCACGCTCGACGGGCTCGCGCTCGGTCACGCGCCGTTCGCCGATCCGATCTTCGTCGCGCCGGGACAGCATACGTTCACCGCGCAGACGCCGGGGCGCGCGCCGATGCGACGCGAGATCGACGTGAAGGCCGGCGAGGTGACCGCGCTCGTGTTGCGCGTCGTTCCGCTGCGCGCCGACGCGATTGGGTACGACGCCGCCGTCGATCCGATCCCGCCGCCGACCGAGCCACGCTCGCGGAGCACGCCGCTCATGCTCGGCGGCGCGTCGATCGCGTTCGTCGCGTTCACCACTGCGCTCGCGCTGAACCTCGTCGCGAACGCGAACGCCAACTCCGCGATCCGCGCGCAGGCGTCGATTCACCAGGCAGGCGGCGCGTCGTCGGCGTGCACGGCACCGTCGCCGCTCTACGCGCGCGACTGCTCGACGCTGCACGACGCGCTCGCGGCGCGTGACACGTACGCGAACCTCGCCGTCGCGGGCTACGTCGTCGCGGGCGCGGCCGCGGTCGCGACGATCGCGTACGTCGTGTGGCCGGCGCGTGGCCCGGAGAAGCACGGGTGGACGGCGACGGTACGTCCGTCTCCGATGGTCGGCGCGGGGACGGGCGGCCTCCAGCTCACGGGGAAGTTCTGATGCGCGTGCGCGTGGTCGCGAGTGGCGTCGTCGCTCTCGTTGCGTTCGTACCTGGTTGCTTCTCGTCGGCTTCAGATTGCTCCGCCAGCAACACATGCGCCGCGCCGATCGGAAGCACCGACGCGGGCCACGACGGCGACGGTGGCGACGGCGGTGACGGCGCCGACCGCGCGAGCAACGACAAGATGCCGATCGACGAGGTCGATCCCGCGTGCGACGGCAAGGCGGCCCCGTCGGAAGATGCGTGCACCATACACGAGCACTTCGGCGTCTTCGCGTCGCCCGACGGCGCGAGCGACGGCACGGGGACGCGTCGTCGTCCGTTCGCGTCGATCGCGGCCGCAATGAAGGCCGCGAAGACCGCGGGCAAGCGCGTCTACCTCTGCGCCGACCGAGGCACGTTCGCGGAGACGCTCGCCATCGACGCCGCCGTCGACGGCGTCAGGATCTACGGCGGCTTCGAGTGCACGACCGCCGACTGGTCGTATCAGGCGACGCTGCGCGCGCGGATCACGCCGTCGAAGGGCGGCGCGGTCGTCGTCGTGAAAGGCCTCGTGCTCGGGCTCACGCTCCACGATGTCAGCGTCGAAGCACACGACGGCACGTCCACCGGCGAGAGCAGCATCGCGATGATCGTGTCGAACAGCGCACGCGTCGCGCTCCGTCGCGTGACCCTCGCCGCGGCCAACGGCGCGACCGGCTCGGCGGGGACGGTCGGCGCGAACGGCGCGAACGCGAGCGCGCCCGGCTCTACGCAACAAGGAACCGCCGCGACGTGCACGAGCGCGCCGGCGTTCCATTCCGGCGGAGCGTGGTCGTCGCCATCGGCGTGCGGATCGCACGGTGGACCCGGCGGCGAGTCGCTCCTCGCGAGCGCCGGCTCGGACGGCGAATCGGGGATGCCGAACGCGAGCGTCGATCCGCCGGGCGTCGCGAACGCGGGCGCGGGATCGTCGGGGATGGGCACGGCAGGACATCCCGGTGCACCGGGATCATCAGGGCTCGCCGGAAGCGCAGGCGCGCCGGCGCAAGCGAGCGGCGGATTTTCCGCGACCGGGTACGCGCCGATTGCCGGCGGAGACGGAAGCGCAGGACACGTCGGACAGGGCGGAGGTGGAGGCGGCGCGAGCAGCGCGGCGGCGTTGTCCGGTTGCATCGGCGCGAGCGGAGGCGCGGGCGGCGCCGGCGGTTGCGGAGGCGGCGCTGGACACGGAGGCAAAGGGGGCGGCGCATCGATCGCGCTCGTCGTCTGGTCGAGCAGCGTGTCGCTCGCGACGGTGACGCTCACGTCGGGATCGGGCGGCAACGGAGGCAAAGGCGGAGACGCCGGCTACGGAGGAAACGGCGGCACAGGCGCCGATGGCGGCGCGCGACTCGGCGGTGCGATCGGTGCAGCAGGCAACGGCGGCGCAGGAGGCAACGGCGGAGACGGCGGCGCGGGCGCAGGTGGAAACGGTGGTCCGTCGTACGCGCTCGTCTACTCGGGTGCGCCGCCCGTTTCATCCGACGGAACGACGCTCGCGCACGGCGCAGGCGGCGCGGGAGGAATCGGCGGCGCGCTTCCGCAGACGACCGCGAGCAGAGCGCCCGATGGCATCGAGGGCGACGCGGCGACGGAGCACGTGCCGTAGCGACGGCCAAACGCGCGGCGGCGAGGTACCTTCGAGGCGTGGACACGTTTCGAATCGGCGCGCGAAAGGGGGACCACCTCGAGATCGCGCTCGCCGCGCGCGACGACGGCGCGGTCGACGCGACGTTCGCCGCGAGCGCCGCCGGCGTGAACGCACGCGATCGCGCGACGCTCCGCGCCGGCGAATTCGAGCGCTTTCGCGACGCTCTCCTTGCGCTCGACGAGGGCGGCGACACCGACGCGCGCTTCGCCGCCGACGATCGCTCGCTCCAAGTGCGCGTATCTCGCGCGCGCACCGGCGGCTTCGTCGCCGAGTGTTTCGTCGTCCCCGCGAGCAGCGGCGGGAGCGTCCTCAAGCTCGTCATCAAGCTCGACGCCGCCCAGCTCGCCGAGCTCCTCTGGGCGCTCGACGCGATCGCACGCGACGCCGCGCACTGACTAGGGCAACACCGCCGCGCCGCTCGGCCGATCGATCCCGACGCTCTTCTCGCCCGACTGCGGCGCGCCGCCGTCGCCGATGTTCGGCGCATAGCTCCACGCGCTACCCGTGTATCCTGCATCCATCCCGCCGACGACGTAGCTCCCGCTCCCCTTCGCCTTCACGAAGACGCCGATCGTCGCCACCGTCAATCGACTGCCGCTCGCGACCTCGGTGACGTTCGCCGCGCCGAGGGTGTTGATCGACGCCGCGTTGAACACGTCGACGCCGCCGACGTTGACGAGCACGCCGATGCCGTTCGCGTTGCCGCTCCCGAGCGAGAGGTTCGGGCCTTTGTACGTGTCGTCGCCGTCGGCGTCGTAGTGAACCGCGACGGAGAAATCGTGGCCGACGCCGATCGACGTCGATTGAATCGGAAAGGTCGGGTTGTACTTGTCGTTGCCGGCGGCATCCCAAAAGAGGCTCACCGCGGTGTGCGCGTTCGCGCCTTGCACGTACCAGAGCCCTTCGTAGACGTCGTTCCCCGCGCCTTCCAAGAAGAGACCGATCCCCATCGCGAACGCGCATCCCTGACCGAAGACGCTAACCGTGTACGCGTCGTTGCCGGCGGCGTCGCGGAGCACGCCCATCCCGCCCGCGAATTGAAATCCGGGGTTCGGGCTGTCGGGACGAAAGCCGTAGCCGCATCCTTGCGAGAGCGACGTGTTCGCGATGAGCGTCGAGTTGGGCGGACCCGGGAGCTGTCCGTTCGGATAGATCGCGTCGCCGCCGAGCGAAGGGTCTCCGGGATCGGCGTAGTAGCTGTCGTCGCCGGCGAGATCGGCGATCGCGCCGAAGCCCTTCGTGAAGCCGAAGCCCTGCGACGTGTTGTACGCGACGTACTTGTCGCTGCCGGCGCGATCGAGGAGGAGCCCGATGCCGAACGCGGCGGCGCCTTGCGAGAGCGCCTCCGAAGTGTACGCGTCGTCGCCGCCGTCGTCGTAGAGGACGCCGACGCCGTGCACGCCGACGCCTTGCGACACCGCGAGCGATCGGTACGTGTCGTTGCCGCCGCCGAGATCGAAGAGAAGGGCTATGCCGAGGTTCGCGGCGCCTTGCCGCAGCGTGCGCGACGCGGTGATTCCTTGTTGGCGTCCGCCGCCGTCGCTCGGCAAGCGATGCCCGATCATGTCGCCGGAGACGGGCTTCTCGACGTAGCCGTAGAGATCCTTGCCGCCGAGATCGATGGCGATCGAAACCGGTCGAGCCCACGTCGCGGCGGCGACCGCGACGCGGTACGTGTCGTCGCCGCCGAGATCGAGGACGAGCGACGATGTCTCGGCTTTGCCGCCGGGCATGTACGTGTCGGCGTTCTTTCCGCGCAGCACGATCGGTCCGAACGGTGTGTCGAGATCGAGCGGCGCAGTGTCGGTACCGGCGAAGCGATCGAGCTTCGCGCTCTCGACGGCGGACGCGATTCGGTTCGCGGCGAGCGCCATCTTGCCGACGTCGACGCCGTCGAGCGCGGCGAGCGTGGCGGCGCTCGTGTCGAGTCGGTAGGTGCCGATGACCCACGCGGGGACGAGCTTGAGCTGCGCGAGCGCCGGCATCGCAGGGGCGCGCGCGTCGGCGATGTCGCGCGCGCCGTAGCCGATCGCGCGGACGATCGCGACGAGCGCGCGCTGCAAGTCGAGCGGCACCCCCTTCACCGCGACGATCGCCGCGGCCGCGTCGAAGTCGGCGCCGGTGGCGATCGCGATCTCCGCGACGACGCTCGCGAGCGGAGCCGCGTCGTTCCCGTCGACGATCGCCCACGCCGGATCCGGGCAGTCGGCGATCGGCGTTCCACGTCGCACCGCCGCCGCGGCGATCGCCGACGAAACCGGATTCGCGCCCGCGACCGCCGCGTCGAGCCACGACGCGGTCTCCGCTCCGTACGCAGGCAATCGCAGCGGATGCAGATGCACCGCCGTGAAGTCCGTCATGCGACGCGGATCGCCCGCGACCATGAGCCCCTTCGCGACGTTGTTCGGAAGGAGCGCGAGCGAGCAGCGATCGATTCCGATCTTCGTCAGCGCTTCGTCGAACGAATCGGTCTGCGTCGGCTTCGGCGACTCGCACGCGCCGCTCGGAAACGGCGCAGGCGTCGGCGACTTCACGCACGCGAGCGGCTCGGTGATCGGCGCGGCTTCGGGCGCGGCGTCACCCGTCGACGCGTCGGACGTCGGAGCTCCTCCGCTGTCGCCGCTTCCGCCGCACGCGTGCACGATCGCTCCGCACGCGACGAGCGCGAGAGCGCACGCGACCGAGACCCCCGCGGTACGCATGCTGGGAGTATGCAGCTATTCGCCGACCACCGCGACGGTGCGAAGCTCGCTCGTCCCGTACAGCTCCGCGTACCCGCGCCGGATCCCGAAGCACGTCGTCTCGTACCGGCATCCGCGGCATGCGTCGGCGCGCAAGAACTCGCCGCGATCGAAGCCGGCGGGGATCTCGGCGAGCGCGATCCCGTCGAGCGACGACGGGACGAGGCACAGCGGAATGCCGCACATCGACTCGAACCCGAGCAGCTTCACGCCGAGGCGCGCGGCTTCGGTGACGGCGTCGGCGAGGACGGGGAGCACGTCGGAGTAGCGCGGGATGAGCGCGCGATCGCGCGGGACGACGTCGGTCGACGCCGCGACGAACGACACGTTGACGAGCGCGCTCGGCCAGCGCGCGGCGACGAATCGGACGAAATCGACGATCTGCGCGCGGTTCTTCTCGCAGATGACGAAGTTGAGCGTGAGACGCGCGCGCGTCGCAGCGAGGTTGTCGATGCCGACGACGGTCCGCGCGAACGTTCCCGGCGCTTCGGTGATCGCGTCGGAGACTTCGGCGGTGCATCCGTGGAGCGAGACGAACGCCTCGCCGACGCCGGCGTCGACGAGCGCGCGCGTGAGCTCGGCGTCGTCGAGGCGAATCGCGTTGGTCTGGAGCGACACCGGGAGCGTGCTGACGGACGCGGCGAGGCGCACGTACTCGACGATGCGCGGGTTGAGCGTCGGCTCGCCGCCCGAGATCACGATGCGCGATCCGCGCGCGCCGGCTTCGCGGATCGCGGTCTCGACGACGTCGTCGGCCGCGGCGGGGAGATGCGTCGAGACGAAGCAGAACGTGCACGACTGGTTGCAGTGGAAGTTCACGCGGACGATCTCGTCGTACGCGGGCTTGCCGTCGTCGTCGGCGAAGAGACTGCGCGTGACGAGCTCGTGCGCGATTTGCTCGGGGACGCTCGTCATGAGCGAGAGGCGACGGCGCGATCGTTCGTCCTTGATCGGCGTGATCGTCGGCGGCGCATGACGCGCGAGGTACGCGTCGGCGAAGCCGGAGCAGCGATCGCGGACGACGCACTCTGCGCAGCTCGCGACGTGCGTGTGCGCGGCCCGGCGCGGAACGCCCGGAGTCAGCGCGTAGAGATGCATCGTGCGCGAGCGCGACGCGCGCGGGAACATGCACGGCGGAATGTCGGCACCGGGGTTCATCCGGAGCGCGATGCCTGCGGCACGCGCCGAGCGCTCGACCGCGAGAACGACGGCGGCGACCTCGTCGTACGCGAGGAGCTCCGCGTCATCGGGCGCGACGATCGGGACGACGAGCTCGATCGCGCGGAGTGCACGCGCGACGTTCGCGCGCTCGGCGAGAAACGTGGGAAGCGCCGGGAGGAGCGGCGCGGTCGAGCGGACGATCGCAGCGAGGATTTCGATCGCGACGCCCGCGCCGGCGAGCGCGTCGAGGCCGGCAAGAGTGCGCGCGAAGCCGCCGGGATCGCGCGTGATCCGATCGACGCGATCGTCGGTACCCGCGAGGTTCACGCGCGCGAGGTCGAGTCCCGCGCCGACGAGCTCACGGGCGCGCGCGTCGTCGACGAGCGCCGCGTTCGTCTCGATCGCAACGCGCTCCGCGCCGGCCGCGCGCGCATGGACCACGAGCGCCGCGAGATCGCTCCGCATCGTCGGCTCGCCGCCCGTGAAGACGATCTCGCGCGCGCCGCCCGCGAGCGCCGCATCGATGCGCTCGCGGACCGCGTCGGCGCGGATGAACGCACGGTCGTCGGTCGCGCTTCGGCTCGTGCAGTACGTGCAGGCGTGGTTGCACCGCATGTTCGTGACCACGCTCTGGGTGCGCGCCGGCTGCTCCACCATCCGAGTGTATACTGAGGGGATGGCGTCGCCCGCGCGCTCGGTCGTCTCGACGCAGGTCGCTGCAGGGCGCGGCGTCGCGCTCGCGTCGCTCCGCGTGAGGCAGTGGGCGCATTTCGTCGTGCTTCCGCTCGCGGCGATCGGCACGTCGGATATCGCGTCGCCGAACGTCGACGTCGCGCTCCGCGTCGCACGCGGCGTCGCGCTCGGTACGCTCGCGCTCGCGTTCGGATACGGCCTCAACGCGATCTCGGATCGCGCGACGGATCTCGACGCACGGAAGAATCCGCTCGCTGGGGGCGCGTGCCCGACGAGCGTCACGGCGCTGGTCGTGTTCACCGCGGTGGCGGCGCTCGCGCTCGCCGCGACCGCGCACACGGCGGCGTTCGCGGCGGTCGCGATCTCGCTCGCATCGTCGACGGTCTACAGCGTCGGCCCGCGCCTCAAGACCGTGCCGGGGATCGGCACGCTGCTGAACGCGGGGATCTTCGCGCCGCTCCTCTTCTTCGCGATCGGCGACAGTCGCCCCGCCGCGCTCGCGTCGCTCGCGATCGCGTTCGTCGCGCTCCTTCTGCAGAACCAGCTCCTCCACGAACGCGCCGATGCAACGGAAGACGAAGCGGCGCACGCGCTCACGACGGCGCGCGCGCTCGGCTCTCCGGCGACGACCGCGATCATCCTCGCGCTCGGCGCCGGCGGAGTCGTGGCGTGCGCGCGCTTCGCACCGTCGTCGGCGCTCGGCTGGACCGCAGCGGCGGCGTTCGCGGCCGCGACGGCGTGCGCGTGCGCGCGTGGCACGTGGGCGCGTCGCCGCGTCGTTCATCGCTGGGTGTCGTTCGCGGCCGGCGCGGCTCTCTTCATCGTCGCGTCGGTCGCGCGATGAACACGCTCGCCTCCGCGCGACGCACCGTGCGCCTCGGCCTCGCGCGCGCTGCGGGCCGATCGCTCCCGTTCTCGATGACGTTCATCCTCACGCACCGATGCAACTTCAAGTGCGACTACTGCGACATCCCGTCCGCCGCCGGCGACGAGATGACGACCGCCGAGTTCTGCGGCGCGATCGACGAGCTCGCCGAGGTCGGCCTCCAGCGCGCGAGCTTCAGCGGCGGCGAGGCCCTCCTCCGTCGCGACGCACTCGACATCATTCGTCACGCGCGGTCGCGCGGCCTCACGACGTCGCTCAACTCGAACGCATGGCTCGCCGGCGATCGCATCGACGAGCTCGCCGACGCGCTCGACATGCTCGTCGTCTCGCTCGACGGCCCCGAGCAAATCCACGATCTCGTCCGACGCCGTCGCGGATCGTACGCACGCGTCGTCTCCGTCCTCGAAGCCGCGCGCACTCGCGGACTCGCCACCGCGACCATCACGGTTCTCTCGCACGCAAACTTGAACGTCATCGACGACGTCCTCGCGCTCGCGCGCCGCCACGGCTTCTGGGCCTACTTTCAACCGGCCTACGAAGACTGCTTCGCGCACGCGCGCGGCCTCGACGCGGCGCTCGGCCCGCGAATCTACGCCGACATCGCCGCGCGCCTCGGACGCGCGCGCGCCGAAGGATTCCCCGTCGGCGCGTCACCCGGATACCTCGAACGTCTCGCGCGCGGTCCGACGTTCGGCGATTGCTCGCGCTGCCACGCCGGCCGCTACTTCGGCACCGTGATGCCCGACGGCGTCGTCGTCCCGTGCCACCTCACGTCCGGCGATCACGCGTACGCGAACGGACGCGACGTAGGCTTCGCGCGCGCGTTCCTCGATCTTCCGCGACCGAAAGCGGGCCCCGGCTGCGCGATCAGCCCGTACCAAGAGAGCGATCTCATCTTCGGTCTCGACGCGCGCGCGATCGGCGCGGCGTTCCGAAGACTCGGCGGCGTCGGCTCGCTCAGCTCCCGAGGACGCGCGCCGGTCGAAGCAAATCCTCCGGCGCGATGAGCCACGCCGGCTCCGGCACCGACTCGAGCTCGTAGAACCCGCCGCAGAAGACGCGATGCGGACACGGCGCGCACTGCGCTTTGTGCGTGCGTCGCTCGGCGAGGTACGCAGCGAGGTTCACCGTCTCGTTGTTCACGAAGATCATGTGGCGCTCGAGCTTCGCGAGATCGCCCATCATGTGCTCCTCGTATCCGGGCATGAAGCAGAACGGCAGGTTGATGATCTGGATCTTCATCCGATCGCGAAAGCGATCGATGACCTTCATGGACACGTTCGCCGCCGCTTGCGTATCCGGCGCGACCGACGACGTCGCACGTCCGAACGGCGTCAGAAACTGAATGTTCAGCCACGGGAGCCCGAGCGACAGCGCGAGCTCGGCGACCTCGGGGAGCTTCTCGTAGTTCCCTTTCGTCAGCGTGATGTTCATTCCGATCTCGACGCCGCGCGGCGCGAGGCGAACGCAGTTCTTGATCCCGCCGATCGTCTGATCGAACGCCTCGGCCACGCCGACCTGTTGCGCGTGCGTGCGCGCGTCGGGACCGTGCACGCTGAAGAGGAGCGTCGTCAGGCCGGAGCGCACGAGCTTCGCGGCGAACGCTTCGTAGAAACAGAGTCGTCCGTTCGTCGTGACGTTGACGCGCTCGTAGCCGATCTGCCGCGCGTAACGCACGAGCGGGATGAGCTCCGGATTGAGCGTCGGCTCACCGCCATCGAAGTCGACCATCCGCACGCCTTGCGCGCGGTACTCGGCGAGGTACTCGCGCTGCCGCGTCGGATGCCCGTCGATCTGCGTCCGCGTGCCGACCGCGCAGAACGTGCAGTGGTTATTGCAGACGTACGTCACGTTCATGATCACTTTGCGCGGGCCGCGCGACGCGCCGATGAGCGAGTCGAACGTGTGCTTGAAGCGCTTGAGATCGTCGGACGAGACTAGCGCGCCGGGTTGGCTCGGCTCGGTTTGGAAATGCGGCCCCCAATCACGGACGATCGGGAGCGCGCGCCCTTTCGCGAGCTGTGTGCCGGGGAGCGGCGTCGCGAACTGCACCGCCGGCTCGGCGCCGAAGCGCGTGAAGAGATCGTGCGCGAACGCGAGCGTGCCGTTGACCTCTTCGGCCGTTTCACCGGGGAGGCCGATGATGTAGTGGATCATCAGCGGGACGCCGGCCGCGTGCGCGCTCTCCGCCGCGCGGACGATCGCGCCGAGGTCGAGCTGCTTGCCGACGACGTCGCGAACGACACGCTCGACGCCGCTCTCCGCGCTCACGCTCACGGTCGTCACGCGCCCGCGCATCGCCGCGAAGTGACGCGGCTCGAGGTAGTCGGCGCGCATTCCGTTTGGGACGTCGAAGCGGAGATCGAGATCGCGGACGATCTCGAGGAAGCCGTCGAAGTGGCGTTCGCTGACGTTGACGAGCTCGTCGAGGACTTCGACGCGCGACGCGCGATGCACGCGCGCGATCTCGGTCATGTGCGCGCGCAATCGTTCGATCGACACGCGCCGCTGCGTTTTCGGCGTGCCGTCCGCGCGTCCCGGGTTCGAGCTGCAGTGCGCGCAACGGAACGGACATCCGCGCGAGGTGACCATCGGCAGCGTTCGTCCGTCGATCGGAAACGCCCACGCGCCGCGTCCGAGGTTGCGGACGATGGCCGCGTGGAATCGATCGAGCGCGGCGAGATCGACGAGATCCCACGCCGGCGCAGGGAGCGAATCGAGCGACGCGATCTCCTCGCCGCGCACGATCCCTTTCGGGCGCTCGCCGCGAGCCGCCGCGTCGACGACGAGCGGCACGCTCACCTCGCCTTCGTATTTCACCCAGGCGTCGATCTCCGGATAACTCGCGAGGACGCGCGCGCCGTCCGCTTCGACGTAGTGCTGACCGGATTGATAGAGATCCGCGAGCACCATCGCCGTCGTCGGCGCGAGCTTGCGAAGGCGTTCGACGAAATCGCCGAGGACGTCGTCACGCTCGGGCGGCCGATGAAACGGCGTGTAAGAGGCGACGATCGCATCGCACCCGTCGAGCGCGGCTTGGCATCGCTCGAGCACGTCGGTCACCGGCGCGCCGAGGTGCGCGCGTCCGTCGTCGCGCCACACGAGCGACGATCGCGCGAGCGCGTACGCATCGACGAGCGTCACGTCGTCGCCGCGCGCGCGCAGCACCGCCGCGAGCTGCACGACGCCGAGGTCCGCGAAGTACGGATAGTCGATGAAGTCGCGCGCGATCGTCATCGGCGGATGAACGACGAGAACGCGCGCCATTCACGCATCGTAGCGCGTCGGGGGGCCGCATACTGCCGCGGACGTGACATAGTTAGTAGCGATGCTCACCGAGGAGATGCACGCCGCCGGTGTGGCAGACCGCGCCGCCGACTCGGGCGCCGACAAGACGCGCTCGCACGAGGACGCCGCGCACGAGAAGCGCAACTGGGTCCGCCTCACGTTCGACTGCAACGACCACTGCGTCTTCTGCCTCGACTCCGAGACGCACGACGGCACGATGCGCGATCGCGAAGAGGTGAAACGACAGATCCTCGACGGCCGTCGCGCCGGCGCGACGCGCCTCATTCTCTCCGGCGGCGAGCCGACGATTCACCCGAGCTACGTCGACTTCATCAAGCTCGGCGCCCGCGCCGGTTACCGAAAGATCCAGACCGTCACCAACGGCCGCCTCTTCTCGTACGGCGACTTCTTGAAGCGCTGCCTCGACGCCGGACTCTCCGAGATAACTTTTTCGATTCACGGACCGAACGCGAAGGTGCACGACGCGCTCGTCGGAACGAAGGGCGCGTTCGAAGAAGAGATGACGGGGCTACGCGCGGCGCTCGCCGACGGACGACCGATCGTGAACATCGACGTCGTCGTCAACCGCGGCAACGTGAAGCAGCTCCCCGAGATGCTCCGCATGTTCACGGAGCTCGGCGTCGGCGAGTTCGACCTGCTGCAAGTCGTTCCGTTCGGCCGCGCGTTCACTGACGGACGCGACACGCTCTTTTACGATCTCGAAGAGATGCGTCCGTACATCCAAGAGGCGCTCGCGTATTCCAAGCGCCCCGACGTTCACATCTGGATGAACCGATTTCCGCCGCAGCACCTCGAAGGGTACGAGCACCTCATTCAGGATCCGTACAAGCTGAACGACGAGGTCCGCGGTCGGAAGGAGGAGTACGCGCGGCTCCTCGACGAAGGGATCTGGCTCGACTGCCGCGATCCGGCGCGGTGCAAGTACTGCTACTTGCAGCGGCTGTGCGACACGCTCGAAGGGGTGATCGCGACGGTCGACGAGCACGCCTTCGATGTCGTGCGCGTCGACACCGAGTGGGAGGCTGCGCAACCGGCGCCGTTTGGCGGCGATCCGGCGAGCGCAAAGCGATCGAAGGAAGAAGCGAAGCGGAGGCTCCCGATCGCGGGGAACGGCGCGGCCGCGAACGGTGCGTCGACGAAGCGCGCGACGCCGACGCTCGACGAGCTCGTCGCGTCGTCGGGCGCGACGACGATTTACGTGCGCGCGCCGAACGTCGAGCAGGCGGCGACGGCGATCGCACGCTTCGCGAAGCTCGATCGCGTGGAGCTCGATCTCGACGACTACGCCGGCCTCGCGTCGCACGGCACGTTGACGTCGCGCACGCTCCTTCGCGCGCGCGCACGCGACGTCGCGCACGCGACCGCGCTCCTCGCGATCGACGCGGACTTCGAGGTGACGGTCGATCTCACCCGCGAGACCGCCGCGTGGCTCGTCTCGCTCGCCGCGGTCTCACCGCGCATCGCGCTCGCGCAGCCGACCTACGAGCGCCTCACCGAAGCCGCCGAGCGCGACGTCGATCTCCGCGATTTCTTCGCACGCTTCACGCACACCGTCCCCGTCGACAACGTCCCTGCGTGCATCCTCGGCCGCGCGCCGCGCCCGCCGCGCCGCGTCCTCGACACCGCGATGATGACCCGCGACGGCCACCTAGAGATCTTCCGCTACACACGCCGCTACATCACGGAGCGCTATTTCACGAAGTCACTGCGCTGCAAGTCGTGCACGGAGAACGCGCGCTGCGACGGCATGCACATCAACCAGGTGCGAGCGCACGGCTACGCGCAGATGCAGCCGCTCTAGAAGACTTCCCGTCTTCCCGTTCAAAATCACCGTCGGTACCGAACGAGCCACTGATTGCTCGTGCCCACCGCGACGTCGCGGCGCTCGATGACCTCGAAGCCGTGCGGCGCGATCTGCGCATCGGCGTGCGCCGCGTCGTCGTTTCGGAAGTGCTCGAAGTCGGCGCCGCCGTTCTCCGCACGCGCGGCGTGATCGCGCTCGCGCACGAGGCCGAAGGCGACGTTGTCGACGACGGTGAGTGTCCCACCCGGTCGCAGGGCGCGCGCGATCGCGGCGACGGCGCGCGCGGGATCGCGGAGGTGGTTCCAGCTCCGAAGCACGAGCACGTGATCGAAGCGCGCGACGTCGGCGATCGACTCGGCGTCGCCGACACGGAGCTCCGCCCACGGCCATCGCGCGCGAAGCGACTCGACGCGCGCGTGGGACGGTTCGACGCCGACGTAGCAGAGGTCGCCGCGTTCGCCGAGCGGCGCGAGCAGATCGTCGTAGCGACCTTCGCCGCATCCGATGTCGAGGACGTCGCCGCGAAGATCCGCCACGATCTGGCGCACGCGCGCGTCGTCACGCGTGAAGACATCCTCGGTGACGCGATCGAAGAGCCCCGCGCACGTGTCGCGCGCCGAGCAATCCGTGCAGACGGCACTTCGCGTCAAGGCGACAAGGTCTCGCGCGAAGTCGTCGGGTGCGTCTTTGGTCGACGCGTCGACGTACACCTGACCGAGCGCGTGCTTCGTCGCCTCGATCTCGAGATCGGTGAAGTCGCGCGACTCGGTGCGGTAGCGCGCAACGCGATCGCCTTCGCGCACGAACAGATGCCGCCCGCGATCCCACGGCGTCACGCCGTCCGCGCGCACGGGACACGCGCCGCCTGAAATCACCCCCGCGTCGCCTTCGCGCACGTACGTGAACGAGTTCGATCGCGCGCGTGTCGTCACCGGCGCGATTTCGCCATCGCCGTGCACCTCGCGGTACCCGCGATACAGCCCCGGGCACGGTCCACGCAGCGCGCACGCATCGCACTCTTTCGGTTGGACCTTCGCGCGATCGTCGACAGGAAAGAAATCCGGCTCGCCGATTTCGATCATCGTCGCGAACCGATGCGTCTTCAGATCGTCGTACCGATGCTCGTGCCCCGGCAAGAGGCAAAACGGAATCCCATCGTGCGCGTAGCGCGCCTTTCCATCGCTCTTCTCGAGCCCGTAGTCGATCGCATCTTTGACCTGCGCCGCGACCTCGCTCACGCGCGGGATGATCTGATCGAAGAGGCGATCCGCTCCCCCCTTCGGCTGCACCATCGAGAACTTCAACACGACGTCAGGATACGGAAGCATCACGTCGACGACGCCGCGCAGCTTGTCGACGTTCTGCTGCGTGACGACGGTGTTCACCGTGAAGTCGAGCCCACGCCCCGCGAGGTTCTTCACCGCGCCGAACGTCTGCACGAAGGCGTCCGCGCGAACGAGCGAGTTGTGCACCTTGGCCGTGCCGCCGTGCAGCGACATGTACACGTAGCGAAGGCGATGCTTCAGGAGCTTCGTGACGAGCTCTTCGTACGCGAGCATGCGTCCGTTCGTGACGAGCCCGAAGTCCATCCCGCGCGCGGCCGATCGCGCAGCCCAGCGCAGGAGCTCCTTGCGCATCGTGACTTCGCCGCCCGAGAGGCAGACCATCGTGTGGCCGAGTCGCGCCGCGCGATCGATCTTCCGCTCGACCTCGTCGGAGTCGCCGTCGATGTGGCGCACGTCGAGCGTGTGGCAGAAGGTGCAGTGGTTGTTGCACCCGTAGCCGACTTTGATGAGCGCCTTCATCCCGCGCGTCGATCATACCTCGTGATGGGCCGCGGGCCGTTCGATCGCCGAGAATTCAGCGTCTCCGTGCATGCGAAGGTAGTCGGCGCGCGGTCCGCCGCAGCGCGAGCGTTCGGTGCATTCTGCACACGTCGCGACGTACGCGCCCCCTTCGAACGGCGAATCCTCGAGCGCGAACGCGCGCGCATCGGGACCGACGACGACGAGGTCGAGCGATGACGCGGGCTCGAAGAGCGGACGGAGCTCGCGCGGAAGCGTGCACGGCGGCGTGTGCAGACTGACGAGCTCGACTCCGGCGACGCGCGCAGCTTCGGCGGCGCGTGCGAGGTGAGGGACGAGATCGGCGATCTTCGGGATCTCGTCGGCGACGTCGCGCTCGTTGACGTCGGACGCGGACAAGAGCCAGAGCACGAAGCGCTTCACGCCGAGCGACGCGTAGAACGGCACGACGTCCGGAAGATCCGCGATCGTCGAGCGCGCGAGGAGAACATCCGCGTTCACGGCCACGCCGCGCGTCGCGAGGTGGCGGAGCGCATCGACGACGAGCGCGTGGCATCCGTCGGCGCGGCTCAGACGATCGTGCGTCTCTGCGCGATGGCTCTTCACGTTGACGCTGACGTCGGTCACACCCGCCGCGACGAGCGCGTCCGCATACGCTGCGTACGCCAGTCGCATCGCGTTCGTCTGCACGAGCACGCGCGCGTACCCGAGCGTCCGCGCCGTCTTCACGATCGCGAAGAGATCCTCGCGCAGGGTCGGCTCGCCCCCGCCGATCCAGAGCGACGCGATCCCGCGCGCGCGCCCTTCGCGGAGCAGGCCCGCCGCGTCCTGGCTCGACAGGCGTGTCCCGTCGTCGTGGCAAGCGTGGCACCCGAGGCAACGGAGGTTGCAGCGGTAGTCGAGCGCGAGCTCCAACCAGCGTCTATTGCCTGCGATCTGGAGCAGACGCGGCGCCGACATCGCCTATGGCATAGCATGTAGCTCATGAGCCAACGCCGCGCGCTTGCGCCACCGCGCGACCTGACGATCCCCGATGACGGATCGAAGACGGCATACGACGTCCTGTCGCGCGCGATCGGTCGCGCGCTCAACGAGGCGACGACGATCGTGCAGGCGCGATCGCGCGGTGCGATCGGCGGCGACACCGGGGCGCTCGCGAGCGCCGTGAGGCGTCCGGAGATCGGCGTCCTCGTGCGCGCGCTCCGCGGGAAGAAGGGCGCCGACGCGCAAGCGATCGCCGCCGAGCTCGTCGCCTCGGTCTGCTTCGAGCACGCACGCGCGCACGCCCTTCCGCGACCGATCCGCATCGCGCGCTTGCCGAAGCGCATCCTCTCGTCGGCGGCGCGCGTCGCGATCGACGTTCCGGCCGACGCGCGCGCGATGACGTTCAGCGCGGGGCGCGTCGTCATCGACCGCGCGTCCGGCGCGACCACGATCGATCTCGACACCATCGCGACTTCGGCCCACCCCGGCGTGCGCGTCGCGTACCACCAGCTCGACGGCGAGATCGTCTTCGCGACCGAGGACAACAACCCGCTCGCGATGCTCGAAGCGCACCCCGACAAAGAAGGAAACGCCGTCGACCTCGGCGGCGAGAGCGTCGAGCGGTGGACCAGCGCATTGAAAGCCGCGCTCGCGATCATCGCGACGCACGCGCCGGCGCTGTACGCCGAGATGGCGCTCTACCGCCCGCAGATGATCCCCGTCGGCGCGTACGCCGAGCGCCACCTCTCGGCGTCGTACCAAGAGGCGATCGGCACCATCTACCTCTCGCTCCATCCCAGCGTCATGACGATGGTCGAGGCCATCCTCCACGAGTTTTCGCACAACAAGCTCAACGCGCTCTTCGAGGTCGATGGCGTGATCGAGAACGCGTTCTCTCCGCTGTACTCGTCGCCGGTGCGTCCGGATCCGCGGCCGCTCCATGGCGTCCTCCTCGCGGTGCACGCTTTCCTTCCCGTCGCGCGGATCTACGAAAAGATGATCGACGCGCGCCATCCGCTCGCAGACCAGACGTCGTTTCGCGCACGCTTCGCGGAGATCGTTCGCATCAACCGCGAAGGCGCGAGCACGATCCTCGCGCACGCGCGCCCCACGTCCATCGGCCGCGGGCTCGTCGACGAGATCGCGCGATGGGACGAGTATTACCGGCCCTTCGCATGAAGGTCGCGGTCGGGCTGATCGTCGTCGCGGGCTGCGCAAGCTCACAGTCACCGTCGTCTCCGCCGCCTGCATCCTCGACCTCGACCTCGACTTCGACCTCGACCTCGACTTCGACTTCGACCTCGACTCCGACCTCGACTCCGACCTCGACCTCGATCTCGACCGCGATGGATCCCGACGCCGCGACTCCGCCGATCGACGCGGCCCCACCGACGCCCGTCGACGCCGGCCCGCCTCCGCTCTCCTGCCCGCCCGACATGGCCGCCGTCGAAGGCGACTACTGCACCGAAGTCCGCCAGGACTGCCTCGTCTGGATGGAGCCCCCCGCCGCCGAGATGGGCCGCTGCCGCACGTTCGCGCCGAGCGTCTGCCACGGAGCGCGCGTCCACAAACGATTCTGCATCGACGTCGACGAGTTCACGCGCACCGAAGAGAAGCTCCCCACGACGCACTTGTCGTGGATCGACGCGAAGAAGATGTGCGAGGACGCGAAGAAGCGACTCTGCCTCGAGAGCGAATGGAACTTCGCGTGCGAGGGCGAGCACATGCTCCCGTATCCGACCGGCCTCGAGCGGCCGGTGAAGCAGTGCAACTTCGATCAGATGAAGCTCCTCGACGCCCGCGGCGCAACGCGCGATCTTCGCAAGCCGTCCGCGTCGCTCACCGAATGCACGAGCCCGTTCGGCGTCCGCAACATGTCCGGCAACGTCGACGAGTGGACGTTCCGCGACGTCATGAACGGCAACAACCGCACGGCGCTCAAAGGGGGATGGTGGATGGCCGCACGCAACCGATGCCGCCCGGCGACGACGGCGCACGGAGAGATCTACCGCGATTTTCAGACGGGGTTTCGGTGTTGCGCGGATGGCGGGTGAGCGGGTACACCCCGCACCATGACCCTCTCCCTCCGCTCTTCGTTCGTTGCTCTCTTCGCCTCCGCTGCCCTCGGGTGCGGCGCTTCGACTCCTCCGCCGGCCGATGCGCACAACAGCCACGGCGATCAGCACGGCGATCACAAGGGCGGCGGGCACGCGAAGCTCACCGGCGCGGCGCACGAGTTCCACGAAGTGCTCGCGCCGTTGTGGCACGCGGCGAAATCGCCCGAGCGCGAAGTGAAGGTGTGCGACGCGTCCGCGACGTTCGAGCAGCGCGCGGCGGACGTCCTCAAAGAAGCACCGGAGGGCGGCGACGCTGCGGCGCGGACCGCAGCGCAAGGCCTCGTCACGGCGGTCGGCGATTTGAAGACCGAGTGCACGAAGGCGGCCGGCGGACGCGCGGACTTCGACGCGAAGTTCACCGCGGTGCACGAAGCGTTTCACAAGATCGTCGAATCGAAGCACTGACGACGGCGACGCGCGTGCGGCGGCGTGACCGCGCGCGCTACTTGCTCCGCTGCACGACGTGACCGACGAAGAACGGTCCCATCTGCACGATGAACTCGCTCGTCTGCCGCGTCTTGCGCATCGCTTGCACCAAGTGCGACAGCGGATGAAGCTCCTTGCCGACGAGACCGATGACGAACTCGTTGTCCTTCGCGTCGAGCCCGTGGCACGCGAGGCGAATGTCGTGCGCGAGCTCCTTCGCGCCGTACGCCATGCCGATCGCAGCGTGCTCGCGCATCATGTGACTCTGGTCGATCGGCTCGACCTTCGCGAACGCGCCCGATCGACGGAGCGGATACCAGACGTGCCACGGAAGGTTCTCGTCGAGCGCGTTCTTGATCGGGCGCTCGAGCAGAACGAAGCCGAGATCCGGCTCGTGCCCGGTCGAGTACGTGCGTCCGATCATTGCCATGTCCTGACGGAAGACGACGTCGCGGAGAAAGTCCGCCGCGAAGAGCGGCCGCACGTCGCGAACGAAGCGCGCAGGATCCTCGGCCCACGTGAGGAGCCCGATGCCGCGCGGGTCCATGGTGTCGGCGTAGACGACGCCCGGAATGCCGCGAGAGCGAAGCGCGTCGCCGAGGCGCGTCGTCACGTCGTCGGCGTCGCGACCCGGCGGCACGTCGAAGACGAGGAGCTGCATGAAGAGGCGGCGATTCATGCTCTGCCGCACGCCCTCCTTCTTTCCTCCGTACTCGTTGACGTCGATGTCGGGGAGCCCGGGCGCCTTCGCCTCCGGCGTTTGCGGCGCGGTGGCGGGACCGGGGGCGGAAGATTCGGTGGTGCTCATGGCGAGGCGAAGCATACCGCGCCACGGAGCGCGCTACACTCCACCGCGTGGAAGGCTTCCCCGACGATCTCGTCGCCGTCGATCTTGGTGCGGCCGCCGTGTCGATCCGCGTCGACGCGACGCTCTACCCGCTCGACGCGCTCTACGGCGCTTCGTACATTTTTCTCGACCGCTGCTACGTCCTCCTCGATCGCCCGACGCCAACCGAAGCGCGCGTGACGTTGTCGTGGAAGAAGGGCGAGCCGCCCGAAGGCGCGCTGCGTGCGCTCGTCGGCGAGTTCGCGAACGAGCTCTTGTCGTGCGCGTGGCGCTCGAAGATCAACGAAGAGAGCCGCGCGATCATCGAAGGGGTGACGGCGCAAGCGCTCGGCGGAGCGATGGGCGCGCCGACACTCGACGATCTCGAGAAGTTCGACTTCACCGACGAAGCATTCGAAGACCCGCTCGGGATCGCGCTCTCGTGGGAAGAGAAATACGGAAAGAAGAAAGCGACGAAGGAGCCGGGCACGTGACCGAGGTCCGCTTTCATCGCGAGATCTACCGCGGCACTTCGGTCGACGAAGCGGTGAAGGTCTTCGCGCCCCATGCGACGTTCGAGATGGTCGAGGATCGCGATCACTGGGTCGTGCGCGTTACCGGAAAAAGCCCGGCGCGCGAGCGTCGCGTCGCGGGCGAGCTCGGCAACTACGCGCTCGGTCTCACCATCCGCGCGCGCGGCGCCGAGGAGCGAAAGCGATGACTGCGCTGTTGCAGCTGAAGAAGCGGAGCACGTCGTTCGCGATGCCGTTCAAGCATCGCAACGTCGGCGACAAGGTGCTGATCACGAACACCGAGGGGAGCTTCCTCCTCCTCACGCACGCCGAGTTCGCGGAGTTCGCGAGCGGAGACGTCGCGAAAGAGAGCGCGCTCTACATCCGCCTTCGCGATCGCAACTTCGTCCGCGCCGAGGCGGATCTCACGAAGATCGCCGAGCGGATCCGCGCGCGAAAGACGTTCCTGCACTACGGGCCGAACCTGCACATCGTCGTCGTCACGCTTCGGTGCAACGAGACGTGCGTGTACTGCCACGCGTCGCGCGCGAACATGACCGAGACGCAGACCGACATGACGATCGAGGTCGCGGACCAAACGATCGACAAGATCTTCGCGACGACGAACCCCAACGTGACGATCGAATTTCAAGGCGGCGAGCCGCTCGTCAACTTCGACGTCGTGAAGCACGTCATCGAGAAGGCGCGCGAGAAGAACGAGACCGCGGGGAAGAAGCTCGAGTTCACGATGGTGTCGAACCTCTCGCTGATGGACGACGAGAAGCTCGAGTACCTGGTCGCGAACAAGGTGCAGATCTGCACGAGCATCGACGGGCCGGAGCATCTGCACGACAAGCAGCGAAAGCTCCCCGGACTCAGCGCGCACAAGAAGGCGACGCATTGGATCAAGCGCATCAACGACGAGTACGCGCGGATGGGGCTCGATCCGACGCTCTATCATGTCGAGGCGTTGCTCACGACGACGCGCGAGACCTTGCCGCGCTGGAAGGAAGTCGTCGACACGTACGTCGCGCTCGGGTGCCGCGCGCTCTTCTTGCGGCCGGTCGATCCGTTCGGCTTCGCCGACAAGACCGGGCATCGCGTCGAGTACCCGCGCAGCGAGTACATGGAGTTCTACCGCAACGCGACCGACTACATCCTCGAGCTCAACAAGCAAGGCGTCGAGATCCTCGAGCGCTTCGGCGCGATCTTCCTGACGAAGATCCTCGGCGGCGAAGATCCGAACTTCCTCGACATCCGATCTCCGTGCGGCGCCGGCATCGGGCAGATCGCCTATAACTACGACGGCAAGATCTTCACGTGCGACGAAGGCCGGATGCTCCACGAGATGGGCGACAGCACATTCCTCATCGGCGACGTCGCGACGACGAGCTACCGCGACTTGATGGGGCACGAGACGGTGCAGGCGCTCGCGATCGCGTCGAACCTCGACGCGCAACCGGACTGTGTAAACTGCACGTATCAGCCGTATTGCGGCGTCTGCCCGGTGCACAACCACAAGACGCAGGGGACGATCTTCGGGCGGATGCGCGAGAGCACATTGTGCGCGGTCCACAAGGGGATCCAGGACTACCTCTTCGAGAAGATCGGCAGCGGAGATCCCGAGGTGTTGGCGATCTTGCAACGCTGGACGACGGTGCGTGACCGGACGCACTTCCTCCAGACGTGCGCGACCTAGGCGGCGCCTAGAACGCGAACCGTGCCCGTCGCGAAAAGTCGATGTAGACTCCCTCTCGGATGGGCGCTGCAGATCAAGACGCGGACGACGACGAGCTGCCGCAGTTCAAGCGCGACGCCGTCGGAGCGCTGACGCCGGAGCAGCGGAAGGTCGCGGATCGCGCGAAGGGGATCGCCGATGAAGGCGTGCCGGACGCTCCCGATCCGAACGCGCCGATCTCCGCGCAGCATTGCTCGCACGGAAGCCACGGATCGCATGGCTCGCACGGGAGCCATGGGTCGCACGGAAGCCACGGATCGCACGGGAGCTGGTAGCTCGCCTCAGTCGACGTCCGCGCGCACCTTCCGCACGATCTCCTCGACCGGCACGAACACCGGGTAGAGCTCCGCCAAATCGTAGTGATCGCCGAGCTCGAAGAGCCCGCCGCACACGTCATCGAGCGTGCAGCTCTTGCAGGCTTCGCTCTTCGCGTGAACGAAGTCGGTCTGACGCACGGTCCCCTTCTCGTCGAGAAAGTGCACGATGCGCTCTTCGCCTTTGACGATCTTGCGCGTCTCGGTCGAGCAGTGCGCGAACTCGGTCATGTAACAGAGCGGGACGCGCTCGACGCGGAACGTGCGGCCGCTCTTGTGGAGGAAGCGCATCGCGCGCGCGAGGGACAGCTCGAAGTCGGCGAGGCGGTGCGCGGTGTCGCGATTCGTCTCGGCGCGCCCCATCGACGGGTCGAGGTTGTTCCAGACGAAGTGGCGCAAGAACGGAAAATGCGCGGTGAACGCGCGGACGTTTTGATCGAGGTGGTCGGCGTTGAATCGGTTGATGACGGTGTTGATGTTGACGGTCGCGCCGACCTTGCCCAGATTTTCGAGCGCGTCCATCGCGAGCGCGTGGCTCCCTTTGACGCCGGTGAGAAAATCCTCGAGCTCTTCGCGGCACGAATGGATGCTCACGTGAAAGTGCTTCAGGCCTGCGTCGACGTAGCTCTCGGCGACGCCGGGCTTCGCGATGCGTGAGCCGTTGGTGATCATCCGAACGTG
>JBBQXV010000109.1:0-26837 GCA_038209335.1 Polyangiales bacterium | reverse complement strand
ACGTATCCGCCCGCGAGCGGCGCGCCGGCGATCGTGCGCCTCGCGGACGGGACGCTCGACGTCGCGGTCGCGCGCGCGGTCGGAGCGGGGAGGCTCGACGGCTTCCATCTCACGTCGCAGCTCGGCATCATCGCCGGTCCGACCGTCCTCGCCGCGGGCGGCGGCGCTCCTCCCTGCGGTTCCCTGCCCGCGAGCTCGATCGAATTTCCGGTCGTCGCGACGGACGGCACGAAGCTGGCCGTCGGCGCGTTCGAGACCGACGCGCCCGCCGCATCGTGCAACTGCAACGGCGGCCTCACGGGCAACTACACCGAGACGACGCTCGGTCTGGCGGTGCAAGGCGATCTCTCGGCGATCACGCCCGCGTCTCCCTCGGCGATCAATCGCGGCTGTGTCACCTCGCCTTATTACCGAACCGCCAATCCCGCTGTTGCGTACGCGCCGGCGATCTCGCAGTTCGGCTTCGTCTGGTCGGACGACCACCTCACCCCGAACAGCAGCACGGGGAACATGTTCATCGCGACGATGACGCCGGCCGGCGTCCTCTCGGCGGTGCGCTACCTCATGCCGGTTCCCGCCGACAGCAAGACGTACATCGGCCAGCCCAACGCCATCGCGAGCCACCCGCAGCTCGCGATGGGAACGTCGACCGCGCTCGTCGCGTGGCGCCATTGGACGACGGGGTACGTCCGCTACGTGATCATGGACAACGCATTGACGACGGTGTTGAAAGGGCCGTTCGACGTCTCGCCCGCACAGCCATACGCCGCATCCGCGGCATTTCTCGGGACGAGCTTCGCCCTGTTGACGCACAGCGGGGGCACGACAGTGACGGTCCGGCGCATCGACGCGACGACCGGCGTGGAGATCTCCTCGACACCCATCGTAGAGACCGCGATCGTCTATGCCGCGCGCATCAGCGCGGTACACGGTGGGTGGGCCGTCGGCACGGCGCGCGGCGACCGCATCGGCTTCGCGTGGGCGCGCGAAGATCTCGTCGGCGGCTTCCTCGCGATCGAGTCGGGGCAGAACGGGATCGCGAGCGGCGCGGCCATCGCGGCGATCGACGCCAAGCACGCCGCGGTGGTGTGGGTCGACGGATCGCTCCGCGCCGCGATCGCGACGTGCGGCCCCTGATTCTATCCGCGCGGCGTCCGTGCCAGCACGCCGCGCGCTTTGGCGGCCAACTCCGGATCGTCTGCCGCGTCGCGCTCGATCAAGAATTCGAGCAAGCGTTCGAGCGTCGGCGAGAGGCGCTCCGCAGAAGCGACGAGCGCGACGATCGACGCATCGACCGCGGATTTCACCTCGCCCGCCATCACCTGCGTTGCCATCCGATCGAGCAACGCCGCGTCGAACCCGCGCTGCCCGAGCGATCGTAGCGCCGCGCTCGCGACCTGCGTGTCCTCGTCACGCAAGAGCGTGAACGTCGCGTCGATCGCCCGTTGCCCCGCGATCTTCCGAAGCGAGAGCGCGACCTGCGCGCGCGTCGATCCGCGGTCGTCGTTCGCGAGCGCCATCATCGGCGCGAACGACTCGGGCAGCCCCGTGTTTCCGAGCGCCGCGACGAGCGCGTTCTTCGCGTCGACGTCCTTCGCGACCTTCAAGTCCGCGACGAGCCGCGCGTGCGCGCGTTCGGTGAGCGGCGACGGCGACGAAATCGCCAAGCGCCCGACGAGCGCGCCGATCGCGAACGCAGCGCCGCGCGCGGATGACGTGTCGTTGCGCTTCGTCGCCGCGTCGTACGCCGCGAGGACGTAGTCGAGCGACGCCGGCTCGGGATCGCGCACGAACGTGAACCGTTGAACGAGGTTCACGAATTGATCCGGATGGCTCCGCACGTCGGCGCGATCGAGGAGCTCGCGCATCGTGGCCTGCGCGCGCGCATCGCCCGCCGCCGCCAGCATGTCCATTGCGAGCGAACGCCCCTCCGCGCTCGCCGTCGCGAACGCCGCCGCGACCTCCGCGTCGTACTCCGGATGCGCGCGGAGCATCGCCGACGCGCGCGTGATCCATCCTTGCGGCGGCTTCGATCCGTCGTACGTCCCGATCGTGATCTTCGCTTCGTCGATCCGCATTCCCTTCGAGAGGCGATCGTCGCGCTCCTTGTCCGTCACCTTCCCGGGAACGTCGCCCGGCGGATGCGACTCGTACTTCGAGAGATCGCGGGTCGTGAGAAGCGTCGGATCTTTCGCGCGTCCGCTGAGGTGCATCTCGAAGTGCGACTGCGCGACCACGCGCGTCGCTTCGGGGCCTTGCGCCGTCGCGCTTGCCTCGGATTGCTCGAGCGACGCGACGCATCCGGCTGCATCGAGGACGATCGTCCCGCGCACCGCCAAGTCACGCCCGCGTTTGCCTTTCGACGCCGCGAAGTCGACGCTCTCGACCGCGCGAAGGAGCTTCGACGCGTCGTTCGCGTCGACCGCATAGCGCATGAGCGCGTGTCCGCTCGGACCGAACTCCGTCGCGGTCCACGTCGCCGCCGGATCCTTCGGCAGCGTCACTTGCGTCGCCGTGAGCACGCCGTGCGCGAGCGTCTTGTACAAAGGAGGCGCATCGCTCGGGACGCGGATCGATCGCACGACGCCGCGCGAATCGACCTCCATCAGCGTCTCACGCTCGTCGAACGTCGCGCGCATCGTCGCGTCGTCGCCCATGATCTCGCTGCCGAAGGCCTTCACGAGGTGACGCTCGGCCGGCGTGATCCGCGCAGCGAGCGTCGTCACGCCGTCGTTCGATCCGAGCGACGTGAGCACGAGCCGCCCGGCGAGATCGAAATCCCCAGCCGCGGCCTTTCCTTCGACCTCGCCCGTCGACTTCGCGGTCCACGAGAAGTCGTATGTGTAGATTGCACCCTTCGGCCAGGAGAACGCCGCAAGCGACGGGGCCGTCGCGCTCGCGGTCGCGACCGGCGCCGGTCGATCGTTCACGGCGTACCCGATCGACGCCGCGCACACGACACCCAGCGCCACCACCAGGACGGCGCGCTTCATTGCCAGACCTTGCCCTTCGGTGCGGGGCCCGTGACGAACGTCTGCACAGCGGGGAGCGGGACCTTCGTGTGGAAGGACGGAACGATCTGGAACTTCGAAGGCCCGATGCCTCCCCACGAGAAGAGCTCGATCTCCTCGTCGAAGAAGAGGAGCTGGAAGTACACCGAGATCGCGCCGCCGAGCGTCGTCAGGAATCCGTCGACTCCGATCCCGAAGTTGAGCATCGCCGGATCCTTGCCCTTCGGCGCGTCGACGGTGAGCGACGTCGTGATCGGCACCTGGAGATCGACGATCGTCAGCTCGCCGCGGACCCCGACGCTGATGATTCCCGCGATCCCGACCCCCGCTTCGGCGACGCCGGCGAGGCTCGCGCTCGGCGTCACTTGGAGACGTGGACCGAACTTGTGCCCAGGGTACCCGACCGGGCGCGTGCAGTCGGTCGGCAGATCGACCTGCGCGGTCGCTTCGACGTCGAGCGACAGCTCCGCGTATCCCGAGATGTAGCAAGGGATCGGACCGATCGAGAACGGGATCTCCGGCTGCGGATCGGGGATGTTCCAACTGTCGTGAGACGTGCCGAGCGTGACAGGCTTCGTCGCCGGGTCCGTGACGTATTCGCCTGACGCCGCGGTGCCTTTCTCGTAGCGATCGAAGACGTCTCCGGTTCCCGTGTTCGTCGTCGCGAAGAGCTGGTAACCGAGGACGATGAGGTGCGCTTCGTAGTGCACGTTGCCATCGCCCATGTTCTTTGGCGTCGGCACCGTCGTGCCGTTACCGACAGAGTTCTCGGCGAGACCTCGCGTGTCGTTCAAGACGAGCCAAGCGTCGCCGTCGACGGCGTTGATCTGCCCACCGAAGATCCAAGCGCTCGCTTGGAAGACGCCGTAAAGCTCGCCGGTCATTTGGCAAACCTGTCCGGTGAGCTCGAAGCCTTTGTCGTCGACCTGCTTCGGCGTCGAAGGAATGAGCGCGACGGGACGAAGCTCCCATCCTGCGCGCGCGTCGTACGAGCCCGCGAAGAAGTCGCGGTCGCCAAACTCGGAGCCCTCTTGCTTCAGCTGTCCCCAGTCCGCCTTCTTGATTCCCGGATTGTTCGCCTGTGCCCCCCTCGCCGCGCCCGGGCGGTTCGGGATCTTCGCGAGCTCCGCCATCGCCTTCTCGCCGCGGCGCATGTAGCTCTCGTACCCTTCAAGATCCGCGTTCTCCTTGGTGGACGGATCGCCCGCGGGTCCCGGCTTGCCCGGCGTGACATTGCCGAAGTTCTCGCAGTACGACTGCGCGGCTTGGCGTTGCTTCTGGTAGTAGCCCGGCCCGACCCAGCGATCGTTGAAGCCCTTCGACGACCAGTCGCACCCGGCGCTGTTGTTCGCCGGATCGATGTGGAGGCAGCCGCAGTTCGCGTTGTCCTTACAGCCTCCGTTCGCTTCGTTGCGCTTCTTCCGCCACCACTCGGCGAGGTACATGTTGAAAAGCTTGCAGCGCGCCATGCCGGCTTGGAGGCCTTCTTCGTAGGTCGCGCCCGGCATCACGAGGATCGGCGTCGTCGTCGGTGTGCACAAGAACTGCGGCATGTTCGGCGAGCTCGTGTCCGCGGTCCATCCGTTCGGCGGCGGTGGCTTGAACCCCAGCGTCGGCTTCGACTGCGCCGGCGGGGTCGTCGGCGGCGTCGGCGGCAGTTGCCCATTCGATGGGGCGCGGCCGTGCCTCCGGGAGCGTCGACGTTCGGTCGCGTTCTGCGTGTACGCGCCTTCGTTCACGCCTTGCTGGAGGCGCCCGTACGGATCGACGCCCCACGTGTACTTCGTGATCGATTCGGGGACCGTCGTCTCGTACTGGTAGTACGGATTCGAGCCAGGCGTTCCGGCGGAGAGCAAGAGCGCTTCGACGAGCGCCGTGCGATGCGCGATCTGCTTCACCTGCTCGTCGGGAACGTTCTTCGTCTTTTGGCGCAGGTGCTTGTGCCAGGCCCATTCGTCATCGAACTTTTCGTTGTTCCCGGCCGTGCTCTGGTTGGAGAGGTTGTAGTAGAGGGCGCCGTCGCTCAGCGCGGACGCGAGCGCCTGAAAATCCGCGGACCATTTCTGGCCGAAGATCTGCGTCAACCACTTCGGATCGAGCCACTGCGACGCGAAGGTGAACCACGCGTTCTTGGGGAGATCGCCGGTGAGGAGCGCAAACTGCGTCGTCTGCCCGTCGATGGACAGCGGGTTCATGAGCCCGTGCGCCTCGTAGAACCCCGCCACGAAGTCATACTGCGACCCCGGCATCGGGCCGTGCTTCGTTCCTTGCGTCGGCGACTTCTGACGAAGGCCGTTCCCCACGCCCGCCTTCCCGGCGATCTTCGGACCGGCGCGGTTTCCGAGCCCGACGTCCGCGACGCATCCGTAGTCCTTGCCGCACGCGGCCGCCGCATCCTCGAAGCGGTTCCAGTCGTAGTAATATTTGTAGACGTACTCGTCGCACGAGTGGACTTCGTTGCCGTCGCTCTCGTACTGCGCCGTCGCTGCGTTCTTCAGGGCATCCAGGTTCATCGTCGGCGTGTACTGCTTGCCGAGCGCGAACCGCTCGCGCTCGCGCTTCGCGACGAGCCCGGTCCCGCGACCGGTCCACGACGCTGCTTGGCCCGGTACGTACGGCGTGAACTTGTCGTTAACCCACTCCGGCGGCTGCACCGTATTGATGTCGAAGTTCTTCGCGGTCGCTTTGTAGAAGCTGTGCTGCGGGATCGGTTTGCGCGCGGCGCTCAGGGTCCTCCCGCAGCTGTCTTGGCTGTCCTTGCGCTGGCCGCACGCGGTCACGAGGTAGTTGAGGTCGCGGCAGTTCGCCGCCGTCGGCGCTGCGCACGGCGTCGTCGCCGGCGGCGCCGCCACGTGTGGATGCTTCGGCTTGTTCGGCGGCTGCCTGGGCTTCGGCACCACGCTGGTCGCCGGCGGAGCGGCGAATCCATCGCTCACGACGAGGCCGAGGGGCAAAACTGCGCAGGCGATTGCGAAGGCCCGAATGCGGGAGAGACTCATCCTTCGACTCTTGCAGAACCGCGGCGGCGAACGTTGAAACCTCCTTGAAATCAGGCGAGGAGGACCTTCGCCTTCGCCGCGTGGACATCGGATTCGTCGCGCTGGCCGAGATCGCCGAAGGCCCGCGCGGCGGCTTCGTGGAGCCGGTGGCGGTCCGCGCGTCCGAGCTTTTTGTAGAGGAGATCGCGGACGAGCAAGTGCACGAAGCGAAACGCCGGCGCGCGCCCGTCGACTGGCGCGACGACCTTCGCGCGGATCGCCTCGTCGAGCGCGGTGAGCGCGTCGACCGGCGCGAGGTCTGCGATCGGCGCGAGCGCGGCGATCGAGAACGTCGCTCCGATGACGGCGGCCGCGGAGAGGACGCGGCGGCACTCCGCCGAGAGCTCGTCGAGGTGGAGCGAGAGCGCCTCGCGCACTTCTTCCGGCTCGAGCAGCGCGGACGTCGCGCCCTCCGCGCCCGGCGTCATCCACGCCTCGCTGCGAATCACGTGCAGCATCTGCGTCACGAAGAGCGCGTTGCCTTCGGTCTTCGCGACGATGCGCTCGAGGATCTCCGACTCCGGCTCGCGTCCGAGGATCGCGCGAGCGAGCGACGCGATCTCTTCGCGACCGAACGGTTCGAGGTGGATCGATCGCGTGGGATCCTCGCGTGTGAGCGCGCCGAGTGTTCGCGCGAGGACGTGGTTCGTCGACACGGCCGTGTCGCGGTACGTCGCCACGAGGACGACGCGCGCGCCCGCGAGCGTTTGCGCTGCGAGCTTGAAGAGCAGAAGGGAGCTCGCATCCGCCCAGTGCAGATCGTCGATCACGACGACGACCGGCTCGTCTCGCGCGGCGGCGACGAGCGTTTGCGTCGCGACGTCGAAGAATCGGAATCGCTCCGTCGCTTCGCCCTCGACCTCTTGGAGCGCCGCGTCGATCGCGCCGCGCGACTCGTCGGTGGCGCACGCCCGCAAGATCTGGATCCACGGCCAGAGATCGGGAGCGCCTCGCTCTTCGCAGCGTGCGGCGACGATGCGAGCGCCTTCTGCGCGCGCCGCGGCCGTCATCTCGGCGAGCGCGCGCGTCTTGCCGGCGCCCGGCGAGCCGACGACGAGCGCGACGCCGCCGCGTCCGGTTCGCGCGTCTCCGATCAAGCGCGAAAGGCGGGCGATGACTTCGCTGCGACCGACGAATGCGGACCTCGTGTCCGGCGCGGGCGCCGCCGCCTCGCGAGCTTCGAGCGCGAAGCGGTAGCCGCGCGTGCGGACGGTCTCGACGATCGTCGGCTCGATCGCGTCATCCTCGAGCGCGCGTCGAATCGCAGTGATCGCTTGTGGGAGCGCGGTCTCGCTCACGTGCGCGCCGCCCCAGATGGCCGTGAGGAGCTCGGCCTTGGCCACGACGCGTCCGCGCGCGCGGATCAAATGGAGGAGGACGTCGATCGCCTGCCTCCGAAGAGGCACGCGCGTGTCCTTCTTCTTCAGCTCGAAGAGACCCTCGTCGAGCACGAAATCGCCGAAGATGTAGCGCATCTCATGGGGATCGCATCACCTCGCCGGTGGCGCGATTGGTCCAGTAGAGCACGTCGGTGCCGTCCGAGATGACGTGACGCGGGCCGCCCTGGTTGACGGCGATCGTCGTGACGCTGGGATAGCGCACGCGGAACACCGCGCCGGCGCCTTCATCCACCACCGCGATCGCGGCGCCGCCCAAGGTCCCGCCGAGCCCGCGCAAGCTCTTGAAGCCCGACGCGAGAAGAAAAGGCGTTCCTCCGGGGGTGTTTCGATCGAGGCGCCAGACCTCGGTCGTCGTCGTCCAGTGCACCATCGCGCCGTTCGACACGACGTGGCGGATCGGCTGCTGCGACGTCGCGAAGACGACAGCGTTCGCTCCCGTACAGTCGCCGACCTCGGCGCGGATGATCGCGTTCGCGGCGGTGTCGACCGTGAAAATGTACTGCAGGTCGCCGTCCATGGCCGGGAGTGTCGCGCCGATCGCGGCGGTCGCGTACGGGTAGCACGGCGTCTGCGGCGGTCCGGCCTTGCTCGAGCATCGTACGCGCGCGCCTTGGCCATTGGGACCGACCGCCGCGCTGCACAGCGCCCCGACGTTCGCGAGCGCGCCATATCCGTACCCCGTGCCGTCGACGTCGATGGTCGTGACGGCGCCGCCGCCGCGCGGGACCTTGAAGAGGCCGAACGTTCCGCCGCCCGGCGGGACGAAGTCGTCGGTGAAGTAGAGAAACGGAACGTTGGAGTCGAACCGAATCTGCATCGGGCGCGCGCGCGCGGGAGCGACCACCATCGGCGGGCCGCCGGCTTTGTCCACGCGCATGATCGCGCCAGGCGAAGCGCCGTTCGCTTCGTTGACCCAGTAGACGGACGTCGCGTCGTTCATGATCCACGAGGGGTTCTGTTGATGCGACGCGATCACGATCGGCGCCGGGCCGTCGGCCGTGCTCGCGTCCGCGGCGTCGATCGGCGCGACGTCGGCGGAGGCGTCCATCGATGCGTCGGCGGCGTCGTCGCGCAGGTGGTGCTCGCCGATTCCGACGAGGATGTTGCACGCGCCGAGGGCGAGCACGATCGCGGCGGCGGCGACCCGCTTCACCATGCGACACCCATCACACCGCGACGGAGCGCGGCCGCGACCGGCGGCGGCGCGCTCGTATCCGTCGCGAAGAAGTAGATGCCGATGCCGATGGCGACGGCGGCGACGCTGAACGCGACGGTCGCCACGTTCGCGGAGACCTTCGCGTCGGACCAGAGATCGAGCCCTTGCTGCGAGCACGCGTCCGCGACGCACTCGTGCGACGCGTCCGACTTCTTCGTGAACGCGCGCACGCCGAAGATCGTGCCGACGCCGACTCCGACCGCGCCGACGGCCATCGCGGTCCAGGCGTACGGAGCGCGCGAGGGCCGGCGTTCGGGCGCGATCGGACGTTCGACGACGATCGGCGGCCGTTCCGGCGGCGGCGGCGGCACGACGGACGGCGTGGACGCATCTTCGAGCGCGGGAAGCGGGAGCCTCTGCGTGCCCGGCCCGTCGCCGATCGTGATCGACTGCGACCACGATTTCTTTCCCCGTGCGGACACCGTGACGACGTGCGTCCCCGGATCGACCGGGAATGCCGTCCCGACGATCGCGCGATCGACGGCGACGTCATCGATGGTGACGTCGATGGGCTTTGCGTCCGCGGGAACGAGGAGCAGGCGTGACAAATGCGCTTCGAGCGCCGTTGCGTGCTCGCGCGCGAACTGCTCGCGTTCGGGCTGTCCTGCGCGAGCGGCTTGGGTGATGGCCTCGGTGAACTCGGCCCACGCGCTCGCGGTTTTTCCTTCGCGCTCGTGGCATGCCGCGAGGTTCATCAGCGTGCCGAGCTTCGCCTCGACGCGCTGGCTCGCCGCGAACTTCGCGCACGCCTCGGACACGCGCCCGAGGTCGAGGAGATCGCGACCATCTTGGAAGAGCGCCTCGGCGAGCGCCTTGTTCGACGTCTGCGCGTGCGCGGCCGCCGTGAACGACGTGGCCAGCGCAAACGCGAGGCTACTCGCGCGTACGAAGGACATCGGAGGAAGCGGGGCGTGGCGCGGAAGGGGGAGGCGACGCGGAAGACGCGGAAGGGCGCGCCGATGGATCGACGCGCGCAGACACGCGAGGCGGGGGCGAGATCGAGAGCGAGGTCGAGGTCGAGGCAGCGCTCGAGGTCGAGGTCGAAGTCGACGTCGACGTCGAAGTCGAAGTCGAGGTCGCGATCGGGATCGTCGTTGCTGCAGGCGCCTGCGTTGCGGCGGCCGGCGGTGCGCTTCGCGTCGTGCTCCACACCACGATCGCCGCAATCGCGATCACCGCGAGCGCACCGGTCACCGCGACGCTCACGCGCCGCTTCGGTGTCGCCGGCGTGAGCGCGCTCGACGGCGGATCCTCGTCGTCGTCGCCCGCCACGCCAAACGCTCCGGCGCGCCCGCTCGCAATCCGCGATTCGCGAACGAGCGTCGCGACGTCCGCGGTCGTCGCGCGATCCCCGATCGCGTCCGCGAGCGCGCGCGCGAAATCGTCCATCGTCGCGAATCGCTCCTCGACGTCCTTCGCGAGCGCCTTGCGCAGGACGCTCGCGACTTCCGGCGGAACGTCCGCGGGATCGGGCACCGGCTCGGGTGCCGCGATTCGCGCCAGCGTCGCCACGTCGGTCGCCGCCGCGAGCGGATGGCTCCCGCTCATCGCCTCGTACAGAACGAGCCCCAGCGCGAACACATCGGTCCGCGGTCCGACCGGCTCGCAGTACACCTGCTCGGGCGCCATGTACCGAACCTTGCCCTTCACGAAGCCGGCGTTGGTTCCGCCGCCTTCGTGCTCGGTGGCCTTCGCGACCCCGAAGTCGGCGATTTTTGCGACGCCGCTTCGCTCGACCAAAATGTTTTCGGGCGACACGTCGCGGTGAACGAGCCCGAGCGGTTTTCGCTCGTCGTCCTTCGCCGCGTGTGCGGCCGCGAGCCCACGCGCCGCGTCGAGCACGATCCGCATCGCGACGTACGTCGGCACCTTTCCACCGTTCGCCGCGCGAAGCTCCGCGAGCGACGCGCCGTCGATCCATTCCATCACGAGATAGAGGACGCCGCGCTCTTCGCCGAGATCGATGACCTCGCAGACGTTCGGGTGCTTGATTCGCGACGCGAGCTTCGCCTCGTCGAGGAACATCTTCTCGAAGCGCGGATCGGCCGAGAGCGCCGGGACCATCGTCTTTACGGCGACCGACTTCGTGAAGCCGTGCGATCCCCGCAGGCGTGCGGCCCACACGACCGCCATACCGCCGCGCCCGATCGGCGAGCCGAGCTCGTACCGACCGAGTCGTTGTCCGGGCGCGAGCTTGCCCATCGCAGAGAGGAGCCCGTCGCGCTCAGCCGATGCAGATTCCCTCGGCCCCACGCAGACATGATGGCAGGGAGGTCGCGCCACGCCAAGCACGGCGGTCAACGGGCGGCGTTCGACGAGGGATCGACGAGGACGCCGGGATTGAGGATCGACTCGGGATCGAGCGTGCGCTTGGCGGCGCGAAGGACGTCGGCGAAGAGGTCAGGGCGTTCTTTGTCGTACCAAGGACGGTGCGTGCGGCCGACGGCGTGGTGGTGCGTGATCGTCGCGCCGTTCGCGATGAGCGCGTCGCTCGCGGCTTGCTTGATCTCCGCCCACTGATCGAGCTCCGCGCCCGGGCGTCCGGGCGCGATGAACGTGAAGTACGGCGCGGGCCCGTCCGGGTAGACGTGCGTGAAGCGGCACGAGATCCCGCCGGCGCCGCACGCGCGCTTCATCGCCGCCGTGGTCGCGTCGACGACCGATGCGTGGAGCTGCTCGAAGCGATCCCACGTGCACGCCGTCTCGAACGTGTCGGCGATGACGCCGAGGCTGACGAGCGCGCTCTGCAAATAGGGTCCGTCGAAGAACGCTTGCCGCCACGCTTCGGCGGTCGCGTCGGCGCCGCGCGCGCCGTCCTCGCGATGCTTCGCGCCGCGAGGGCAACGCCCGCCGTTTTCGATCGCGAGCGCGATCGCGCGATCCATCGGGAGCTCCATCGATCGATCGGCCGACTCGAACCCGAGAAGCAGCACAGCGCCGCCGTCGGTCGGCACGGCGTTGATGAGCGCCTCGCGCGGATCGAGGACGCGGCAGTTCGACGGGAACAGCGCCGCCTGCGCGATCGCGCGTGCACCCCGCGCGGCGGTAGCGAGATCGTCGAAGAAGACGCTCGCCGACGATCGCCATCGCGGACGCGACTGCACGCGCATCCACGCTTCGGTGATCACGCCGAGGATTCCTTCGGATCCGAGGACGAGACGATCGGGGCTCGGGCCGGCGCCCGATGCAGGAAGGCGGCGCGTCTCGAACGGCCCCTTCGGCGTGAGCATGCGCACCGACTCGACGAGATCGTCGATGTGCGTGTAGAGCGTCGCGAAGTGACCACCCGCGCGCGTCGCGATCATTCCACCGAGCGTCGCGAACTCGAAGCTCTGCGGGTAATGACGGAGCGAGTAGCCGTGCGCGGCGAGCTGCGCTTCGAGGACCGGGCCGGTCGCGCCGCCTTGGATCCGCGCGGCGCGCGACGTGCGATCGATCTCGAGGACGCGATCCATCGCGCGGAGATCGAGCGACACCGTGCCGCGATGGCCCGCTCCGGCGATCGCTTCGACGCCTCCGACGACGCTCGTACCTCCGCCGAACGGGACGAGGGTCACGCGCTCTGCGGCGCACCATGCGATCACGCGCGCGACGTCGTCCTCCGTGCGCGGGTGCGCGACGAAATCCGGCGCGACGCCGAAGTCGCCGTGGAACGCACGGACGATGTCGCGGAACGATCGGCCGTACGTGTGGCGCGCGCGATCGTCGCGATCGGCGCGCGCGAACGGCGCGAGCTCCGCGGGTGGCGCGACGCGCGGCACCGGCATCGTCGCGTCGTCGATCGACGGAAGCGCGCGGAGCTCCGGCGCATCGATCCCGAGCATCGCGCCGACCTGCGCGGCGAGCGCACGTCGCGCGTCTTCGTTGGGGAGCTTGTCGCTCCATCCCCACGCCCAGTGGCTGCGCTCGCGCTCGGTCACGACGTTCACCTCGCCGTACAACCGCACGTCGATTCGCAGTCGCTCACGCACTCGAGCTTGCGCGACGTGCTCGCGAACGGAACGCAGCACGCGCTCCGCAAGTCGCACCCCGCGCCATCGCCGCATGTACAGACGGTGCCGGCGAGGACGCCGGAGCAGCACAGCCCGCTCTGGCACGTCGCCCATCCGTCGCAGTCTTCGTTCGACACGCAACGCGGCAACGACGCGTCGAGATCGGTGCCGTTCGTCCCGTGATCGAGGAAGAGGGCGTCGGGCATGATCATCGCGTCGCCTGCGTCGCCGTGCGCCGCGGCGCCGTCTCCGTCCGGATCGCAGCTGGCGTCCGACGACACGATGGGGTCGAGCTGCTCGAGCGACGAGCCGGCACCGCAGCCGACGCTCGCGAAGCACGCGCAGAGAACGAGAGCGGCGAGCGCGCGCGTCGTCGTCATCGTGCACCCGGGCATTCGTCCGGCGTCGCCACGCATCGCATCTCGAGCTCGCCAGGGACCGCGCAACAGATCGAGGGCGGCACGCACCCCGCATCGCTGCCGCACGTGCAGCTCCGTTGGCGCGGCTTGCCGCTGCAGCACCAGCCGGTCTCGGGATCGCAGCTGCCGTTGACGAAGCAGCCGCTGTAGATGCAGACGCCCGGCCCGTTGGGCGGGTACTCGCCGACGAACGGCGGCGTGAAACCTTGGTAGATCGCGGCGTCGAAGACATCGACCCACCACGGCGACGCGGCCTCGTCGGCGACGACGTCCTTCACGCCCCCGTCGGTCGTCCCGCACGCGTCCGGCGTGTCGTTCACGTTTCCACCGCACGCCGCGCCGAGAACGACGAGGCCCGACGCGCCGACGAGCGCGCCGATCGCGATCACAGCGGCGCGCGTCACCACGACGTCACCCCGATGTGCTGATCGAACGTCAGCTCGCCCACGTCCTTGCAGCCGTACGACGAGTCGGTGTGCGCCGTGACGAGCTCCGGCTCGGCCGACACCATCGGATCCCACGGCATGACGAGCGACGCGCTGTGCTCGCCGTACGAATGAACGTCCGCCGCGATCGTCGACGCCGTCGGACACGGCGACCACGGCCCGCCCTGCCCCGCGCGCAGATCGCGCGGTGCGCTCATGTGATCGCTGCTGTCCTTCGTCGAGATGCCCATCAACGTGAAGCTCCCGCTCGCGGGCGCCGTCTCTTGAAACCAAGCGAGCGACGCCGCGGTGCTGAAGCGATCCGCCGCGAGGATCGGAACGAACTGCCCGCCCGTGTACGTCGTCGGCGGGAAATGCCGCACGCGCCAACCCGGCGTGAGCTGCCCCGCGTCCTCGATCGCGCAGTTGCCCCCTTCGGTCGCGTCGCAATCGAAAAAGTAGATCTCGCTCTGCCCGGTCGACGTCGATCGCTGCCGGTACGCGAGGTAAAAATGATTTCCGCCGTCGCCGACCTCGAACGAAAACGGATACGCGTCGCGCCACGCGCGCCCGAGCGCGCCGGGGAGCGTCGGATCGATCACGATCTTGTTCATCATGAAGATCGTCGATGCGTTCCACGGACCGATTTCCCCCTCGGGCGTGATGACGCGCCAGATGTGGAGGATGCGAAGGTCGAACGTCGAGCCATCCTCGGCGCGCGGAATGATGTACGCGACGTGTCCCTGACGTTGCGACGTGAGCCGCACGAGAGGGCGATCCTTGAACGCGTCCGCGTCTTCGAGGCGCCCCACGGTCGGCGACTCGATCTTGAAAGCGGGCGGGCTTTGCTCGGCGCTCGCGAGGAAGAGCTGCCCCTTCACGCGATCGGTGAATGCAACGACCGACGAGTACCCGCGACGCGAAAACGACGGACGGCTCGGCGGGCGACCGGGCATGTAGATCGCGACGCGCGGCTCGCTCCAGTGCACGAGATCGAGCGTCGACGACGTCGCGATCGCGTCGGGCGCGGCGACGTCGTCGCGCGTGTACGCGAGGCTTACGTAGTCGACGGTCTTGACCGACTCGTTCGCGGAGAGCGCGGGCGATCCGGCGAGCGCGATCGCGCACGGCGGTGACGCGCAGTTCGCCGGCGCGGGCGGAATGGGTCCGACGCGCGTCCACGTCTTGCCGTGGTCATCGGAGTACGACACGCCGTTCGCACTTCGTCGCGCCTTAGGCACGAGGCGCTGCTGCATCTCGTCCGCGTCGAAGAGACCCGACTCGTCGCTATAAGCGAGCACGATGCGATCGGGCATCTGGTACTGCGTCCACACCGCCATCGAAGGATCGTTCGCGTAGAGCTTGCCGAGCGCGCCGCCGCCGTCGGGAGGATCGGAGCCGTTCGGATCGGCAGGAAACGGCTTCGGACGCGGATCGCACGCGGCGATCGTCGCGAGCGAAATCGCAGCGAACAGAGCGCGCCTCAGCGCGAATGACGACGTTCGGCGGAGCACGGCGCGCGAGCTTACCCAGATTTCCAACGTCGTCGACGTGTACGAAGTCCGTCCATACTAGGATGCGCGCCGATGCAGCAGCCGTCCTTCGAGCCGTACGCCTCCCCCTCCGCTGACGCGTCGCCGCCGCCCGGCGAATCGATCCGCTTCGGCGAGGCGCTCAAGTTCTGTTTTCGCGCCGAGAAGCCTTGGATGAACATCCTCGTCTCGAGCCTCATGGCGTTCATCCCGATCGCCGGGCCGATCGCGATCGGCGGCTGGCACGCCGAGATCATGCAGCGCCTCGTGAGACGGCACCCGACGCCCATCCCGACGTTCGCGTTCGACGACTTCACCCACTACCTCACGCGCGGCGTTCAGCCCTTCGTGATGCGCGTGATCGTCTCGCTTCCGTTCACCATGTTCATCGTCATCGGGTCGATGATCGGCGGCGCGTCGGCGAGCTTCATGGCGCGAAGCGGCGATCCGACGGCCATGTTCGTCGTCTGGGGGATCATCGCCGGCGTCATGGTGTTGTCGGCGCCGATCATGGCGATCGTGACGAGCGCGGTCTACACGCGCGCCGATCTCGTCGAAGAGTTCGGCGCCGCGATGCAGCCGCGCAAGCTGATGAAGTACATGGGCGCGACGTGGCTCGGCGTCCTCGGCACGTCGATCGTGTTCGGCCTGTTGTCGTTGGTGATGGTCTTGGTCGGCGTCCTCGCGTGCTACGTCGGCGCGTTCATCGCGTCGGCGATCGTGCAGCTCGGGCAGCTTCACTTGCGATGGCAGATCTACGAGCGGTACGTCGCGCGTGGCGGCGAACCGATCCCCGTGAAGGCGGCGGTGATGCTTCCGAGCGAGCAGGCGCGCGTGAACCCGTACGCGCCGTATGGAGGTGGAGCCGGGCCGTATCAAGGGGCGCCACCTGGGTATCCGCCCGGTCAACCGCCGCCGCCTCCTCCACCTCCTCAGTATCCGCCGCGCTGAGGTACGCTGAGCCCCATGGCCGATCTCTTCAGCCTGGCCGTGCGCGAGCTCTTTCGCCGCGAGCTCCTCCCGGTCCGCCTCCGCTGGTGGTTCGCCGCCGAGGGGATGTGCGATTGGTACAAGGTCCTCGATCGCGACCTCGCGCCACACCTCGGCGGACGCACGCGCGCGCGCGCCGCTCTCGCGCGCCTCAGTGTGCCCATGCTTCATCGCCGCTACGACATCGTGCGTCGCGCGCATCCTCGCCTCCCCGATCGCCGCGTCGATCCGCGCGCCGTCGCGCTCGTCATGGGCGGCCTCTACCGCGTCGCCAGCAAGCCCGACTCCGCGTGGATCTTCGATGACGTCGGCGGCGCGCCGCGCACGCTGCGCGATCACGCGCGCGCCGAGCGCCTCATGGCGTCGATCGATCCGCAGGCGCGCTGGGAAGAAGTGACGACGCACCTCGGCGAGCTCCTCATCGCGCTCACCGATCGCCTCCCCGATTCGCTCCCCCGCGCGCGCCCGATCCTCGGCGAGATTTGTTTCGCGGCCGGCGACCGCTTCGCGCGTCGCGTCGCGCGCGCGTACGATCTCCCGCTCGGCGGCGCACCCAACCCCGAGCTCGCGATCGAGCTGCTTCGCATGAGCGAGTACGTCTTCCGCGTGAACCCGGATCACTGGGGCGAAGGGCGCGCGAGCGATCGCACCGGATGGCTCGAAGGGAACGCATGCCCTTGGTACACCGCGCCCGGCTGGAACGGCGCCCACTGCGGGATCTTCGGTCAGTTTCAATCCGGCATCAGCGCCGCGTTCGGGCTGCGTTACAACTTGTCGAAGACGATCCCGAAACACGGCGGCGGAACGTGCCGCGTCGACTTGAAGCCGATCGCGCTGCGACGATCGGCCGACGGAGCGACGCTATGAAGGCGGCCGTCGTGTTCCGCGTCGCGCTCGCGCCCGTCGTCGCTGTGATGCGCGTCGTCGAGCGGCACCTCCGGACTTCGCCGCGGGTCGAGCGGAGCGCGCGACGCACGCTCGCGACGTTCGCGCATCGCTCGCGGATGGCGCGCTCGTTCGTTCGTCTTCGCGTGATGCCGCTGGTCTAGCGAATGTCGGCGCGCGATTTTTTTCAGGCGGACGCGAAGAAGCGCGTGGCGCAGGCGATCGAGGGAATCGAAAAGCAGACGGCGGCGGAGATCGTCGTCGCCGTTCGTCGCCGTTGCGGTCACTACCGTCATGTCGACATCGCGGTCGGCGCGGTCGCGGCGTTCGGCGCGCTCCTCTTCGTGCTCTTCCATCCGCAGCCGTTCGCGACCGAGATGATCCCGGTCGACGTCGCCATCGCGTTCGTCGTAGGCGCGCTCGTCTCTGCGAACGTCCCGCCGCTGCGCCGCGTCCTCACGTCGCGACGCCTCATGAACGACGGCGTGCACACCGCGGCGCGCGCGGCGTTCTACGACATGGGGATCGCGCGCACGACGGGGCGCACGGGGATCCTCGTGCTCGTGTCGATCTTCGAGCGACGCGTCGAGCTCGTCGTCGACAGCGCGGTGAAGCCGGCGGAGCTCGGCGCGGAGTGGCCGCGCGCGATCGCGGCGATCGAAGCGTCGGTGCGACGCGCGGATCTCGACGCGTTCCTCGCCGCGCTCGGAACGATCGCGCCGCCGCTCGCGAGCGCGCTCCCCGTCCAGCCGGACGACGTCGACGAGCTGCCGAACGAGCCGGTGGTCTCATGAAATCCCGTCGCACGACCGCGCTCTTCGTCGCGTTCGTCGTCCTGAGCGTCCTCGTGCTCGCCGCGACAATCGCGTTCGCGCGTCCGGGCGGCGGCGGATCGTTCAGCGGCGGTAGTGGCGGCGGCGGACGCAGCGGAGGCGGCGGAGGTGGCGGAGGTGGCGGAGGCGACGGGCTCATCGGCTTCATCGTCGGCGTGCTGTGGGAGCTCTTGCCGTGGCCGCTGAAGATCGTCCTCCTCCTCGTCATCGTCGTCCTTTTCATCGTCAAGTCCGTGCGCGGCAAAGGGCAGGACGACTGGGCCACCGCGCCGCCGACGTACGAGCAGCAGCAGCAAGCGTGGACACCGCCCGTCGCCATGCGTCCCGCCGCGGCCGACGTTCGCCAACGCCTCGGCGCGGTTCGTCAGTTCGATCCCGACTTCTCGCTCGTCCTCTTCGAAGACTTCCTCTACGCGCTCTACGCCGAGACGCGCTACGCGCTCGGCCGCGGGCAGATCGCGACGCTCTCCGCGTACCTCGCGCCGGACGTGCTCGCGCGCATGCAAGGGACGCCGCCCGCGCCGACACGCGCGGTGATCATCGGCGCCATGCGGTACGTCGACGTCAGCGGGCTCGACGCGGGATCGCCGGAGGTTCGCCTCGACGTCGAGCTCGAATCGAACGTCGCGATCTTCGACGGCGGCGCCGAGCGCACGCTCTACGTCGTCGAGCGTTGGACCCTCGCGCGTCGTCACGGCGCACGTTCGCGCAAGCCCGCGCGCGCGCGCGTCCTCGATTGCCCGGGATGCGGCGCGCCGCTCTCCGCCGTCATCGCGGGGACATGCACGCACTGCAAGCGCGTCGTCGCGACCGGCGAGCTCGACTGGATCGTCCGCGCCGCGACGATTCTCCAACAAGAGACGCGCCCGCCGATGCTCACGAGCAACGTCGAAGAGGAAGGGACCGATCTCCCGACGATCGTCGCGCCCGACGCGACGCAGCGAATCGCCGAGCTGCAGCAGCGCGATCCGAGCTTCGTGTGGCAAGCGTTCCAAGCGCGCGTCGGGCTCGTCTACGGCGAGTTCCAAGTCGCGTGGTCGGCGCGGGACCTCGCGAAGATGCGCGCGTACCTCAGCGACAACCTGTTTCAGATGCAGAGCTACTGGGTCGACGCGTACGTGAAGCAAGGCCTGCGCAACATGAACGACAACGCGCGCATCGAGGGGATCGAGCTCGCGCGCGTCGACTCGGATGCGTTCTACGACGCGATCACGGTGCGCGTGCGCGCGGTCGGGCTCGACTACACCGTTTCGGATCGCGACGGGCGCGTGGTCTCGGGGAGCAAGAGCCGCGAGCGCCGGTACACCGAGTACTGGACGCTCATTCGCGGCGTCGCAAAGAAAGGCCCGACGCGCACCGACAACGCCTGCCCCAACTGCGGCGCGCCGCTCGTCGTGAACATGGCCGGCGTGTGCAACTACTGCAAAGCCAAGGTCACGAGCGGCGAGTTCGACTGGGTGCTCAGTCGGATCGAGCAGGACGAGGTTTACGGCGGGTAGAACCGCCCGACGAACGCGCGGTGCACGTCGAGCGACGGATCGCTCGCGAGCTCTTTCGCACGGTACCCGCTCTTCAGCTCGTCGATGGCGACGCGCGATTCTTCGACGCGAAACAAGACGCGCCACTCCTTGAACGCGAGGCGCAGTCGATCGCCGTCCTTGCGAATGCGCCGGTACGGATGCGGCTGCGGACCGAGCGCGAGGAGCCGCGCGATCTCCGCCGCGACGTCGACGCCGTTCGCCGCGAGCCACGTCGTCTGCTCCGTCGCGCGCGCGCTCCATTCGATCGTGAACGCTGGCGCGGGATCGCGCACGTCGAGCCAGCCGCCGCGCGCTTCGGGGTACGCGTCCGCGTACGGGACGTACGGTTTGAGATCGAGCACCGGCGTTGCGTCGAGGATGTCGACGTTCGTCACGCGGAGCACGAGCCCTTCGATCGCGTCGAGCTTCACGACGCTCATCCCGATCGGGTTCGGGCGGTGCGGCGACCGCGTCGCGAAGACGCCGCGCTTCTCGGTGCTCCGCGGCGGGAGCACCTTGGGTCGCCATCCGCGTGCCTCTTCGACGTTGCGATGAAAGACGAAGAGCACCCAGAGGTACTCGAACGTGTCGAGATCTTCGAGCGCGTGCTCGAAGCCGCGCCCCGCGAAGAGCTCGATCGTTGCCTCGATGCCTTCCGCCGCGATCGACTGGCGCGGCGCACTCAGGCGCTCGACGAACGGCGAGTGAACGATCCCGATCGGATCGAATCGAAACCCGTCGCTCAGTTACTTCTTCTCCCCGAGCGTCTTCTCACCACCGTTCGCGCCGCCGATCGACTGCGCCGTGACGCGCTCACCGATCCCTTTCGCGGCGCGCAGCATCAGCTCGGGGAGCTGATCCATCAGCTTTTGAATTCCGCCTTCGGTCTCGCCGTCGACCGCGAGGACGCGCGGGATGCCGTCGGACCCGACCGCGATGACCGCGATCGGATCGAGCTGCACGGTGCCGCCCGCGCCGCGCCCGCCCGATTGTCCCTGCCGCGCCGACGCATGCGCGTTGCCCGTCGCCGTGCCCGCCGCGAATCCGATCTTCAGTCTGTGGATCGGGATGAGCATCGCGTCCTTCGCGTGGAGCGGCTCGCCGATGATGTTCTCGGTCTTCGACATGGTGTGCATGCCTTCGACGAGCTGGCGGACGATGTCGGAGATATCGGCGGGCATGGTCAGGCTCTCTCGAGTTGGGGAAGGGATGCAGGTCGGCGCGCGAACGCCTTCCGGAGACGAATCGCGACCTGGGCTAGGACGAACCGCGTGACGTCCCACGCGACGACGACGGGGACGAAGCTCGCGCCGAGCGCGAAGCCGAGCTCGAGCGACGATTCTTCGGCGGTCCAATCGAGCGCGGCGTCGATGCGCGCGACAGGAGCGAGGAGACCGCTCGCTACGGCGAGCACCGCGGCGACGCGGCCCATCAGAAGCGGATCGGGATCGCCGCCGCGCACGCGCATCTCGAGCGACTCGACGCGGACGCGACCGAAGACGTCGAGCCCGAGCTCCATCGCGACGATCGGATCGATCTCCATCGCGACGCGAGCCGCGCGGCGAACGAGCGCCGATTCCTTCTTCGGCTTCGCGGTCTTCTTGGGCGCGCCGTTCGATCCGGCCATCCGCCGACCGAACACGTGAACCGCCCACGCGCCGCGCACGCCGTGCATCTGCGCCGCGCTCGCCGCGATCGGTCCCATCGATCCGCCGACCGCGAGCGACCATCCGGTCTCGCTCGCCGACGCTTGCACCGACATCGACATGCGCATCCGGCGAAACGCAAAGAGAGCGACGAACGCCACGACGGCGAGCATGATCGATAGCGCGAGCGCGACCCAGATCATCGCGGTCAGCGCTTGGTCTTCTTCCCAGCCTCGAGCGCAGGCGCGCTCTCGTCCGAGTGCTCGTCGTTCTCGTGCGCCGGCCGGACCTCGACCGCCTTGTTGAGCACCGCGCGCTTTCCGCGACGCATGCTGAGCATCTGCGGAACGCCGTCGGGTCCGATGACGACGAACGCGCGCGGCTCGACCGAGAGCGCACCGCCGGCGCCGGCCCCTTCGATCGTCCCGTCGCGTCCGACGTACGTACCGGCTGCGTCGCTCGTCGCCGTTCCGAAGCCCATCGTGAGCTTGCAGAGCGGCACGAGCTGGCTGTTGCCGAGCTCGAACGGCTTGCCCACGAGCGCGTTCGTGCGCGCCACTTTTTGCAGCTCTTTCATTAAATCGTCGAGCAGGACTTTGAGCTCCATGTCATCGAGGCGAACACGGTTTGCCGCCCGGTGTCAAAGCGCTCTCGGATGGGTAGGATGTGCGCCATGACGCCCGGACGAATGATGGATTACCCGCTGACGCTCACGCATCTGCTCGAGCGTGCGCGCCGATTCTTCCCGCGCGGCGAGGTCGTGTCGCGCGCTCCTGATGGGTCGATCCATCGCTACACGTACACCGATTTCTACGCGCGCACGTGCCGCCTCGCAGGCGCGCTGACGAAGCTCGGCGTGAAGCCCGGCGACAAGGTCGCGACGTTGTGTTGGAACCACTACCGCCACCTCGAGGCGTACTTCGCCGCGCCGTGCATGGGCGCGGTGCTTCACACGCTCAACCTGCGGCTGCATCCGAACGAGATCGGCTACATCGCGCGTCACGCCGAGGACAAAGTCGTCATCGTCGATCGCTCGCTCCTCCCGCTCTTCCGGCAATTCCAAGACGCGGTGCCGTCGATTCGCCACATCGTCGTCATCCCCGACGATCACGCGACGCTCCCGAGCGAGGGGTACGCCGAGTACGAGGCGATCCTCGCGGCCGAGAGCCCGTCCTTCGACTGGCCGATGCTCGACGAGAACGCGGCGGCGATCCTCTGTTACACGTCCGGCACGACTGGGAACCCCAAGGGCGTTCTCTATTCGCATCGATCGACGACGCTGCACTCGATCATCACGACGACCGTCGACTGCCTCGGCGTCCGCGAGGCCGACACGGTGCTTCCGGTCGTGCCGATGTTTCACGCGAACGCATGGGGCCTCGCGCACTCGTGCGTCGGCGCGGGCGCGAAGATCGTCTTCCCCGGACCAAAGCTCGATGCCGCGTCGATCCTCGATCTGATGTCGACGGAGAAGGTGACGCTCGCCGCGGGCGTGCCGACGATCTGGCTCGGCATCCTCGCGATGCTCGATCAAGAGCCGAAGAAGCACGATCTGTCGGCGATGCGCACGATGGTCATCGGCGGGAGCGCGGCGCCGGCATCGATGATCGACGGCTTCAAGAAGCGGCACGGGCTCGACGTGACGCACGCTTGGGGAATGACCGAGACGAACCCGCTCGGATCGATCGCGCGCGTGAAGCACTCGCTCGCGAGCGCGAGCGACGAGGTGACGCTCGCTCACAAGGCGACGCAAGGCTACGCGGTCGCGTTCGTCGACACGCGCCACGTCGACGACGACGGCAAGGTTCTCCCGTGGGACGGCGCGACGATCGGCGAGCTCGAGGTGCGCGGTCCGTGGGTCGCGGCGTCGTACGCGGGCGACGAAGGCGCTGATCGTTGGACGAAGGACGGATGGTTCAAGACCGGCGACGTCGTGCACATCGACGGCGAGGGCTACCTCACGATCTGCGATCGATCGAAGGACGTAATCAAATCGGGCGGCGAATGGATCAGCAGCGTCGGTCTCGAGAACTCGCTGATGAGCCATCCCGCTGTGCTCGAAGCGGCGGTCTTCGCCGGGCGGCATCCGAAGTGGGACGAGCGTCCGATCGCCGCGATCGTGTTCAAGAAGGGGCAGACCGCGACGGAGGAAGAGCTGACGCGCTACCTCGCAGGGAAGTTCGCGAAGATGTCGCTGCCCGATGCGTACGTCTTCATGGAGCAGATCCCGCGCACGTCGACGGGGAAGTTCCTGAAGACGAAGCTGCGTGAGCTGCACGGCGAAATGCTCATGCCGAAAAAATCGTGAGCGATACGCGGTACGAGCCGCTGTCGAAGATCGCGTACCGAGCGTGGGCGACGCTGCGCGCGCTTCCGCCGATCGCGTGGCTCGGGCTGCTGTGGGCGGCGGCGTACGACGAGCGGTACAGGCCGTCGCAAGGGATCGCGATCGCGACCTTCGCCGCGCTCATCGCGTATTACCTCTGGCTTCGCATCCGGCGGAACTTGCGGAGCTCGCGCGTCGCGCAGCGGCACGGCGCGACGGCCAAGCTGCTCGCCGCGGGCGATCTCGAGTCGGCCGCGAAGACGATCGACGAGACGCTCGACGACGCGCGCCCGACGCCGCCCGTGCATTGCATCCTCCTCGTGCAGCGCGCGCAGCTCTTCTTGCGGCTCGGCGACGCGGATCGTTCGCTCTCGCTGCTGAAGGCGGTCGTCGATTCGCGATGGCTCGATCACGCGCGCCTCGCGCAGGGTGCGTCGTCGCTCGCGAGCGCGCTCGCGATGACCGAGCTCGCGCGCGGCGATCTCGACGAAGCGGAGCGCTGGCAGAAAGAAGCGCACGCGAAGATCAAAGAGGCGGAGCGGATCCAGCTCTTGCCGCTCGACACGCTGGTCGACGCGCGACGCGAACGCTACGCCGAGACGATCGAGCGGATCGACGAAGCGCTGTCGAGTGCCGAAGAGACGCTCGCGCCGCGCGCCGTCGATCTCCTCAAGCTGCTTCACGCATTCGCGGCCGACAAGCTCGGCAAGCCGGCCGAGCCGACGCGCGAGCTCGACGCCGACGTCGACTACCTCGTCAAAGACTGGCCGGAGCTGCGCGCGTTCGTCGCGAAGAGCGGCGTCGCGAGCGCGTGATCATTCCGTCTTGCCCGTCTGCTCTTCCGTCGCGTGGAGCCACCTGCCGAGCGTCTTGACGTCGACCGCGAGCCGCTCCGCGGTGACGAGCTTGCGACCGCCGAGCTGCTCGTACGCCCACGCGACGTAGCGGCGCTGGATCTCGCGCAGGGGCACCACCTCGCCGCCGAACATCGACGTCGCGTCGCGCTTCGCGCCGATCGTCCCCGGCAGATCGCCCGCCGTCGCCTCAGCGGCGCGCCCGAGCAACACCACGCGCTCGATCGCGTGCTCGAGCTCGCGCACGTTGCCTGGCCAGGCGTGCTCGAGCAAGAGACTCATCGCGTCTTGCGAGAGCCGCTCGACGGGTGATCGCGAATGCCGAACCTTGGCCTGCTCGAGAAACCTCTGCACGAGGACCGGGATGTCGTCGCGGCGAAGCCGGAGCGGCGGGATCTCGATCGTGACGACCTCGAGGCGATAGAGGAGATCCTCGCGGAACGCGCCGGCTGCGACGCGCTCGCGGAGATCGCGGTGCGTCGCCGCGAGGATGCGGACGTCGACCGGCACCTCCTTGTTCGTCCCCACCGCGCGCACGACGCTTCGCTCGAGCACGTCGAGGAGCTTTGCTTGGAGCGCCGGCGTCATCTCGCCGATCTCGTCCAGGAACAACGTGCCGCGATCGGCTTCCTGTACGAGGCCGAGGCGCCTCGCGGTGGCCCCGGTGAACGCGCCCTTCGCGTGACCGAAGAGCTCGCTCTCGAGGAGGTTCTCCGGCAACGCGGCGCAGTTGACGGTGATGAACGGTCCGCTCGCGCGATCTCCATGCGCGTGGATCGCGCGCGCGACGAGCCCTTTGCCGGTCCCCGTTTCGCCGACGAGGAGAACCGGGGCGGAAGCATCTGCAACGCGATCGACCATGTCGAGGACGTCGCGCATCGCGCTGCTGCGACCGGCGATGTTCGCGATCGAGAAGCGCTCCTTCAGCGTACGCCTCAACGCGACGGTCTCGCGGCGAAGGCGCGACTCGTCGATCGCACGGTCGAGGAACAACGCGAGCTCGTCGGTTTTGAAGGGCTTCGTGAGGTAGTGGTACGCGCCGCGACGGATCGATTCGATCGCGGAGTCGACGGCGCTGTACGCCGTCATCAGGATCACCGCGCACTCGGGCGCGACCGATCGCGCGACCGACAAAAGCTCGAGGCCGTCGAGCTCCGGCATTCGCAGATCGGTGACGAGCGCATCGAAGCGCTCGTCGGCCAAGCGCTTCGCAGCCTCGCGACTCGACGAGAGCGGCGTGGTCGCGAACCCGCGCTCGGCGAGACCGTCCGCGACCATCTCGGCCATCGTGAGCTCGTCGTCGACGACGAGCACCTTGCGCATCGTCGGCGCTGGGTTCGCGCCACGCTCAGCCATGGGAGGCGTCCTTGGCGGCGGGGATCTCCGCGCACGCGCGTGTCCCGCGTGCGCTCGATCCCGGTGGCATCGAGTGGCCGGTTGCCGCATCGGTCGGTTCCGATCGCGGCCGGATCGTCAGCGTGCCCCGGTGATGCTTCACGATCTCGGATGCTATCGCGAGTCCGAGCCCGGTGCCCTGTCCCTCCGGCTTGGTCGTGAAGAACGGTTCCATCACGCGCGCCGCGTCATCGGCCGAGATTCCTACGCCGTCGTCGACGACGACGAACGCGACGCGCTCGCTGTCGCCGCGTACGCGCAGCTCGACTTTGCCGCCCGGCTCGCAGGCGTCGCACGCGTTCAAGAGGAGGTTCACGAGCACTTGCTCGAACAGGCGAGGATCGCACATGACGAGCGGGAGCTCCGCGGCGACGTCGGACGCGAACGTCACGCCGGCCTTCGAGAAGCGGTGCTCGACGAGCTCTCGCGCCTTGCGAGCGAGCGCGCCCGGGTCGACGTGTTCGAGGATCGGCGTGCCGCCGCGCGCGAGACCGAGGAACGCGCGAATGATGCGCCCGATTCGCTCCGACTGTTCGATGATGACGTCGAGCGCGCGCTTCGCTCGCTCGTCGCCTGCGACCTTCGGCACGAGCTGCTCCGCGCGTCCCATGATGACGCCGAGCGGCGTCGAAACCTCGTGCGCGATCCCCGTCGCCAGCGCGCCCATCGTCGCGAGCTTGTCGGCGCGAAGCAGATGGTCGTCGAGCTCGCGCTCGACCTCGGCCACCGCGAGCTCGCGCGCGAGCTCGAGCTCTTTTCGCTGCTTGCGAAGAGCGACGCCACCGAAGACGAGCACGAGGCCCGACGCGAGCGTGACGCCGAGCAGGAGCCGAAGCTCCGCGCGTTGCTCGCGGTCGCGCTCGCGCTCGGCCGTCCTCACGACGGCGATTCCCCACCTCCCGAGCTCGTGGGCATCGAGCGTGTGCAACCCTGCCATCGCGGTTCGCGGCGGGAGTGAGAGCTGCGCCGATTCGGGGCGGCTCAGGCGCGCCCACGGGAGCGCTCGATCGAGCGCCGTTTCGACCGGCTCGAGCGAGACGACCTCACCGCGCGTCGTGACGAGGCCGCGCCGGTTCGGTCTCTGCACGAGCAGAATCGTCGCCCCCGCGCGCTCGATCGATCGGAGCGGTTCGAGAAGGCGCGCAAGCGCGGCAGCGTCGTCGGAGTCGATCATCGGCTCGGAGTGCTCGGTGTGGCGCGCGGCGCTGAGCGCGTCTCGGCGCGTCGCTTCGAGCAGAGTCGCGAGGGCAGCCGACGCCGCGATGGCGACGGTGGCTTGTTCCTGCGCGAAATCCTCGAGCGCCGCGGCCGACTCGCGTCGCTCGTCCCAGTACGCGAGCGCGGCGATGGTCAGA
>JBBQXV010000108.1:0-26886 GCA_038209335.1 Polyangiales bacterium | reverse complement strand
CGCGGGTGGCGCGGGCGGCGTCGACGGCGCGGACGAAGACGTCGACGAGGTCGCGGGGATCGCGCTGGTGGTCGTGCTCGCAAAGATCGCCGAGAGCACGCGCCCCTTCTCGCCTTGATTGAGCACGACCTTCATCGTCGTCTCTTTGCCATCGTGCACGAAGCGGACGACATGCTTGCCCGGATCGAGCTCGAACGTCTTGCCGTCGTCGAGGCGCGCCGTGACGAGCGTCTCGTCGACGTAGACGCTCGTGTTCGGAAGATCGACGGCGCGACTGTCGCGCGCGACGAAGCTGACCGTCGGCAGCAGGCGTTCGATGTCTTCACCGAAGCGCGCGCAGTCGCCCTGGATGAGCGTGGGGCAGCTGCTCTGCGCACACGCCAAGAAGAGCTGCCGCGCGCGCGTGAGCAGCCCTTTCGTGCGCGCGTCTTGGCCGCGGCTGTGCGCGTCGACGCACTCGTCCTTCGCGGTCGCGGAGCAGACCGACGGCGGCAGCGAGACGAGGATTCCGGTAGCGGCGATCGCAGCGAAGAGACCTGCCGACGAATGGCGTCGGCCAATGGATGTTCGGAAGGGCATGAGCGGCTCCTCGTGGCGAGTCATAGGCATCCGGGCTTGTAGAGCTTCTTCGCGCCCTCGAAGTAAAACGGCGGATCGCAGTCGGGCCTCGTCGCCGCCGGTGGCACGGTCGGCGGGCTCGCGACGGGGGCGGGCACGTCGCGCGTCGGCGGAGGCGGAGACGCCCTGGGCGCGACCGCGATGCGCGCGGGAGGCGCCGCAGGCGGAGGCGTCGGCGCGGGCGATCGCGCGATCGTCAGCGTCAACGTGCTCGCCGTCGCGGACGGCAACGGTTCGGGCGGCGCGGGCGCCGCGGCCGGGAGGCGCGTCGGCAGATCGAGGTTGCGCGCCATCTCCGCAGGCGGAGCGTCTCCGTGCGCGACGAGAACGCCGACCAGCGTCCCGGACATCACGAGCAGCGCCGCCGCCATCAGCAACGGCAGGCGGACGCGCAGCGACGCCGCGCGCGCGGGCTCGGCGACGGGTCCACCGCCGAGCGGCCACGCCGACGCGAGGGGCTCGCCCGGATCCGGCCTGTCGGACCACGGCGACGCCTTTACCATCGAAACGTCGCGCGCGACCGGCATGGTCGACGACGTCACCTTCGAGTGGGAGCGCCAGCTCTCTTCGCTCGACGCGAGCACCTTCTGGCGTCGGTCGAGGTACGCCGCGCCGACGGCCTTTACCCAGTGCGCGACCTCCATCGGCGTCGCCGCGGGGCACGTGTCGAGCAACACGTCGAGCATGGCCGCTGCGGTGCCGTACCGATTCTCCGGCAGCGTCGCGAGCGCACGCTCGACGATCGGCTCGAGCGCCGCGAGCTTGTCCCAGCGCTCGTCGTCGATGTGCGCCCGCTCGTCCTCCAGCGCCGCGGTCAGCGTCGGGAGCGCGCCGCTCAGCACCGCGTGGAAGATCTGCGCTTCGCCTTGGTTCGCGTGCAACCGTCGATGCGCGAGCAGCTCCCAGAGCAGGACGCCGGCCGCGTAGACGTCCGCCGTGCGCGTCACGTTCTCGGCGCGCAGCTGCTCGGGCGCCATGTAAGCGACCTTGCCCTTGAAGAATCCTTCGCGCGTCACGTGCGCGCTCGACCGCGCGCGCGCGATCCCGAAGTCGAGGAGTCGCGGGATTCCGTCGACGCTCACCATCACGTTCTGCGGAGACACGTCGCGGTGGACGATGTTGAGCGGCTGATCCATCTCGTCGGTCGTCTCGTGCGCCGCGTGCAAACCGCTGAGCACGCCCGCGACGATTGCGACCACGATCGGCACCGGGATCGGCGTCTCCTTCACCAGCGTCGCTTTGAAGAGCGTGTCGAGCGGCACGCCGTGCACGTACTCTTGGACGAGGATGACCTCTTGCCCCTCGACGACGACGTCGAGCACCGGAACGACGTTCGGGTGATGGATCTTCGAGGCTATGCGCGCCTCGTCGTGAAACATCGTCACGAACTCCGGATCGTCGGTGAATTGCGGGTGAAGCCGCTTCGCGGCGACGAGCCGGTTGAAGCCCTCCGCGCCGATGAGCCGCGCCGTGTACACGCGGGCCATTCCGCCGCGCGCGATCGGGTGGTGCAGCACGTAGCGGCCGAAGGACATCGGCGCCGACCGGGCCGTCGCACTCTCCGTCGAATGAGTCCCGTTGTCGCCCTTGTCGTCCTTCGATGCTTCGGTCATCGCGCGGTCTCCCTGCGTTCGATTGGCATGCTCATTCGAAGAGCTGAATGGGAACTCCGTCGCTCCAGAAGTAGCGATTGGAGAAGCTCCCGTCGGCCCCGATCGAAGTGCCGAATACCGACTTCGAGTAGTTGTGATTCGTCGGCGAGAATCCCGACGATGCGCCGAGCCCGAGGTTCAGCGGCGCGAGGTTCTCGAACGTCACGACCAGCGCGTCGGGCGTGTACGGTCCCTTGTGTGCGACTAGCCCAGCGGCGAACACACGCCCGACGAGGTAGCCTTCGAGCGACGTGAAGCTCGGCTGCTGGCCCGCGGCGGCGAGGCGATCGCGGTAGTCGCGGACGGCGTCGCTGTTGTCGTTCTGGTAGTTCGGAACCACCTGCGAGACGAAGACGCCGTCCGAGTACGGCTTCATCCCTTGCGGTGTCTGGACGCTCCCCGCGTCCTTGAGGCGCGCGGCGAGCGTGTTCGGTCCGACGAACGACACGTTGCTGAAGTAGAGAGTCAGGCGAGTCGCCTTTTGGTTCATCGTCTGTTCGGCATCATTGGCTTGCTGCCAATCGCGAATGCCCTTGATGAAGCTCGTCGCAGGGCCGTAGGTGTCGGTCATGAAGATCCCGACCACGTGCGGCGCGGCGTCGGCGGCGAGGATCTGCCCCAGGTATTGCGCCGTCGCCGCGACCTGCGCGGGGACGCTCGTCGTGTCGTCGCGCGTGTAGCGAAAGCGCGCGATCGGAGCGTCGGCGGAGAACGGCGTGGTGATAGGCCCTTTGATCGCCGTGTACGCGGCGATGAGGCCGTCGTAGCCGGCCTGACCGAAGGAGTCGTTCTGATCGAAGCTCACGACGTGCTTGTTGTCGGGCACGCGCAGCTTCAGGAAGTACTCGAGCGTCGCGCGCGCCTCCTGCGCGTAGCTCGCGCGGATGTTGAAGATGTACCGGCTGCAAGGTCCCGACAGGCCGTCGCGAAGAACCTTCGCCGCGCCGGTGAACGCTCCGAAGAAGAGACTGCCGGTCTCGACTGCGATCGGCGCCGAGCGGACCATCGTCGGTGTTCCGACGCTTCCGAGTAGCCCCATCACCGCGTTCGGTCCGCGTTGGAGCCCGCCGTTCGCCACCGGCTGCTGTCCCGCGACCACCGGCACCGTCGTCGTCGGGCATCGCGCCTGCGTCGTCAACGGAGCGACGTCGAGCAGCTCGCGCGCCGCCGCCTCGGCGCTCGCGGGGATGTACTCGTCGTCGCGGAACTCGAGCTCGATCTTCCTCCCGTGCACGCCGCCCGCCGCGTTCTGCTGGTCGATCGCGAGGAGGACGCCCTTCTTCATTTCGATCCCGAGGTCCTGGCTCGCGCCGGTGACGGGCGCGCTCATGCCGATGCGCAGCGGCGCGTCGCTCGGGTTCTTGCAGACGGCTTGACCTTGCTGATCAGCGCAGACGAGGCCGCCGCCGCAGTCGGTGTCCAGGGCGCACGTCCTCGGATGGAAGGTCGATGAGCACGAAGGTGCGCCGATGAGCACACCCACCACCAGAAAGTATATGGACCGTCCGAGCATTCGAGGCCCTCCCGCAAAGGCAGATTGAGTGGAGTCCCCTAAGCACGCGCCAGGCCATGACGACGCGTCGCGCGCCGCGTCGCTCGCGCGCCGGCAATTTGCGAGGCGCCGGCTACGGCCGAGTCGTTTCGCGATGGCGCCGAGCGATGCCCCTGGCCCGCGATCCTCGACGTGAGGTTGCTGCCTTGCGGTCGCGTGCCTGCGGTGTCGACCCCACAGTCGATCACCGATCTGCACGCGCCGCGCGGATGGCGTCGTCACGAGCCGTTTGGCGCGGAGCGTGCTCTGCGACTCCAGACGAGCCGACGTCGGCCGGACGCGCGCAGTCGCATCACCCAGGAGACGACATGGGATTACCGAAGTTGAACACGCCGCCGCCCGCGATCGCGAACGAAGGGAGTGGTCAGTATCGACGCTCGGCGGTTCGCCGCGTCTTCACTCGTCCGGCGGAAGTGCTGTCGCAAAGATCCGTCGATGTCGATCCGTTCGCCGACGACGTGATCGCGCTGGCCGCGGAGCTCGTGGCCACGATGCGCTCGTCGCCGGCGTGTGTAGGGCTCGCGGCGCCGCAGATCGGCGCGGGGATGCGCGTCTTCGCGATGGATCTGACCGGACACAAGAAGGCGCGATCGTGCGCGGGGCTCGTCGTCATGTGCAATCCGCGCATCGTCGAGCTGCGGGGGAACGTCGTGATGCGCGAAGGGTGCATGAGCGTCCCGCACCTGACCGGGAACGTGGCGCGCGCGGCGGAGGTGACGGTCGAAGGGACCGAGCCGGGATCGGGACGCGTGCTGCGCGTGAGCGCGGACGCGATGGAGGCGCGCTGTCTCTTGCACGAGATCGATCACCTCGATGGCTACGTCTTCGTCGAGCGCGTGCTCGACGCGTCGGGGGATATCTTTTCGCGCAAGTGGTACGCGTGAGGGATGCCCGAGCCGCTTCCGCCGGTCCGCCCGATTCTCCTCGAAGACATCCACGCCGCTTGGGACCGCATCAAAGGGATCGTCCTCCGTACGCCGCTCGTGAAGCTGCGGCACGACGGCGATTCGCCCGAGGTGTGGCTCAAGCTCGAGAACCTCCAGCCGATCAACTCGTTCAAGCTGCGCGGCGCGGCGAACGCGGTGGCGATGCTCTCGCCCGAAGCGCGGAGCAAAGGTGTCTGGACGATCAGCGCGGGCAACGCCGGGCAGGGGGTCGCGTTCGCGGCGCGCGGGTTCGGCGTGCCGTGCACCGTCGTCGCGATCGAGACGGCGCCCGAGACGAAGGTCGAACGCATGCGCAAGCTCGGCGCGCGGATCCTGAAGGCGCCGTTCGATGCGTGCTGGCGTGCGATGGAGGAGCGCGTGTTTCCGAGCGTCGAAGGAACGTTCGTGCATCCGTTCGACGACCACGATTTCATCGCGGGCAACGCGAGCATCGGGCTCGAAATCCTCGAGGATCTGCCGACCGTGCGCACCGTGATCGCGTCGGTAGGAGGCGGCGGCTTGCTCGTTGGCGTCGGCAGCGCGATCCGGAAGAGCGCGCCCGGCGTTCGGATCGTCGGCGCGGAGCCGGAGACCGCGGCGCCCGCGGCCGCGTCATTTGCGGCGCGAGCTGCGCGTACGTTCGACGGGTGGCAGGCGTCGTTCGTCGACGGCGCGGGGGGCAAGAGCATCTTCCCTCGCATGTGGGAACGCATGCAGGGGATCGTCGACGAGTCGATCGTCGTGTCGCTCGACGAGACGCGACGCGCGATGCGCGTTGTCGCGGAAAAGGCGCGCGTGATCACCGAAGGGGCCGGCGCACTTCCGGTCGCGGCGGCGCTCTCGGGGCGCGCGGGCGACGGGCCGATTGTCGCGGTCGTCTCCGGCGGGAACATCGATCTCGCGAAGTTCGCCGAGCTCATCGGCGTGAGTGCGTGAGCTTCGCGCGCCGCCGCGATCAGTGAACGATCACCGCGCGCTCGATCATCACGTCGATCGTCTCGTCCGCGCGCTGCACAGATACGCCGACCGTCGTCCCCGCCTGGCCGCGCAGCCGCTGCAGAACGTCGGCTAGCGACATGCCGTCCGCGTCCTCGCCGTCGATCCGCAGAATGCGATCGCCAGCGCGAAGCCCCGCGCGCTCGGCGGGATCGCCCTGGTAGACGCCGGCGATCGTGACCCCTTCGCGGGTCGGCTTCAGCGTGGCGCCGATTCCGCCGAGCTCGATGCCGCCGCCACCGTCGACGGCGGTCAACGTGATGTCTTGCGTGAGCGTCCCGTGCGCGTCGATGCGCAAGCCGGAGACGAGGCGCACGCGGAATCCCTCCTTCTCGACGCGCAACGTGAACGGGCCCGACGGCGCGCCTTCGAGGCGGTAGAGCCCGGCGTTGTCGGTCTTCGCGGTGGCGTCGCTGTCGAAGACGCTGCTGACGAAATCGAATCGGAGATCCGTGCCTGCGATCGGCGCGCGCCTCTCGTCGACGACGCGTCCGATCACCGTGCCGCCTGCCGACAGCACGATGCGCACGCCACTCGTCGCGACGCCGCTCGCGACTTCAATCGCATCGGAGCGCGCGACGGTCTTGCCCGGCGCGGACGCGGTGAGCACGTAGCTGCCCGGTGGGAGCTTCTCCAAGCGGAAGGCGCCACGCGCGTCTTCGAAGCTGCGACGTCCGCCGCGGCGAGGAACGCGCGTGCGCGCCGCCGAGGACGACTCGATGCCGACCTCGAACGATGCGACGCCCGCGCCGCGATCGTCGATGACGACGCCGTCGATCGATCCGCCGGCCTTCAAGCGAAGGGTGATGCTCCGGCCTTCGACGACGGGTACGGGATCGCTCGACGCGCTCTCGTCGTGTTGCGCGATCGCGTCGCAGCCGATCGCGGACGGCGGGAGCTGGAAGGTGCCGTCGTCGGCGCTCGTGACGCGCGCTTCGAACGGTTGTCCAATGCAGGCGACGATCCGCGCGCGCACCGGACGACCGTCGGCGTCGCGGACGTCGCCATCGACAGGCGATGCCGCCGCGAGACGAACGCGGACGACGAGCTCTTCCTGAGCGCCGCGACGGGCGAGCGCGACGCGCGCGGTCTTGTAGCCGCGCGCAACCGCGACGAGCGAGGCTGCCTCCTGCGGCACCGCCCCGAGGCGAAACGCGCCGGCCCCGTCGCTCGTCGCGCTTCGGACGATCCACGGCGCGCCTTCGACGGAGACGACGGCGCCGGCGACCGCGTGATCATCCGCGTCGACGATCGCGCCGCGTACGGCGCTCGCCGCGGAGAGGACGAGCGTGATCTCCATCGTCTGTCCGTCGGCGACGTGGAGCTCCGCGCTGCTCACGACGCCGTCCGGATCGTGGTCCGCGACGACGCGCACGTCCCACGCGCGTACGTTCGCGAACGAGAAACGCCCGGCCGCGTCGGTCTTCGTCTCGCGGAAGACCGAGTACGGCGGTCGCGGTAACACGAGGCGCACGGCCGCGCCGCGCACGACGCTCCCTTCGGCGTCGAAAATCCGCCCGCGGATTTCGGGCGTTCGATCCTCGGCGGGCTCGACGATCGTCGCCGACGCGGACGCGGAGGGCGTCGCGAGAGTTGGCTTCGGCCCGAGCGCTCGCGCGACGAGCGCTGCCGTGAGCGGAACGAGGAGAAGCGCGCCGACCGCGATCGCGGGAATGCGAAGCGAGGAACGGTCGCTCTTCACGCCGGGAGGATAGCGCGGCGTGCGCGTCGCCGCGCCTCGCAGCGATCCAACGTGACTATTTCTTGCTCACAGTGAGCTTGTAGGTGCCCGACGTCGCCATGCTCCAATAAGGCACGCTCACCCAGATGACGATCTTCTGGCCGGCTTTGAGCGGCAGTGGATACATCGGCTCCCGCACCCGACGAGCGAGCCGACGAGCAACGCGGCAAACGGAGACCTCACGAGCGCCGACCTTCCCACGCGCGCGCGGCCGGGAGTCCGGCGCGCTCGAGCGACGGGACGATGACCTCGACGACCGTCTCGTAGAACAAGATTCGCGCGTCGGCGCCGCTGCACAGACCGATGGCGGCGCCTTCGGGCGGCGGGCACGACGCCTCAGGAAGGTGCGCGAGCTCGTGGCGCTCGAGCGCGTCGAACGCGACCGCGAGGTACGCGCCGAGTCGTGCGCGCGCGGCGGCATCGAGCGCAGGTGCGTCGCTCGCGAGCACCCGCCAGCCAAAACGCGCGTGTCCGACCTCGTCGGCCCAGATCCGCGTGAGCAGATCGCGGAGCGCGCCTTCAGGCATCTCGAGCCGTTCGGCGCCGATCAGCGCGACGGCGACGGTCTCGCTCAGGCACGAGACGCTGAGGACGTTGCGGAGCGCGGCCTCGCGCGGCGGGACGTCGGCGTGTTCGGGAAACGGCAGCGCGTCGGTGGTCGGCGCGCGAGCCTCGCCTCCGAACGCCTCGACGACCGCGCCGCAGAGGACGCCGTGCATCCGCTCTTCGTTTGCGAAGCGCGCGCACTCCGCGACGACGTCGTCGTCAAAACCCGCGCGCGCGAGCTGCGCCGATAGCGCGTCGAACACGCGCGCCGATCCGTGCTCGTTGATCATCCGGCCGCGCCACGTGTCGCGCGCCGCGCTCGCGAGCGCGGGAAACGACGGCACTCGCGGGACATGCCTTCGCGCGTCGACGCGCAAGTCGAGCATCGCCCCCATCACGCGACCTCGTTCGCCGGCGGGAGCGCACGGACGCGCGGCATCTCCGGCGGCACCGGCGGTCCCCACGGCGTGCACGCCACGCCGTTTGGATAGTGCGCCGCCGTGCAGCACGGACCGAGCGTCGCTTGCGCCTTCGTGTAGTCCGCCGGGTTCTCGTCGACGTGGCGGATGATCGCGCTGCAGCACGCGAGCACTTGCGGATCCGCGGCGGCTGCGTCCGGAAGCTGCCACGCGCCGCTGTCGCCGAGCGTCGCGAGCACGACGTCGCGGCAGCATGTGAACGTGGTGTCGTCGATCGCAGCGTCGACGCCGATTGGCGGTTCGCTGCAGACGAGGGCGGGATGGGACGTGCTCGGGTCGGGTCCCGGCGATGCGGGCGTCGTCGGATCGCCCGTGTGCGCGGGCGAAGGCTCCTCGCGCGTCTGCGAAGCGACGACACCGCCGCATCCGAGCATCGAGGCAGAGAGCGTGACCGTGGCGGCCGCGCCAAGCGCGCGGCGTCGAATCGAAGCATTCATTGTAAGCACCCTCCCGCAGGCGTTCCCTTTGCCGGCGTCTACACGACTCTGGCGCCGCGCTGCCGGATCGAGAATCAGGATCTTTCGCACGCCATTGTATCGAAAAACGAGACGATGCCTGCGTCACCGTAACGGCTGGCGCACGAGATCCTTCGCGAGCGATTCGAAGATCGCGCGCCGCGGATCCGACGCGCGGAATACGAGGCGGAAGTAGTCGTGCACGGGCTTGACCGCAGGGAGGATCCGCTCGAGTCGCCGCGACGCGAGATCGGCCCGCACGAAATACTCCGGGAGGACCGCGACCCCTTCGCCCTCGAGCACCTGACGGCGGATGGCGGCGATGCTCCCGAGCCAGCAACCCCGCGCGAAGCGGAGCCGATCGCCGCCGCCGATCGCGTCGCGCCAATAGCGAAAGAGCGGCTGATCCGGCGAGATGTCGATGAGCGTGTGACCGGCGGCATCCGCGTCGCGCCGCAGCGGCCGCTTCGCGAGGATCTTCCGCGCGCCGACGAGGACGTAGTCCTCGCGGTGCAGCTGGATGGCTGCGAGCTTCGGATCGTTCATCGGCGTCGACGAGATCGCGCAGTCGATGTCGAGGGTCCGGATTCGGAGCAAGAGGTCCGGCCCGGATCCGAAGTGAACGTGCAGATGCAGCCACGGTCGCGTCCGCATGAGCGCTTCGCGCTGCGGCATCACCCAGCTCATGCCGAGCTCTTGGCGCGTGCCGAGCGTGAGGTCCATCGGCGGCGGCTCGTCCTTGCCGCGCGCGACGCGCTCGCAATCCGTCGCCGCGTCCAGGCAGCGCTCTGCCGCGGGGACGAGCGCGAGCCCCGCCTCGGTGAGACTCACGGACCGCGTCGTGCGTACGAAGAGCGGCGTCTCGAGCTGCTCCTCGAGCTGTCGGATGCGCTGACCGAACGCCGTCGGCGTCAACGCGACCGCGCGCGCCGCCATGCGAAAGTTGAGGACGCGCGCCGCCGCGAGGAAGCAACGGAGCGAATCGAGCGACGACAGCGGGCTCATGGCGCGTCGATGATACGCGACCGCGCACGCCGCGCCGACTCAGGGAACGACGCGCAGCGCGATCGTCACCGTTCTCCCGGAGCCGTCGTTCGCGGTGCCGCGCACGGTCGCAATCTGCTCGCCGCGTCCCTTCGGCGGCGCGTGGTACGTCGCGTCGATCTCCGCGACGCGCTTGAACGCTGCGCCGGCCTTCTCGAGCCCCGCCACGATCGCAGCCGTCCGCTCCCGGTGAAGGGCAGGGCGGTCGGTCCGCCTCGCGTTCACGAGCTTCTGGTTCTGCGTGTCAATCCCGGACACGAACGGCGTGATCTGCGTGCTCACGAGCGTCGCGCGCTCCTTCGATCCCGGATCGCCCATCGTGCCGGGCCCGGAGACGAGCGTCCACGTCATCGGCACTGGAGGATCGACGGCGAGCGTCACCGCGTCGCCCGACTTCACTTCGCGCGGCGCGTTCGTGATCACGATCGCCGGCGGCGGCGCGAGGAGTCGAATCTCGACGTCGGTCGTTCGTCCGTCCTTTGCCGTCGCGCGGACGACGACGATCTCGTCCTTCGCGATCGTCGCGGGCGCAAAGTACGTCGAGCGAAGCGCGGCGAGCTTCGCGTTCGCGTCGCCGATCGCCTTGGAATTCGCGCGGACGTACGTCTCGGCCTCGCCGACGACCCTTCGCAGATCACCGACGCCCTTCTCGCGGCACGCCTTCGTCGCACGGCACGGCGCTGCGGTCGCCGCGCCCATTTGCGTCGCGTAGCGCCGGCTGATCGTCGCGAGGTGCGTGTCGTGTCCGCTCAACGTCGCGAGCAGCGCGGCCTCCGCCGCAGGATCTCCGAGCCGCCCCGACCCGCGAACGATCGACCACGACACCGGCACGCCCGCGGGCTGGGCGTAGAGCCGCGTCGACTCTCCCCCATGGAGCCCGTCGCCTTGCGGCGCCGTAGTGCGCGGCGGCACGCGATCGACGTGGATCGCGAGCGGCGCGCTCAAGAGAACGGTCGCACGTGCGGTCTGTCCGTCGGGAAACGTCGCGACGACGGTGTCGGATCCGTCGATGAACCCGATCGGTGCCGTGTAGTCGACGTGCTTGCCGTCGGTCTGCGCGTGCACGCTGCCGTAGCTCGCGGTGAAGGTCGCGGGCGCGCTCGCCTCGAACGTCGTCGAGCTTCCGCGCGGGATCGTTCGCGTCGACGGCGTGAGCTCGCGAACCGTGAACGCGATCGGCTTCTGCAGGGGTTGCTTCTGTGGAAGCGTCGTCGGTCCTGACAGTGTCGTGTAGCAACCCGCGCTCGCCGGGGGCTCCCAGAGCGGCGCGATCACCATCGCGGGCGACGCGTTCGACGGCGTCGGCGCGTACGTCTTCGGGCTCCAGCGCGTCCCGGCGAGGAACGGCCGCTGATCGAGGAACGCCTGCACGTACGCGGGGCAGCTCTTCGCGACGACCATCGGTTGGCCGGTGAACATGCCGCCGCGCAGCGACGCCGCCCACTGATGGCTGCCGTCGATCGTCGCGACGAAGCCGAGCATCGCGTTCGGCGGGACGCGCGGATCGGAGCTCGTCGGCGGCGCCATCGTCGCCCCCGGCGCGCCGAGATCGCTCATCAAGCGCACGACCTCGGTCGGATCCATCAAGAGCAGCTTGATCATCGTGACCGTGTTGTGCGCGGCCGGGAAGACCGGCTGCGTCTTCGTCGGATCGACGTTGAACCGCGCGACGCTCGCGTGGTTGCCCGACGCGAGGCCCGAGACGATGTCGCACGCGCCGTCGAGATCCGCGCCGCACGTCCCTGACGACGTCACCCCCATCACACCGTTGGCCGAGACCATGTTGATCGGCGCGAGGTTCGGCGCTTGGTTCGCCTGAAACGTCCTGTTGAAATAGACGTGCGGCTTCTCGACGATGAGCTTCAGCTCCGCCATCGTCATGCCAATCGCGGCCTTCAAGAGCCAGTCTTCGAGATCGTGCTTGATGTGATCGAACGCGCTCGACACCCACTCCGCGGGCATCTGGACGAACGACAACAGCGGGCCGAGCTGCGGCGGCAGCCCGGTCGCGATCAACACCGCGTCGTTCTTGAAAGCGCCGTACCCGCCCGTCACGCCGGCGCTGTCGAGGACGCCTGCTTCAGTGAAAAATATGCTCGTCCCCACGCGATGGCTGCCGCGCACCCAATCGGTGAGCGCTTGCTGCATCGACGCGACCCGGTTGCGGCTCGTGTCGATGATCGGTCGTTGCGTGTCGACGTACGTTCGCCAGAGCGTGAACATGATCGAGGCGTACGTCGCTTGGATCGACGCCCAGATGCCGATGCCGCCCGCGCTGAGCGCGAAGCACATGCCGGCGCCGGTCGGAAAGCGATCCTGCGGGCACGTCGCAGTCGTGTAGTGCGAGTCGGGGCAAGGACGCGTCGGTGATGTCCCGCACGCCCACGACATCTCCGCCGCCGCTCCGAACGGGCTGGCGAGCCACGAAGCGTTCGCCCACTCGCTCTGCAGGTGCGACGCCTCCTGATCGTAGGTCGCGAGAAACGCCTCGGTCGACGTCTTGAGCTGCTTGAGCAAATGCGGAACCGAGTATTTCGTATTCGTCTCGCCCGGAAATCCAGGGACGTCGGTCACGTTCGCGATGATGAACGGCTCGATCCCCTCGATGCCGTGATCGCCGACGACTTGGTAGATGTCGAGGCCCGCGTGTCCGGGCGCTCCGCCGAGCAACGTCGTCGCCGGCACGTCGATGTCGTGGAGCGGCGGCGTTCGCTCGGCGACGTAGCCCTCGATGGTAATGTGCTTTACCTGGTTGAATCCGGCCCTGTCTTGGAGGTCGAAGATGCCGCCCGCGAACGTGTTCATGAAGGTGTGCGCGTAGACGTCTCCCGCGGCGTGCGCGAGAAACCCCGTCACCCACGCGAGGTGCGCGTCCGTGCGATCGTTGGTCCACGCCGCCGCCCACATTTGCTGCAGCCACGGATCGGTGCCCGGTCCGTTCGGGTTCGAGTCGGCGGCGTTCAGCAGCCCGGGCATCGGCGGGATCCCCGGCGGATGGATGCGCATCTGACCGGTCGCGATGTCCGGATACGCGTCCGGGCCGAGCACGCCCGCGAAGAACTTGTGCGGGTTGGCGCGGATGGCGGCGCGCAGCTCGGGCTTCACGTTGTAGCGCCCTACCTCGACCGCGACGCCGTTCACGCGCTTGATCTGCCCGGTCGCAGTGTCGACTCGGTAGATCGTGACCTTGCCGTCGTCGTTCGCGTCGTCCCACGCTTGCTGCGCGAGGTACACGTGCGTGACCGGCTTCCACGCATGCGCGAGCGACGGCACGCTCGCGACCACCCCCGCCACCGCGCCGAGGACGAACCTCTCCCAACGACGTCGCATCGTTCGAGCTTTCATGGCGTCCCCTAGTCGTCAGTTGTCAGGCTTGGTGAGCGCGATGACCTTTTGGGTCTCGATCTTCTGCCACATGCGGAGATACGCCTCCGCGCTGTTGAAGAGCGGCGCCATCTGCTGCGGAGTGATGCCGATGTTGCGCACGTCCTGCAAAAAATCGGGGAGGAGCCCGTAGTGCGCGAAGCCGTCGAGGTTGATGTCGAAGTCGGCTTCGCCCGCGAGGCTCTTCTCGAGTGGCGGGTTCGTGCCCGCTTCCATCCGCTGCCAATCGGCCCACACGCGCTGGAGCTTGCCTTCGAAGCGCATGAGGTCCTGGTCGTTCTTCTCGTTCTTCATGAGCTGCCCGGCCGCGAGATCCCAACCCGCGCGCATCGTGACCAACGTGTCGGGCCATCCCCTGTTCGGTCGCATCCCGATCGGAAGGGAGCCGGCGGTCTTCTTGGTGCCCTGGAACAATCCCCACGCCAGGTTCACGACGGCTTGCGCTTGGGTCGCCGTCGGATCGAAGTTGTTGCCCGGCGGCGGGTGAACGCCGGCCTTCCATCGCGCGATGCCTTGCCACGCGACCTTCTCGTCGTCGTCGTACGCGCTGCTCGGCGAGTAGAAGCGCTCTTGGCTGAAGCTCTTCACGGTGACCGGCAGCGTCGTCATCGTGTCGGTGATGCCGAGCGACTTGTAGCGCACCGGGTTTTTCTGCGACGCCACCTGCAGGCGCAGATCGCGTTTTCGGATCGTGTCGCCTTCGGCGTGCGCGCACGCGAACGGACCGAAGCGCGGGTTCGTCATGCCGTTGAGCCCGTTGACGTCGGTGCCGAGCGCGATGCCGCCGCGCCCCGCCATCTTGTCTATCGCGTAGAGCAGCGATTGCGCGAACACCGTCGGACTTCCGTCGCAGTTTTGCTCGGGCCCCGATCCGTTTTTCGGCCATTTGACCGGGAGCGCTGCTGCGCCCGTTCCGACGCCGACCATCCCGCCGAGCTCTGCGATCGCGTTCAAGTGCGTGAGCGATCGATCGCGTTCCTTGGCCATCGGCTCCGCGTTGTCGACGCCGAACATCTCCCGCGTCGCAGGCCCGTACGCCGTATCCGTGTTCTCGACGAACGTGCCGTTCACCTTCTTCCACGATCCGAACGCGAGATCGCGAAAACCCGTGTGCGACGAGACGATGGGATACGAAAGAGGCTTCACGATGTTGAGCGTGTCGTCGACGGAGAGATCGGACATGTGGTCCACGTCGATGACCATCCCGAGGCGCATCGCCTCTTGGATGAGGATCTTTCCGGTCTGCGAGAGCCCCTCGGCGTGCGCGTGGCCGATGGTCCCGGTCGGGAACGCGGTGTTCAGCTGCGCGCGCGTGTTCGGATCGGCCGCGTTGAGCAGCGCTTTGAGGAACCATCCCTCCGGCGATTTCGGGTTGGACGTATTCGACCCAATCTTCTCTTGCACCGCCCAATCGAGCCGCGTGCGGATGCCGCTACCGAACGCGTTTCGCACTGGGAAGAGCCGATGGTTCGGGCCGAACAAGTTGCCGATGTCGAACGCGAGCTCGTAGACCGCGGGCGATCCGAAGACATTCTCCGCGACGTGCACCGGCAAGAGGTGCCGCACACCTTTGTCGAAGAGCGCCTTCAAGTGCGCCTTGATGATCGGTCGCTGCGCCGAGGGCGCGAGCGGCTTGAGCTGCGCCGAGAGGTTGTCGATGTCGTCGACCTCGACGCCGAGGACGAACGCGAGCTTGCCTTGGCTGATGATGCGCCGCGCGTCGACGGGATTGAGCGCGATCTCGACCCAGTCCTTCACGTCGGGGAGCGTGACGAACGCATGCATGGCGTTGAGCTCCGCGGTGGTCGCCCATCCGTCATCGGTCGGGTTCCAGTTCGAACCGACCGTGAGCCCGGACATGACGCCGCCGTAGAGATCCGCCATCAGCTTGGAGTTGCCGACGTCGACGTGCACGAGACGGAGCCCGCCTTGCCACGCGCGCTTCAACCAGTCGACGTACGCCTGCTGATGTTGCAAGGTCGAGTAGCGCGGCCACCCCTTGAAGCCGGGGAATCCGCCCGCGTCGTGACCACCTTCGGGGAAGAGCGTGAGCGTTCCGTGTCCGCCCGGATCCGTCCCGTGGTTCGGATGGCAGTTGGGGATCGCGTCGGCCATCGTGCTCGCGCTGTCGGAGTACGGCCTGCCGGTGCGCGGGCTGGTGCCCATCTTCAACCCGGTGTGATCGAGCGACGAGTGGATCGATCCCGCGAACAAGCGCCCGCCGAAGCCGATTTGATTGAAGAGGTGCGCGTGCAGATCGGCGACGCCCCACACGCCGGACATCGTCTGCGCGTTGACGGGACCGACGAGGTCGGTCGGGTTCGGCTGCGAGCGCCAGACCAAGATCGAATCGATGCCGTCGCCCGGGAGAACGAGCGGGAGGACGATCTGAACCGAGTCGCGTTTGTCGGCGGGCACGGCGCTGACGTCGAGGACGACCGCTTGCATCGTGCCGCCCGGCAAGGTGAACGCCTTCTGCACGAGCGTCGTCGATCCCGCCGAGAGCCCGACCGGGACCGTGCCGCCGCTCGGACGTCGAAAGAGAAACGAGACGAAGCGATCGTCCGCGTTCAGCTTGAAGGCCGGAGAGAGGAGGGCGCCCTGTCCGCCCGCGGTCTCGAGCCAGTAGTCGCCGGTCTGTCCTACGGAGCCGTTTTGCACCGGAACGGGGACGTTCCAATAATCGCCGCCGAGCGACGTCGCGGGCTTGCCGGCGATCTGGATGTCGGACGTCATCTTCGTCGCGTGCAACGTCGTCTTGCGCGCGAACGTCGGCGGGACGCCCGGGGCCGTCGGCAAGAGCTGCCAGCCTTGGAGATCGGCCGCCTCGAAGTCCGAGTTCGCGAACGCGGATCGCCACTGTTGGTAGCGCGGAGCGGGCGGTCCGGAGGTCGGCCTCGGCGGCGCGGGATCCTTCGGGATCGTGAGCCGCGGAGGAATCGTCGGAGTCGGCGCGGGCGGCTGACGCGGAACGGGGCCCGGCGCAGGAGCGGGCGGCGCGGAGGGCACCGGCGACGGCAGCGGCGGCGCGGCTCCCGCGGGCGCGTCGGCCATCGTGGCCGCCGAACAGACGATCGCGAGCGCGACCCCCTTCAACACCCGCACGCTACGCATCGACCGGAAGCCGAGGACGAGGTTCTGCATGGAAGATTCCCCCCTTTGGGAAGACGATGCGGGAGTCTTATCAATTCTCGTACCGGCGTCGATTCTGCGCGAATCGCGTGTCGCGAGGCGGCGAGAGTCGTCGATCGCGTCGAAGAACGTCGAAATCGTCGGAAGTCGACGAGCGCTACGACGCCGCCGGTTCGCGCGGGAGCGTTAGCACGAACGTCGCGCCGACGCCGTGGACGTACCGGAGATCGCCGCCGTGACGCACCGCGATCTCGCGCGAGACGAACAGCCCGAGGCCCGAGCCGCCGTTGCTGCGCGCGAAGGCGTCGAAGATCGCGCCGCGGATGCTCGCGGGCATTCCGGGCCCGTCGTCGGCGAAGCGAATCTCGACGGAGGCGTCGTCGGCCTTCGTCGCGATCGAGAGCGTTCCACCACTCTGCATCGCAGTGCAGGCGTTGAGCACGATGTTCATGAACACTTGACCGATCTCGCCCGCGCGCACCGAGATGAGCGGCAACGGCTCGAACGAACGCACGACGGTCACGCCGCACTTCGCGCAGAGGTCGGCGGTGAGATCGAGCGTCGCGCCGAGCTCGGCGACGAGGTCGGTCGGCTCGGGAGGGACGTCGTCGGACGCGACGTAGCGACGGAGATTGGCGACGACCTTCTTGATGCGATCGCTTCCCGACGTGACGAGCCGCAGCGCGCGCCGCGCTTCGACGAGAGCCACGCTGCGGTCCGGGCTCGACTCGATCGCGGCGAGGTGTGTCTCGAGCTCGGTGGCTCCGCCGATGACGAAGTTGAGTGGGTTGCCGACCTCGTGGCCGACGCCGGCGGCGAGGCGTCCCAGGGTCGCGAGGCGCTCTTGCCGCACGAGTAGATCCTGGGCGGCGCGCAGCTCGGCGAGCGCTGCGGAGAGCTCGCGCGTTCGTTCGTCGACGCGCGCTTCGAGAGATCGCGTGTGCTCTGCGCGCTCGTCGAGCAGCGCCGCTTGCGCGCGCCTCTCCGCGCCGCGTAGCAAGCGCAGGCGGTTGCCGAGCCCGAGCGAGAGGAGCGTCGCCTCCGCCGCCGACCCGGCCTTGAGCCACGCGAGCGAGATCGGTCCCGCCGTTTGGAGGACACCGACTGCGCTCATGACATGCACGAGCGCGCCGAGGAGAAAGAGCGCCCACGCCGCGAGAAAATAAGGCGCGTTCGGCACGCCGTGCCGGACCGCCACCGCGCCCGCCGCGAGCAGGAGCACGACCGTCGCGAGGAACCACACCGCGATCCCGAGCTTGACCACGTCGTTGTCGTAGACGAGCGCCGCGACCGCGAACGCCAGCGCGCCGACCGCCAACACCTGAAGCGCGCGATCGAACTTGGGCCAGCGCGCGCGCGTCTCGAGGTACGTCGCGGCGAAACGAACGGCAGCGAAGATCGCGATCGAGCCGAGCACCTCGTCGCTCCGTTGCGCGAACCACGCCGAGCGCGACCAGAGGTACTCGAAGCCAAACCGATCGAGCGACGCCTGCACGAGCACGAGCGACGACTGGAAGACGACGTAGAGGAGGTACGAGCGATCGCGCGTCGAGACGAAGAGAAAGAGGTTGTAGAGGATGATGCCGAGGACGAGCCCGTAGTACCCGCCGCCGAGGAGATTCTCGTGGCGCTCGCGCTCGCCGAACGACTCGGCGTCGGAGAGCTGCACCGCGAGGCCGATGGTGTCGGTCGATTCGATTCGAAGGTGAAATGTCTGCTTCGCGTGAGGAGGTAGGTCGACGCGAAACGCGACCATGCGCGCGCGGACGTCGCGATCGGCAGGAGGGAGCAAGGCGCCGGATCGACGCGGCGATCCGCCCGCTTCCGGGTAGAGCTCGGCGCGATCGGGGGAACGCGACGGCTCGAGGATCCACGACGTGGGCTCGTCGGCATCGGTCTCGATCGCGACGCGTAGCCAGAACGCGGAGGCCGAGTAGCCGACGTTGGTGCGCGCCGGATCGAGCGCGACGAATCGACCACGCGTGTCTTCGCTCGTGACGTCGGCGTAGGTCGACGCGCGTGTGCGATCTTCGAGGACGTCGACGCGGACGCGAGGTTCGCGCGCCGCGCGCGATGCGCCAGCGACGATCGCGACGAGCAGAAGCGCGCACGCCAACGCGACGCCGACGACGCCGCGCCACGTCGCGCCGCTACGGAACGAGGCCATGCTTCTTCGCGCGACTCAGCAGCGTCGTCCGCGCGACGCCGAGCACCCGCGCCGCGCGCGCGACGTTTCCCCCCTGCTCGATCAGGAGCCGGCGAAGCGACTCACGCTCCGCGTCGCGCGCCTGTTCGCGCACCGGCGCGTCGTGGGCGATGTCGAGCCGCATGGAGAAGTCTTCGATGGAGAGCTCGTCGCCGACGGCGAGCACGAGCGCGCGCTGCACGAGGTTCTCGATCTCGCGCACGTTGCCGGGCCATGCGTACTCGGCGAGGCGCTCGACGGTCTCGTCGGAGACGGTCGGTTGTGCGCGTCCTGCCGGCGCGTGCTTCGCGATGAAATGGCGAACGAGCGGCCCGACGTCGCCGCGGCGCTCGCGGACGGGCGGCACGGTGATCGGCACCACGTTGATGCGATAAAAGAGATCCTCGCGGAAGAGTCCCTCGCGAACGCGCGCTTCGAGATCGCGGTGCGTCGCGGCGACGACGCGCACGTCGACCGGGACGGGAATGCTCCCGCCGACGCGCTCGAGCTCGCGCTCTTGCAGCACGCGCAAGAGGTTCGCCTGCAGCTTGGGCGAGATGTCGCCGATCTCGTCGAGGAAGATGGTGCCGCCGCTCGCGAGCTCGAAGCGTCCGCGCCGTAGAGCGAGCGCGCCGGTGAACGCGCCCTTTTCGTGCCCGAAGAGCTCGCTCTCGAGGACCCCCTCGGCGAGCGCGGCGCAGTTGACGCGGACGAACGGACCGTCCTTGCGCGGGCTCGCGTCGTGGATCAGCCGCGCGACGAGCTCTTTCCCGGTTCCCGTCTCGCCGCGCACGAGCACCGTCGCTTCGGTCTGCGCCGCGCGCCGCGCCACCGCCAGTACCGACGTGAGCCCGGAGTCGGCGCCGACGACGCGCTCGAACGCATACTCCGCGCGCGCGTCGGCTTCGGCGAGCCCGGCACGCTCCGCGCGCACGACGAGATCGCGCCGTCGACGCGCGATCGCGAGCCCACGCTTGATGCATCCGCCGAGCTCCGCTTTCTCCCACGGCTTGAGCACGTACTCGTGCGCGTGCCCGTGGTTGATCGCGCGGAGGAGGCGCCCGGCATCGCCGTACGCAGAGACGATCACGCGCACCGTATCGGGCCATCGCTCGACGACCTTCGCGAGGAGCTCGATGCCGCTCATCTGCGGCATGCGCTCGTCCGTGAGCACCAGCGCGACGTCTTCGCGTTCGAGAATCTCGAGCGCGTCCTTCGCGCTCTCCGCCGTTCGGACGACGTATGCCGTGCCGAACTGCTGGCGGAACAGGTCGATGTTGTCCGGCTCGTCGTCGACGAAGAGCACGACGAGCGCGCGCGCACGCGTCGACACGGCGTCGGTCTCTGGCGGCGCGTCGGCGGCCGCGGCTTTGCGCGGGTTGTCGAGCATCGCGCGCGATCATACCGCAGCGCGGAAACCCACACGAACGACAGTCACTTCCCGAGCTTCTTCTTCAGCGCTTCGAGCTCCGCGTCGACGTCGTCCTCGCGCTTCGCCTCCGCCGCGACGCGCTCCTTCGCGAGGCGCTTCTCTTCGCGCGCGCGCTCCTTCTTCGCGGCTTCGACCGCCTTGAGCTTCGCGAACGGATCGGGCGCGTCTTTCGTCTTCGTGCTCGCGCTCGTTGCGTCCTTGTCGTCCTTCGAATCGGCTTTCGCGTCGTCGTCGCCGAAGATCGCCCTCTCGATCGCGTCGCCCGCCAAATCGAGCGCGCTCCTCGCGGCCTTCGCCCCTTGCTCGAGCGCCATCTTCGCCGCCTTCTTCTCGAGATCCTTTTGCGTCCCTTTCACTTTGTCGACGAGCGACTTGAAGAGGCCCATGCGACTCAGCGTAGCTCGCCGCAGGGCTTGCTACGATGTCGGGCGTGAAGCCCGTCGCATGGCGTGACGATCCGCGCGGAGCCGCGTCGCTCCTCCACGACTCGTGCGCCGTCGCCGTCCGCGCGTGGCTCCCGCGCGACGAGTGCGCGCGGTGGGTCGCGGCCGTCGTCGCCGCGCGCGCCGAGTGGACCAGCGACTTCGACGGCGAGCAGTTCTCACTCGGCCGTGCATTCTACACGCACCTCGAACAGGACGCAGCGGCCGCGTACTTTCGCGACGCCGCCGCGTCCGACGCGCGCGTCGAGGCACACGCCCCGGGTCTTCAGTCGCGCCTCCGTGATCTCGTCGCGTCGCTCGTCGACGGCGCCGTGCACGCGCGCCGCGGCTGGTGCGGTCCCGGCGTCCACATCTTCCCCGCAGGCGGCGAGGTCGCGCGCGAAGGAGGTGTCGTCCATTTCGACAACGAAGGACTCGCCGCGCATCACATCGCGCGCCGCCGCCCCGCGATCACCGCAGTCGCGATGCTCGAGCCCCCGCACGCAGGCGGAGGCCTCCGCGTCTGGGACATCCTCTACGAAGGCCGCGACACAGCGACCGCCGCCGAGCGCGACGCACCAAGCATCGTCATCCCGTACGCCGTCGGCGACGTCGTCGTCATCGACAGCTACCGCCTCCACCAAATCCAACCCTTCACCGGCGCAAGCGATCGCATCTCGGCCACCGTCCACGCCGCCGAAATCGATCCCGCCCGCTGGGAGACCTGGTTCTAATCCAAAAATCTTGGCGCCCTTGGCGTCTCCACGGCGCCCTTGGCGACCCTCTCGACTCACCCCTCGAGCAGCCGCAGATACTCGAACTTCTTCGCCGTGAGATCCTCGACAGTCAGCCCCCAAGCGTCGTCGCCCGGGATCACGTAGATGACGTCGCCCTTCACGCTGGCAAAATTCAAATACCCGATCCCCTGCAAAATCCGCTGAAACACGTCGCGCCGCCAAAGCGCGGTCTGCGGAACGTTGCAGAGTGCACGGATCGCGAGATCGCACGGCGTGTCCTGGGCGAGAAGGAACGCCATCGTGAACGTCATGTAGCGAGGCTCGTCGCGGTACCCGCCCGCCTGCCCCGACGGCGCGACGCGCGCCCCCTCTTCGGTCGTCATGCCGTCGCACCACATCTTGAAATCTTTTTGTGCGCGCGCGTCATCGTTGAAATAGTCCCAGCACCCGCGCTCGAAGCGACCGACGTGAGGGAGGAGCTCGCCCGCGGCGCCCATGTAGAGGTTCCACTTGTCTTGGTAGCTCGCAGCGAGGGGATGCGTGACGATGCGCTCGCGAAGCGATGCACGAAGCGACGGATCGAGGCGCATGCAGACCTCCATCGCGAGGATCGAGTGGCGCACGCGATCAGCCTCCCCAACCGCCCGACGATCGGTTCCACGATCCGCTTCGGCTGATCGCCGCGCCGAGGATGATGCCGGTGCCGACCGCGATGATGACCGGCGTCATGCCAAACCCGGGCGGGCGCGCGCCCGGCGCGGCGGCCGCGGAGAACGGCGTCGATCGCGGTCGCGGTTGGTAACTCTTCCCGGCGTTGCTCATCGTCGGCGCATGCTTGCCCGGATGCACGGGCGTCGCCCACGGATAGTCGGTCCAGAACCAATCGTGCGTCTCGGTCGAGCTGCCGTAGAACCACGGCGTGAGATCGAACGGCGGACCGCCGCCGGGCATCGACGCCGACGTCGCGCCCGTCCCCGCGTCGGCCTTCGTGCCCGCGTCGGCCTTCGTACCCGCGGCGCCCGGGCTCGGCAGGAGCACGGGCATCAACGGCTCCGGACCGAACGCCGTCGCGGCGACCATGCGCACGCTCACGGCTCCGCGATCGTAAGCGACGAAGCTCTCGTTGAGATCGTCGAGCTCGGTCGTCTCGCTGTCGAGCGGCGTGACGTAGAGGACGTGCTTCGCGCCGAGCGCGCGCAAATCGGCGATCGCCGGCAGCCGCGCGATGTGACGGTTGTCGAATTGGTTGGCCGCGTCCGTGTACGGCGCGAGGCGTTGCCGATCGAGGACGAACATCGGCGGCGCGTTCGCCGGCGCGTAGTGACGCGCGAAGAGCGGCTGAAAATACGCCGCGGCTGCGAGCGTCTGGTGCGCGGCGACGACTCCACGCGGATGCGGCCAATTGTCGAACGTGAACGCGATGTCGAACGCGCCCGCCGCGCCCGCCGCGAACGCGACGGCCTCGGGTCCCGCGAGATCGACGACGACCGCGACATCGCCGCCGCGTCCGTCGAAGAGCGACGCGAGCGCCTTGCCGCGCCGGTACGCGAGATCCATCGCCTGCGTGAAGATCGGACTGAGCGCGTCCTTGAGCGGCTGCACCGTCCCCGGATCGCCCTCGGGCACGGCGAGCGGGATCGCCGTCGGCGACTGGAAGAGCGTCGGCACGTAGTAACGCCGGAGCGTCGCGCTCTTCGGCGCGAGATCGTCCGACATGCGCGCGAGCGCCGTGCGATCGAACGCGCGCGTCGACACGCCATCGAACGTCAGCACCTCGGTCGTCGCGCCGAAGTTCCATCCGTATTGCTTCTGCATCTCGAGCGATGGACGCGGCTCGCTCTTCGTGTCCGAGTCGCTGCTGCTGACGGCGCTTCCGATCGCGACGATCCCGCCGATGCCGACCGCGGCGCCGCCTACGATGAGGAGCGCCATGAGCGCGCGTCGTCGCGCGATCGGATCCGACTGCGCGAGCCCGTCCTGCCACCAGCGCGCGCCGACGATCCCCGGCTTATCGAGGAACGCGTCGCGCTGAAACGGCGGGTCGGTCGTGCTCGTCATGTCCCCCCTTCTTCTATACCTTCTTCTCGATGGACCGAGGACCCGTCTACGTCATCGCGTTCGCCGTCGCCACGACGCTCGGCCTCCTCCTGCTCTTGCAGATCGGTCAGCGCATGGCGTCGCCACGAACGATCGCGACCGATCTCGCGTCGGGCAACTCGGCGCGCCGGCTCCTTCGCGTCGGTCAAGTGCTCGCGGTCTTCTTCATCGCGTCGGCCGCCGTGAAGAACTCGGTCACAGGTGAGAGCCTCACGCACGACATCCTGTGGGTCGCCGCGTTCGGCGCGACGGCGCTCGTCCTCGTCGAGATCACGGGGCACGTCGGCATCCGACTTCTTCTTCGATCGCGCCTCCCGAAAGAAATCGAGCGCGGCAACGTGGCCGCGGGGCTCGCAGGGGGGGCGAATTTCGTGGCCACGGGCATCGTGACGGCGCACGCGCTCGGCGGAAACGATCTGCCGAGCCTCGGTCTCTCGCTCGCGTTCTTCTTGCTCTCGCAAGTCACGCTGCACGTCTTCGTCTCGCTCTTCCGCGTCATCACGACGTACGACGACGCCGAGCAGATCCACGGCGAGAACCTCGCCGCCGCGATCAGCTACTCGGGCGCGCTCATCGCGATCGCGATCATCGTCGCGCGCGCGGTCGAAGGGGATTTCATCGGCTGGGCGGTGTCGCTCCGCGGCTACGGCGGCGTGCTCCTCTCGGCGCTCGCGCTCTATCCGGTGCGGCAGCTGTTCGTACAGACACTGCTCCTCCACGCGCCGCTCACGCTTCGCGGCGGGCGACTCGACATGGGGATCGCATCGGAACGAAACGCCGCGATGGGCATGCTCGAAGCGGTGGCCTACGTCGCGACCGCGCTCTCCATCTCGCACCTCGCATGAGCGAAGACGCGGGTGACGTTTCGCACGCCGCTCGTGTCGCGTTCGACGCCTTCGCGAATCGCCTCGTCGACGGCGGCATCCTCACGGACCCATGGATGGCGGGGGAGCCGCGATTTCGCGAGGCGCCGATCTTCGTCACCGCCGATCTCGCGCGCGCGCTCTACAAAGCCACCGAGGAGGTTGCCGCTGTCTACGACGAGATGTGCAAGATCGTCGCGGCGCACCCGGAGCTCCTCGACGATTTCTTCGGCTTCACGCCGTACCAAAAGACGATGTGGCTCGCGTCGCAGCCGCTGTGGCACGGCATCGCGCGCGCCGATGTCTTCGTCACGAAGGACGGGCTCGCGTTCGCCGAGCTCAACTGCGACACACCGACCGGCGAGCCGGAAGCCGTCGTCCTCGGCGCGCTCGTCGCTCCCGATCACGATGGCGCGATCGATCCGAACCGCGATCTCGGCGCGCGCTTCGTCGCGATGGTCGAGCGCCTCGCCGCGAGCGAGCTCACGGCCGACGCGCCGCGCACGATCGGCATCGTCTACCCGACCGAGCTCACCGAAGATCTCTCGCTCGTTCGCCTCTATCGAAAATGGTTCGAGGAGCGCGGCTACCGCGTCGTCCTCGGATCGCCGTACAACCTCGAGGCGAGCGCGCGCGGCCCCGTCCTCTTCGGCACGCCGTTCTCCATCATGGTGCGCCACTACAAGACCGACTGGTGGGGCGAGCGCGCGTCGGTGTGGGACGACGCGAAGATCGTCGACACCGATCCGCTCGAGGGCCCGCTCCGTGTCGCGCTCACCGCGTCGGTCGAGGGGCGCTGCGCGATCGTCAATCCGTTCGGCTCCGTGCTCCCGCAGAACAAGCGCGCGATGGCCTTCATGTGGGAGCGCATCGATAGCTTCTCCGCGCACGCGCAAGCGGTGATTCGCCATCACATCCCGGAGACGGTGCGCCTCGAGACGATCCACGAAGTAGAGCTCATCGCGCAAAAGAACGAGTGGGTCATCAAGAGCGACTACGGCGCCGAAGGCGAAGAGGTCATCCTCGGCCACCTCACGACCGCCGACGTGTGGCGCGCATCGATCGCGCACGCGCGTCCGGGCCGATGGATCGCGCAGCGCTACTTCGACGCGCAGGTCGACGCCAACGGCGAGAGCGTCAACTACGGCGTCTTCGTGATCGCCGGCGAAGCCGCGGGGCTCTACACGCGCGTACAGAACGGACCGACCGACGACACCGCCGTTAGCGCGCCTGCGCTCGTCCGCGGCTGACTCGACGGCGACTCAGCGCGCCGCGCGAATGCGATCCAGGAACGCCGACTCGAAGACGCCGTCGACGCGTACCGAGTAGCGGAAGAACGGATCGGCGAGAACGCCGTGGTAGTCCATGTCGTTGAACCAGTAGATCGGCGCGTCCACCACGGTCTCGCTCTCGCCGTCGGGATCGCACAAGAAGAAGCGCTTCGTGCCGCGCGGATCGAACGAGATCGACTGCGCGATCTGCAGCGTCTTCCCCGGCTCGGAGTCGCGATGCGCGGGCGCGTGATCGTTCGCTTCGATCCCGAAGACGACGCATCGTCCGATCTCGCGGAAGGGGAGGCTCTCGACGAACGCGACGGTCTTCGGCATCTCGCGCCGCGCTTCGTCGGTGAAGTGTTTCCCTTCGCCGGAGTGCTTGTCCTCCCAGCGATCGTTCTCGAGGAGGTGGTAGCAGACCTTCCACGGGAAATAGACGCCGTAGCGGTGCTTCAAATAGAGCATCTGCGCGCGCGAGAGCGGGTGATCGGTCTCGTCGCCAAACGTGTACTTTGCATCGAGATCGAACGCGGACGGATCGTCGGCGAGCGAGACGAAGCGCGCGAGCTCTTCGCGCGAGAAGCGCTCGATGACCTGGCCGTAGTCGACGTACGGATCGTCGTGGACCCACGGCGCGACGACGCCCATCCATTTCAAGCTGCCGCCCGTGTACGACGACTCGATGCGGCTGAGCGCGTAGACGATCTCGTCGTCGATGGCGGCGAACGCCGACGTGTCGATGAACGGCGACAGATCGACATACGCGCGATCCCAAATGCCGCAGAGCTTTTCTTTCGGAGGTGCGCTCAACGCGGGCATCCTAGTTGAGCTAAGGATGGAGCGCATGGAGTCGCTGCTCGGCCGCACCGCGAAGCTCGTCGTTCGATCGCTCGATGCGACGACGGTGTGGCTCTCGCGCGAAGGCGACGCCGGCAAAGACGAAGCGCCGATCCCGCTCCCCGTGAACGAGCTCGCGTCGCCGACGGCGGTGGGCGCGACCATCGAGGTCTTCGTGCACCTCGACTCGGAGGATCAGCCGATCGCGACGACGCGCACGCCGAAGCTGTCGCTCGGCGAGGTCGAGTTCTTGTCGGTCGCCACGGTCGTTCCGTTCGGCGCGTTCGTGAGCTGGGGACTGAAGAAGGATCTCCTGGTGCCGCTGCGCGAGCAGACGCGGCCGATGAAGGTCGGCGACCGGTTCGCGATCGGTCTCTACCTCGACGACACGAATCGCCTCGCGGGGACGATGCGCGTCGCGGAGATGCTCCCGGCCGGGGCCGACTTCGCGGACGACGAGCGCGTGCGCGGCGTCGCGTGGCGGCAAGAAGACGCAGGCCTCTTCGTGATCCTC
>JBBQXV010000107.1:0-26952 GCA_038209335.1 Polyangiales bacterium | reverse complement strand
GACTTCAAGTCGAGTCTGCCCTGGATGGTGTTGAGGACGTTCTTGAACGTATCTCGTGACGTGGGATCACGTTTCTTCCGCTTCATAGGCATTGGAGGGTACTCGGAATGCGCATGACGTGACATGAAATCACGTCGTTGGCCGTAAATGTGCGCAAAGTGTGACTTTACGTCGCGTCATTCACGATGCCATCGTAAAAATCGTGACGCGGAGTCACGTCATGTCGATGTGCTCACCCTAGCTGCCCATTCCCCATCGGCAAGTCGTGATCCCACGTCACGACATCGACGCTCCGAAGGGGGGTTGGTCGTTCTCGCGTCGTCGCTACAAGGCGAAAGACGCTCGTGACACGACCCGGAGTCGGCGTCTCTCGCAGGGCCATCGCCTGGAGTCGTCCGGCCTTCATGACTTCGGCACTTCACTCACGGCGCACACGGATCGATCGCCGCGAAGGCGCCGCTGATTCGCACGTCGACCCGGCCGCCCACGTCGTCGTAGTGAACGTCGACGACCGCGCCGGCTCGCGCGAGTGCTTCGTCGTAGCGCCACGAGTGGACGTTGCCGTCGTAGCCGGTGATCTGCACGTCGTACCAGGTGCCGTCGGACGTCGTGTTGTGCGACGTGGTCTGAAACCAGCGCCCAGCCGTGATGTTGTCGCCGCCGCTGGCGCCACTCGAGCTTCCGAGCTGGCTGCAGAACGACGAGGCAGCCGCGCCGCTGGGTTGCGCGACGACCTTTAGACTGAAGTGTGTCGCACCGCTGTCGCCGCTCGCGCAACCGACCGGGGCAGCGAGGATCGCGAGCGCGACGAGCGTCGCGCCAAGAGAATGTTTGGGTAGCTTCATGCGTCGATGGGATTGCAGGGCGCGTGCCTGCGCGCGCAATGGCGATTCGGCTGCGCGACGAGAGCGCGAGAACGTGCGGTCACTGCGGCCGCGTGGACGGGCGCGGCCGGGACGATCGAGCACGAGTGATCGCAGCGCGATCGTGTCCCGTTGAAATGGCGGCTGGGGCGAAGTGGATGGTCGAACACCGATCGACGCGGTCGTCATTAGACAGTGCTCACTGTTTCGCTGGCGTCCGAGCCGCGAACGCGTCCCAATACGCTTCGCCCATCGCGATGAGCTGCTCCACTCCGATCTCCGCGCCGTCGCTCCCCGTGACGGACAGTCGTTCTCCGCAGACGACCACGTCGTGGGCGTTGCCTTCGTTGGTCGCGCAGTAGAAGCGAACCGCGACGCCTTCGCCGCGCGCGAACGACGCCTCGAGGATCTCGTGATCGCCGTTGCTCGTCACGCGCTCGAAGTCGTCCCAGGTCACGGACTCTTCGCGCCACTTCGCTTGGTAGTCGGCGATGGCGCGCGCTTCCTCGTCGCGTGACGCGCCGGCCGACGCCGCGTACCCGCCAGGCCACGCTACGTAGCGCGCGGCGCGCGCGGCGGTGACTCCGTGGATCGCGAGACGGAAGCGGTACGAATCCGGCAATCCGTGGTGCTCACGGATGTAAAAGACGTCGACGTCGATGGTGAGTGTCCGCGCGAGGCGATCGCTCGCGATGGCCACGATTCGCCCATCGTGCAGGCACCCCCAGAGGGAGATCGAATCGACGCCGTGAGGCAGTGATGTCCAGTCGAGGTGGGGGGTCAATGCTCTGCTTTGGAGTTCGGAAAGGTGTCCGCGGTGGCTCACGCGCCGAGCGTGTAAGTCCCGCCGCGTGCGACCGCGCGCTTCCATGCGTCGCGCGCGTGGAGGCGCTCCAGGTACGCGGACAGGTTGGCGGACGACCCGAGCTTGCCCATCGCGCGCGCCACTTCGACGACGAAGCTCACCTGGATGTCGGCGCCGGTCAGATCGTCACCCATCAGGAACGCCCGATCGCCGAGCGCGCCGGCGATGTACCCGACGTGGTTGTCGATCTCCTTTTGGATACGCGGATGGAGCGGCGCGCCCGCTTCCCCCAGGCGCAGCACGTAGAGGTTCAGCATGAGCGGCAGCATCGCCGACCCCTCCGCGTAGTGCAGCCACTCGGCGTACGCCGGCCAGCCGGCCGATCCGTGCACTGGACCGAGGCGACCGTTCCCATACTTCGCAATCAGGTACTCGACGATCGCGCCCGACTCCGCGATCTTCGTTGGCCCGTCTTCGAGCACCGGCGATTTGCCGAGCGGATGAACGGCCTCGAGCTCGGGTGGCGCGAGGCGCGTCTTCCCGTCCCGCTGGTAATTGACCACCTCGTAGGGCGTCGTGAGCTCTTCGAGGAGCCAGAGGATGCGCTGCGAGCGCGAGTCGTTGAGGTGGTGGACTTTGATCATGGATCCCGTTTTCCCATCGAGCCGCCGTACCTGCGCGACGTCGATCCGCCGCCCGCCGTCAATGCCAGGTGATGTCGAACGTATCGCGAATCGTCGTGGGCCCGGTTCCGGCCGGCGCGATGTATCCGGCCGCAGGGACGTCGCGCCCGTAGCTCTTCGCCGTGACGGTCCCGTTCGCGGCGACGTCGACGAGCGTGAAGCCGTAGTAGGCGTCGCTCCCCGAGACGAGCATCTCGAGGAGGCTTCCGCCGTTGCCCGCGACGATCTGCCATGTCTTGTTCGGCCTCGTCTTGTACCAAAGATGATTGTGCGCGGAGAGCATCGCCTCCGCTTGGCCTGCCTCCATCGCGGCCCAGAACGCGTCGCGCACGGCCGGCACCGCGATGCCGTCATTCGACAGCGGCGATGGGTACGCTGGCTTGTGACTCATCGCAAACACGTGCTTCGCGCCCGCGCCGCGCGCAGCGGTGATGTCGCTCGCGATCCATTTGGCGGGCACCGTGCCGTCGGCACCGACCGGATCGCTGTTCAGGACGACGAAGTGCGTGCCTGCATGGTCGAACGAGTAACTGAGCTTGCTCTGATCGGTCATGAGGCCGTCGGCGCCTCCCGCCGCGGGGCCGTTCGAGCCGCGAATGTACGCACTCATCACGCTCACCCAGGTCGTCTCGGCGGCGGCGTACGCGAGCTTCGTCGATGCCGACTTGTGCTGCGACTCGTGATTGCCCGGAAGCGGGACGAGCTGCACACCGAGCGCGGGGAGGGGCGACGCCGTCCAGAGCGCGAGCCACGCGGTGAGCTGCTGCTGGAGCGCGACCTCGTCGGTGTAGCCGTAGACCATGTCGCCAGCGAAGAAGAAGAACTTCGGCGGCGGCTGCAGCGCGGCAACGTCCGCGAACGTGCGGCGGAGCTGCTCGAGGTTGGCGGTGCTCGGATTGCCCGTCGTGATGTCGGCCTTCTCGACGCGATTGCATCCGACGATGACGAAGGAGAACGCCTCGCCGCCGACGCCGCCATCGCTACGCATCGAGCCGTCGCCACCGCCCGCATCGCTCGTCGCTTGCCCATCGGGGACGTCGCTGTCCGCCGAGCTGGAGGCGTCGTCCGTCAGGCCGCTGTCGAGTGAGGCTCCGGAGCGCGACGAGTCGCCGCCGGAACACGCGACCAACGACAACGCGAGCAGAAGCGAGCTTCGCATGCGGCTTTCCATCGGCCGTGCTCCTACACGACATCGCTCCATCGCGCCCTTGCTTCGTGCGTCCTTCAGCGGCCCGGGTCTTGCTCGAGCGAGGCCATGTCGAACCTCGTATTGATCATCATCATCCTCGTCCTCCTCTTCGGCTGGGGAGGCGGAATGGCCCTCAACTTCGGGGGAAACCTCATTCACCTGCTCCTCGTGCTCGTCGTCGTGGTGGTCGTCGTGCGACTCCTTCAAGGCCGCAGCGCGTAGCCGAATGCCACGTGCGCGGCGCGCAGGCGTCGCGCTGCGCCTCAACGCGAGGTGCCTCGAGCAAGTCTACGCGTACCTGATCAACTCCGCGCTCCGCGGCACGTACAGCGGATGCCGCGGCTCGCCGCTCCGCGTTCGTCCGAGACAGTAAAGCGCGCGCTTTCGGAGCACAGTCGCCGCGACGTAATCGCCGCGTCGCCCCAACTTCCCATCCGCGCCCCACGCCACGACGGTGAGCGCGGCTTCCGCAGCGACCTCGCGGAGCACTCCATCATTCAGAGGCCCAACGGGATCCACCGCCGTGCGAAGGACGCGCGGACTCGAGCTTCTGTACGCAAAGAGATTGCACACGTCGACGCGACGGAAGCCCCATTGCTTCGCGAATCCAATGCAACGTCGAAGCGTGGGGTCGTCGCGGTGCTCATCGGCCGTGCTCGGATTGAGCATGACAAAGAGCACGCGCTTCGTCGTTCGGACTTCCTCGAGAGTGCGCCACAGTCGGTAACGGTAGCTACCGTCGATGAACGCGCCGCATGGATGATCCATAGGGAGCGTCTCCGCGTTTCGCGCTTACTTGCGGCAGACTTTCTTCCCGCCCGTCGGGAGCGCCGCGCACTTGGACGGCGCCTTGCAGTTCGCGTCCGCGGTGCAGATGACCGCGCACGCGGCCGCCATGGCGTCGAACGCTTGGCCCGCGGCGCACTTCGGCTCTTCGCAGAATTTCATTGGCTGGTTGTCGCCGAACGACGTCCCGTTGCCGGTGCACACCCAGCCCAGGGGCGCGGTGCAGTCGGTGCTCGCGCTGCAGGGCATCGCGCACGATCCGTTCGACAGGCCCTTCTGCGGCGCGTTGCACACCGGGCCCGTCTTCGTCGTCGCCGACGGCACCGGCTGCGTCGAGAGACAGAAGCGGACGGTCTTGTTCGATCCGTCATCCGCCTTCTGCGATCCGGTGCAGGTCGATCCGGTCGGGCAGACGCTGTCGTCCGCGCACATCTTCTGGCAGTAGCTACCGACTTGGACGAAGTTCTTCGCGCAGTCGATGTGCGTGGGCGTCGCCGCGGTCGCGGCGGCGGTCGGCGGAGCGGTCGCCGACGGCGCAGCTGACGCGGTCGCCGAAGGCTCGGGCGCGGCGTCCGCAGGACCCTCCGACTTCTTGCTGCACGCAACGAACGTGAGCGCGCACATCCCAAGGACCATCCATCCGGCAGTCGATCGCATTTCGTTCCCTCCTCGAAAAGCGCGAGCGTATCAGGACGCGAGAAATCGCGCGAAAAGCGCGCAGACGCGTGCGGCGCGTTAGCATGAGTGCGTGGCTCCGAGCTGGACGTGGGACGAGTCGCCGGAGAGGCACTACGCCGTCGAGATTCGGCCCGACGGAATCTCGTGGAACGCGCGTTGGTACGACGATCGCGCGGGCTCGGACCAAGAGCGCTCCGATATGCAGACGGTCAGCGACTTCTGCAGGTTCGGCCCGCGCGAGTCGTGTCCCCCGGACATCGAAGCAGAGCTCGTTGCGCACTTCGGCGTCGCGGATCCGCCGTGGCGCCGACCGCTCGATCCGCGCACGGAGCGCCTCCTCGCTGCGGCCGCCGCGGGCGACACCCCGACGATCCTGGCGTTGCTCGGCGAAGGAATCGACGTCGACGCGCGTGGCAAGAACGACGTGACGGCGCTGATGACGGCGGTGTCGTGTCGAAAGGAGGAGACGGTGCTCGCGCTCCTCGCGGGAGGCGCGGACGCGGGCTTGCGCGATCGCCGCGGGAGCACCGCGCTCGCGAACGCGGAGACGAGCGCGATGCCGCGCGCGATCGCCTCGCTCGCCGCGGCCACGGGCGCCATCGACGCGCGCGATCCCGAGGGGAGGACCGCGCTCTTTCGACTCGCAGATTCGCCGATGTACCTGGCCGCGATGCAGGCGTTCATCGCGGCGGGCGCGGACGTCGACGCGGCGGACGCGAAAGGACAGACGCCGCTGATGCGCGCGGCGCGCGCGAACGCGATCGAGATCGTCGATCTCCTGCTCCGGTCGGGCGCCGACGTCGCGAAGGCGGACGAGTCCGGTCGACAAGCCGTGCACTACGCGGCGTGGACGCGTGAGCCGCAGGCGCTCGATCGCCTCCTTCGATCGAGAGCCGACGCCAACGCAGCGGACACGTCGGGAAGGACGCCGTTGATGTCGGTCGGATCGCCGCGCATCGTGCGCACGCTCCTCGGCAACGGCGCGCGCGTCAGTCGATCGAAGGACGGGTTCACGCCGCTCCTCTGCGCGGTCTCGCCGGTGACGGCGAGCGCGGAGACGGTCGATCTCCTGCTCGCCGCGGGCGACGATCCGAACGCCCGCTCGGTGACGGGCACGACGGTGCTCATGCTCGCGGCGCGCGCGAACGACATCCAGGTCGTGCGCGTCCTCCTCGCGTGCGGAGCCGATCTCGAAGCGCGCGACGCGAAAGGGATGACCGCGCTGCATCACGCGCTCCACGGAAGTCGAACGGACACCGCGTGCCTTCTCATCGAGCGCGGCCTCGATCCGAGCGCGAAGAACGCGGAGGGGGTCGACGCGTTCGGGATGGTTTGGAAAAACGACGCGCACGCGAAGGTGACCGCCGCGCTGAACGCCGCCGTCGCGCGAAGGCGCGGCGTCGTCTAGCTAGCCGTAGATCGCATCGCCGACGTGGATCGGATTCTGCGGTGTCCGGATCCAGATTGACCATGACGCAGCGGAGATCGCGCAACGTCACGCCGATCCGCACGCATTCGGGCGACTCGCCGCACACGAGACTCCGCCCGACCCATTCGTCTTCGACGAAGTGCCGCGTGTGGCGTCGCGGCCGCGTGGCGTTACGCGCCCGGGGTGTCGCTTTGCCTCGCGCATGGTCGCGTTGGGAGTGAGGCAATACGCGCGCACGTCGAATGATTCCCGACGTTTCGCGATGCGTCGTCGCCCGGCACCTGCATTGCAGTCGGGGCGCGGACTGCAGGTCAACTCGCGCACGCCTCGAACGACGAGCGCCTCGAAAAGGAGAACATCCATGACTCGTCACACGATCGCCATCGCACTCTCGCTCATCGTCGCCGCCCCCTTCGCGATCGGCTGCGACGACAAACAGCAAGCGCAGAAGGCGCAGGACGAGGCCGACAAGGCGAAGGCCGAAGCGGCCAAAGCGCAGGCGAACGCCGATCAGAAGAAGGCGCAGATGATTGCCGACTTCGAGAAGACGCAAGCCGACTACCGCGCCACCAAAGAGAAGGACCTCATCGACATCGATCGCGACATCGCCGAGCTGCGCATCAACGCCGCCACCGCGACCGGCGCCACCAAGGCCGAGTACGATCGCCTGCTCGCCGACGTGACCACGCACCGCGACGCCGTCCGCACGCAGATGACCTCGATGTCGAGCAGCACCGCCGCGACGTGGGACGCGACCAAGTCGAGCATCGACAAGTCGATCAGCGATTTGAAGACCGCCGTCCACGCCGCCTCCGACAAGATCAAGGCGAAGGCCTCGGCCGCGATCACGCCGACGCCGACGCCGCCGAACAAGCGCTGAGGCTGCGCGCGCTTCGGCGCAGGGAGTGACCCGTCCCCGTCAGGGAACGCTCACCTCCCGCGCTGACGCGCGCCTGTTCGTCGCCTTTCGCTTCGTGCACGACGACGTCGTACGCGCCCGAGCCGAGCCCGCGGATCTGCGTGCTCGTCTCGCGCAAGCAACTGCCGCACGCCGCCACGCCGCCACGCCGCCACGCCGCGAAGAATGGAGCATCGCTTCACTTCAGTCGAGAGCCCCATTGCATTCTCTCGTCGACTGGATCGATAGTGGTCGACTTTTGCGATCAATCCGATCCGAGCGAGAAGGGGAGCCGACATGCAGGTCGTAGAAGTGAGGACCGGTTCGTGTCGCCGGTGGCGATTCGGGCAGCTCCTCGCGGTAGTCGCCGTCATGCTCGCTTCCTCCTGCGCATCGTCTCCGTCGACCCATCACGCTGCGCGTCCACCTCGGACGCTCACCGCAGGGCCCGACGTCGTCTCGCGAAACCTGCCGCCGGAGCAGGAGCTCGATGCGCTGCTCATGGGCGTTCGCAGCGTCGGCAAAGGCAACGCGATCCGTGTAGCGGTGCCCCCGTTTCGCGTGCTCGGTCGCAAAGACGACTGGATGGGCGAAGCCGCTGCACTCGTCGCGATGTCGCGTTTGAGCCGCGAGGACGGCGTCTCGGTGCTCGAGCGTCGCGAGCTCACCAAGATCATCGATCTCCGTCGCGCGCAGCAAGCGGACGACGCACAGATCTCCGAGCTGGCGAGCACCGGAAAGATCCTCGGCGCACAAGAGATCCTCCTCGGGACCATCTTCGACGCCGGCGGCGGCAAGATGCGCGTCATCGTGCGGCCGGTGCGCGTCGAAGACGGCGTCTCGCTCGCCTCGACCGAGAGCGAGGTGCACGGCGAGCGCTGGGCCGACGACATCGAGCAGGCGTTCGACGCCGTCGTCAGCACGATCGTTCCATCGAGCGGCGCCTCCGCCGCGAGCACCGTCGCCCCGCTCGGACGCGCGGAGCTCGAGCTCGGTGCGAAGGCGCGTCAACTCCACTACCAGGGCGATCTCGTTCGCGCGCAGCCACTCTACGCGAAGGCCCTCGCGCAGCCTTCGTCGGCGTGGAAGCTCGAGGCCGATTACGTGCGGCTGATGACGGACCTCGGTATGGCCGAGTGGGCGGGACAACGTGCGCGCGCCGTGATGGATCGCATGCCGGGGGGACCCGCGTCGATGTGCGACCGCGCGCGCCTTCAAGCACAGATCACCCGCTATGAATGGAAGCTCGAGGACGCGCGCCTCGCGGTGCAGCTGGCGGCGTCATGCGGCGACAAGGTCGTGCAGGCGGAGGCGCTGGCCATCTATGCGACGGCGGTCGCGCCGGTGGACTACGCATTGGCGAATCTCGCCTTCGCGCGAGCGCTCGCGATGCTCGGACCTTCGGGGGAGAACGCGTGGGCGCGCGGTTGGATCCAGATCGCCCGGTTCGATCTCACGGGCATCGAGGGGCTCGACGAAGCCGGCGGCTCGGCGGCCGAGTACGAGCGCCTCGCGCGCGTGCCCGAGGCTGCGGGCAACCTGTGGGTCGCCGCCGCGTCCTACACCGCGGCGTCGTCCGCCGCGTGGCTGCCGTCCAAGCGGATCGAGCTCTTGGAGCACGCGCTGACCCTCGCTGTTCGCGTGGGCGGCACGGTCGAGGATTGGGTTCGACTCCGGCGAGCGTCGCAGCTCCGCGACGCGGGCAAGCCTTCCGCCGCCGACGAATCGCTCCTCAAGATCCTCGGCACGAGGCTCAACGCCATCGCGGCGCTCGCGCACGGTCTGCCCCCGAGCGAGGCGAAGCTCGACGTCGAGCTGCTGCGCCGCGCCGGCGTCACGGGTACTGCCAGAGCAAGCGACATTCCCGACGATGCCAAGCTACTCGTCAAAGCGCACCGCATCGCGCTCGCGGGTGCGCTGCGCGAGTGGGCGACGCGGACCGATCTCGAATCGGTGCGTCAGGGCAAGGTCTACCGCGAGATTGCCGAAGAGCTCAGCCCCCCGAGCACCAAGGCGCCCGCGGGTGAGACCGAAGCCGCGAGGTTCGATCGCACGCTCGCCGATCAGGGGCTGACGCTCGAACGGTTGACGCGCGACACGGCTGCGCCGCTGCGCGGATCGGTGAAGAGCCTCGCCGCGGTCTCCGACGTCATCTGGGGTCGCTACTGGGAAGCGAAGAAGAAGGCGCCGTTCGACGAGGTGAAGCGCTACGTCGACGCGTACGAACGCGTCGCCCAGTGGCAGGGCTCGCCGCGTCTTCTCGGAAACGCGATTCGACTGCGCGCGCGGATGCTCTTCGACTTCGACAAGAAGGACGAGGCGCGGACGACGCTGGCCACCGCGCACAAGGTCGTCACCGACGCCGCGTGGTTCGACGCGTCGATCGCCATGTGGGAGGCGGAGTTCGCCGCCGACGCCGAAACCGCCATGCGGCATCGCGCCGCGCGCGTCGTCGCCGCGAAGAAGAGCTCACCGGAAACGTGGCTCACGGCGCTTCGAGCGAACGTTCAATTGAACACAGCGACCAACGAAGCGATGTGCGCCGAAGGCTTGAAGACTCTGCTCCGCGCCGCCGACGAGCTCGAGAAGCTCGACGCGATCGAAGAGGCCTCGAGGGCCCTCGACCTCGCGGCGACGACGGAGAACGAATGCGCTCACGCAGGCAGCGGCGGCGGCACCGACGCGGCGGTCGAGCTGCAGCAGCGGCGCGCCAAGCTGCTCGACGGCCTCGGTGATCCGTTGCGATCGCTGAAGGCGAAGCTCGCGGTCTTGGACGCGATGAAGGCCGTCTACTTCTTTCGATTCCGTGGCGGCGCCGCGTACCAAATGCGCAGCGACGCACGCGCCAATGCCCTCGTCAACGAGCTCCGCGAAGGAGCAGCCGCGCTGGCGAAAGCCGGACGATGGCGCGACGCCGCGCGGATCGCGGGCGGCGTGCCGCTCGGTCCCGAGCCGGCCCCGGCGCTCTTGCGCGCCGGGCTCGAGTGGACTTCCCACTTCGAGGACAGCGCAGAGTTCCCAATGCTGTCGGGAAACCTCCATCGCCAGTTCGGCATGAGCACCGATGACATGGGCGTTCGCATCAAATGGGTCACAGCGGCGCGGGAGGACTTCAAGCGCGCAAACGCTCTGCCCGACGTCATGAACGTGCAGCAGCTCCTCCTGCGTTCCTACGACGCCGATCCCGAGCTCTCGCGCGAGTTCGCGAAGTGCATGGCCAGCGCGAAGGGCGACCCGATGGTCTACGACGACTGCATACGCGGCCTCGGGTCGGCCATCATCGACCACGAGGGAGGACGCGGCATTCGCGATCGCACGACCTTCAAGCAGGCCGTGAAGGCAGGCATGGACGCGTTGCCCGCATGGGAGGGCTACGGCGCCAGCGATTACCACATGGAGTTGCTGACCAACCTCGCCGTCATCGCGATCGTCGCGGCCGACATGGACGCATTCCGACGCTTGAACGACCGAGTCGTCGCGTTCTACACGAGCACGGCGCCGAACGCGTATCAGCTCGCGACCCACCTCGCGCGCGTCGCGACGGCTGCGCGCACGCGGGACGTGCCGCTCTTCCTTCGGCTGATGCACGCCTTCCACGACTCGCGCGGAGCGAGCGCGTTCTGGCAGTCGGACAAGCTCATCGGCGCGATGGAGGCGGCGCGCGGTGCCCGGCTGGCGGACGAGGCGCGCTCGTTCAGCGACATCGGTCGCGACCTTGGTTACGCGCCATTCGCGCATCGATGGTCGCGCGCGGGGTACGGGCAGATGCTCGGCGAACGAAAGTTTCTCCCTGCGCGCAAAGTCCTCGAGGACGCGCGCAAAGCCGTTCGCGGACGCAGCATCGTCGAAGACGACTACTCGTGGGCGATCGCGGAGGTGCATGCGCTTGCAGGCGACGTCGCCGGCGCGCGCGTCGCGCTCAAGCCCGTGGTGCAGCGCGTGACGGAGCAAGGCGACGGTTCGAAGTCGCCGTGCTTCGACAGCATGATCCTGGAAACGGAGGCGTCGCTCGCGATGGCGGCGCGCGACTGCCGCGTCGGCGAGGACATGCGGCGTCGTGCGGAGACCACGCGCGCGCTCTGCCGCGGAACGACCACGCTCGACGACGGACGGTGGTCGGACGGAACCGGCTATCGCGCTTACCACCCCACGAACGCGTGTGGCGCAGCCTTCGTGCCCGGCGTGCAATTCCTTGCCGGCATCGCGCTGCACGAGCTGCCGGCGGTGGCCCGACTCGCGTGCGATCGCGGAGATCCCATCGCGTGCACGACGCTCGCCGAGGCGTTGCTCAACGGCGAGGGCATCGCGAGCGATCCCAAGGCCGCTGCGGCCCTGCTGCGCAAGACGTGCGACGCGGGCCAAGCGCTCGCGTGCTCGTGGCTCGCAACGCTGGCGCTCGTGGGCGACGGCGTCCCCAAGGACGAAGCCGCTGCGTACGCGCTCTTCCGCGGAGCTTGCGACAAACGCCATCCGTACGCGTGCACGCGCGAAGCGGAGCTGTCGCTCACCGGCACCGGCACCGCGACCGATCGCGCTCGTGCGCTCGAACGCTTCGACATGGCGTGTGGACTCGGCTCGGCTTCCGGGTGCGAGCAGTACATCGAAAACGGAGGCAAGCTGTGATGACGCGTTTCCTGGTGCTCGCCGCGCTCGCGGCGTCCTCGGTTGGAGTGGGCTGCAACGGTTCGACGCCGCCGCCCGCGAGCGTCGAGGCGGCGACGCCGCTCGTGCCGCGGATCTGCACGTCGCCCAAAGCGGGCGTCTTCGGCGTGAAGCCCTTGGGTAACAAGACGAAGCAACCGACGCCGACCGACGGCACCGACGAAGTGCTCATCGCGGCGATGACGGACTCGGGGTGCTTCACGATCGCCGAGCGCGATCGCCTGCAGATCTTGATCGAAGAAATCGGGCGATGCGATCCGGAGAACGCCGACGCGAAGTTCTTCGACTGCAAATCGTTCGCGAAGAAGGGCCACCTCTACGGCATCACGCACTTCGTCTTCGGCGACGTCACCATGATGGAGAGCGACGTGAAGGGCACCGAGCTGTCCTTGAAGTTGCCTGGGATCGGCGGCATCGAAGCGGGCCGGTCGTATGGCGCGCTCGGTCTCAGCCTGCGTGTCATCGAGGTGGAGACGGGCAAAGTGGTCGCCACCGCCGTCGTCAACGCCGTGGTCCCGTCGGACAAAGGCGGCCTCTCGTTGCCGGCTGGCGGCGGCTTCGACTTGAAGGCGGCGGCGCACGAGCGCACGCCGCTGGGGCGCGCGATTCAAGACATGTTGGCGGAAGCGACGAAACGGCTCGCCGCGGCGATCTGACGCGCGAAGCGGATCAGCCGCCACCGCCCGAATCTGCCGGTGCGCTGTCTTCGCACGCGCCGTGGTGCGCCCACGGCTTCGACGACGTACCGCAGCCGCCGACGAACGTGACGTCGTCGCAGCCGCAGAACGTCTGGTTGCCGCACGAGTCGGGGGCGCCCTGGCAGATCGGAACGGCCGCTGCTCCACAGCCTGGGGCGACGTAAGCGCGAGACTCGTGCGCTGGGCAAGCGCCGCTGTCGGAGACCGCGCTGTCCGAGACGTCGGGGCCCCCGCTGTCGGAGACGAAGTGCCCGGGGGTGTCGCAGTCGAAGTCGCCGCTGTCGGGGCCTGCGTTCGCGCCATCGCCGCCGGCGCATCCGAGGGGAAGTTGAGAGATGAAGATCGCGGCGAGGAGTGGAAGGACCAACGCTTTCATGTCGCCGTGCAGAGCAACGCGCGTTCCACGGCGCAAATCGTGTGGCTGCGAGGAAACGCGGCGCGACGACTCGGCGAGTTGCGCCAGACGACGACACGGTCGCCGGTCATCCGTTCGGGGGACTCACCGCGGCGAACACCCGCGCGCGACTTCGACTTCGCTTCGCGGACGGCGCTCGCCGTCGTCAGTGAAGCTCCTCGACCGTGGACTTGGGACGTAGCTGACGCTCGCTTCTTCGCTTTGTCTTCGCTTCGCCGACGAGCGCGCGCGTGCGCGATCAAGTCCTTCGCGCGCGTGTACCTCTCGCTGCGTCGGGTCCTACTTCAAAAAAACCCCTGCGATCCCGCCGCAATCGCCCGTGTCGCCCTTTCAGGGGCGTGCCTTAGCTCCACGACGTGTCAAGTTTCGCCGTCATGGTAGCGCTCGCGCAGACGAAGGGGTCGACGCGACGAGAGGACGGGGCAGAGCCTCGTACGCTCGGACCGTATCGGCTCGTCGAGCGGCTCGGCGAGAGCGGGCTCGACGCGGTGTACCTCGCGCGCATCGACGGACCGCATCGCTTTCAACGCTGGGTCGCGCTTCGCGTCGTCGAAGGCGCGGGCGCGCACGATCAGGCGCGCGTGCGCGAGCTCTGCGAAGCGGCGCGCACGGCGGCGTCGATCGTTCATCCGAACTTCACGACGGTGTTCGACGTCGGCGAGAGCGACGGACGTTGGTGGGTCGCGACGGAGCTCCTGCTCGGCGAGAGCGCGCACGAGATCCTCTCGCACGCGGCGCAGGCGGCGGTTCCGGTGCCGTGGTCGATCGCGACGCGCATCGTCGCGGACGCGGCCGACGCGCTCGCCGCGATGCACGCGCTCCGAGGTCCGCGCGGCGAATCGCTCGGGCTCATTCACGGGAGTCTCGACGCACGCAGCCTCATCGTCACCTACGCCGGAACGACGAAGCTCGAGCCGTCGTTCAAGCCGACGCCCGACGGCGGGGTGCGCGACGACGTGTCCGCGCTCGCGGCGATCCTCTGGGAGCTGTGCGCGGGGCGACACCTCGGCGCGAACGACGCGCGCGCGCGGCGCGGCATCCCGTCGCTCGCGTCGCTCGTCGCGGGCGTTCCCGAATCGGTCGATACGATCATCCAGCGAGCGCTCGGCAACATCGCGAGCGCGCCCATGGTCACAGCACGCGAGCTCGCGCGCGCGCTCCGCGGTGCGCTCGTGGTCGAGGGAATCGTCGTCGAAGATCACGACGTCGGCCGCTACGTTCGGTCACGCTTCGCCGACAGGTTCGCGCAGCGCGAAGCGCAGCTCCAAGAGGCCGACGACGATCTGACTGAAGTGTTCCGCTTCGGAGCGATCATCGAGGACGCGCCCGACACCGAGCGCGAGCTCCCGAAGCTCGACGACGACGACGACGAAATCGGAGTGCAGACACTCCCGTTCCGGAGGCGCGGCGGCGCGCCCACGTCGGGGATGTCGTTCGTGAAGGCGCAGCGGGTGATCGTGATCGACGCGCCCCCCGCGCCGTTGCCGGCTCGCGTGATCGTCGCTCCGCAGAAGGTTCGCGAGACGGCGCCGAAGACGCTTCCGATGCGCCCGCGTCTCGAGGTGCCCGAGCTCGTGGCGATCGCCGCGGCACCCGCGCCTCCGCCCGCGCCGATTCACGTCGCGTCGATCCGCCGCGACGAGCCCGTGACGAAGCGTCCGTCGCGCTGGCCGGGCTACGGAGCCGCGGTGGTCTTCCTCGTCGCGCTCTTTGGTGGCGGACTCTTCCTCGTGCAGAACCCGCGCTACCTCGCGCTCGTCCGCGGCGCTCCTTCCGCGTCGGCGAAAGCAGATCCGTCCCCGACGATCGCGGCGCCCGTCGCGCCCGCGCCGTCGCTCGTCGCGGTCGCTCCGCCCGAGAGCGCGACCACGCCCGCACCGATTGCGAGCGCGCCGCCGCCCGCAGCGACATCGACCGCGCGCGCGAGTCGCCCGATCGCTTGGGCGCGACCGGTCGCGACTCAGGCACCGTTGCCGCCGCCGCGCGTCGTGGCCGCACCGCCCGCGGCACCCACGCCACGCGCGACCGGCAAGCTCACGGTGATCTGCCTTCCGGCGTGCGACGACGTGCTCGACGGCGGCCGATCGCTCGGCCCGTCGCCCGTCTTCAAGGTGACGACCGACGTCGGACCTCACCAGCTCACGCTGGTCGTCGACGATCCTCCGATGAAGAAGCAAGTGACCGTCACCGTCGAAGCCGACGAGACGGCGCTGGTTCGCGCACAGATGAAGTGAGCGGTCATCGCCATCGCGACGCGTCGGTGACAGACTGATGCGATGAAACACTTCGTTCCGCTTCTGGTCCTCGTGGCTTCGGGACCGCTCGCGGGGTGCGGTGGAAGCGACGGCGCGGTCATCGGCGGTGACGACGCCGGCGCCGCGGACGACGGTGCAACGGGTCGTGACGCCACGTCCGACGCGACGTCCACGTCCGACGCCGCGCCCATCGACGGCGGTGGCGATGGAACGTCGTCGGACTCCGGCCCTTGCGTCGCGCTCGCGAGCAACGCGACCGATGTCTACGTGGACAAGCGCTACGCGGGCGCGACGTCGACCGGAACCGCGGCGTGCCCCTTCACGACGATCCTCGCCGGGATCTCCGCGGCCGCGAGCCTCACCGGATCGCGCACCGTTCACGTCGCCGGAGCCGTGCCGACGCTCGTGTACGCGGAGAGCGCCCCCGTCGCCGTCAACACGAACGTCACGCTCCTCGGCGATGGTCCTGCGAAGACCAAGATCAGCGCGTCGGGAACCTGCGGCGCCGGAACGTGCGCGGTCATGGTCAACGGCGGTGGCGTCGTCGACGGTTTCACGATCGTCGCATCCACAGGCGACGGGATCGCCGCGGCGCTGACGAGCCCCGCTCCGATCGTGAGGAATGTGGCCGCGAGCGGATCGATGGGCAACGGAATCCTCGCGCTCGGCGCGATCGTCCTCGGGCCGAACATCGTGGTGAGCAACAACGGCGGGCAAGGAGTCTCGTCGACGGGCACCGGAGTCGTTCACGTCATCAACGGCACGAACGTGTTTGACTCGAACGGAGCCAACGGAATCAACCTCGAGGGGGGCGCCACGCTGCAGTTCGACGGCGGCAGCGCGGCCGGCAACAGGTTCAATGGCATCCGCTTCGGCGCGACCGGCTCGCTTGCCACGCAGACGATCACAGGGCTCGTAGCGACGGGCAACGCGTCGGGCGTCTCGGCGTTCGGCGGGCAGAGCATCATGCTGCGTTCGAGCTCGCTTCTCACCAACTCGAATTACGGCCTCTTCTATTCGTACGCCATCGGCTCCGTGCTCGATCTCGGCGTCGCGAACGGCTTGGGCGCGAACGTCTTCGGCGGCGCGACGGTCGCGAAGCGCAACACGAAGGCAGGGATGTACCTGTGTCGCTCGCGCGGGCCCGCTACCCAAGTCGCTGCCGGCGACATGTTTGCTGCGTGCGCGCCGACGCAGACGACGCTCGCGGGCTGCGACGTCGCGCCGTCCGCGTACACCGACGTCGCCTACGCGCCGGCCGTGGCGGGCGATCCGGTGGCGGCGAATCCGTGCAGCATCGGGCCTTGAGCGCGCGGAACGACGCACTCCTCGACGACGCTCTCGATCACGAGAAGCGACTGATCTCCAAACCTGATCCCACAGGTAAGAGGATGCTCGTCATCCGCGGCTTCGCACGGACCGCCGCCTGGTACCGCGCGACATCCGCGGCCGCCGACGCCGGCTCGATCATGTTGTCGCCCACGATGATCGCGCCCGGATGGAGCTTCGGATAAAACGCGTCGAGGCACGGCACGTAGAGCTCCTTCCAGAGATCGACGAGCACGAAGTCGATTCCGTTCGAAAGCTCCGCGATCATCTTCACCGCGTCGCCGACTCTGAAGTCGACGAAGTCCGCGAGGCCGGCCTTCTTCGACATCTCGCGCGCGTACGCCGACTTCTTCTCGGAGAGCTCCATCGTGACGACCCGACCGCCCGTCGCGCGCGCCGCGTCGGCGAGCCAGATGGCGGAGTAGCCGTACGACGTTCCGAGCTCGAGGATCGTCGGTGCGCGGAGGCTCTTCACGAGGATGTTGATGAGCTGCCCGCTCGCGGCGCCGACGGGGAGGAGGAGCTCGTCGATGATCGTGGCGAACGTCCCGGCCTCCATCGCTTGATGCATGCGCGGGCGCTCGGCCTCGATGCGCTGGTGGTACGTGTCGAGGACCGATTGGACGTTTGCGTCGAGGGTTTCGGGCATGGGTGGCTCCTTCGTGCTCCAAGCTTCTACTTCGAATCGACGTTGCGTACCTTGGGATCGTGCGCGTCGTGGATCGTCGGGCTCGTGACGTTGGGGCTGGTGATTACGTCGGGCATGTCGGGCGGCGAGGAGTATGTGTTGATGCGGACGGTGCGCGGAGGTGGCGGATGATTCGATCGGCCGTGTGTCTCTTCATGTTCGCGTTCGCGTGCGGTTGCTCGGGGCGAACGATCGCCGACGCCGACGCGGGTGGGAGCGACGGCAGCGCGGCGGATTCGTCCGCGATCGACGCCGGAGCGGACTGCGGTCAACCCGATCACGTCGTCTACATCTGCCCGCACCCCAATCCGAGCGACGCCGGCATTTGCACGCGCTTCGGCGGCACCGGCGATCTCGCGCCGATCGACGCCGGCTTCGCGATCGGTTGCACCGCGACACTCCCGCGCTGCGATCCGAATTTCGGTGGCCCACAGACGTGCAACTGCGACGTCTTTCCGGTCGGCGACGCCGGCGCGCAATGGGTCTGCCCGCTCTGACGCGAAGCCGACACCGCTCGGGCGCAGACGGAGCAAGATCTTCGCGCCGTCGGTTGCGCGAAGCGAAGCGCGTACTAAGAGCACGCGCCCATGCCGCTCCTTCGCTCTTTCTTCTCGCGCTTCACTCTCGCCACCGTCGTCACGCTCGGCGCCACGGCCTGCGCCTTCGACACCGCCGAGACGACGCCGCCTTCGGACGACGAGTCCGCCGCGACGACGATCCCCACGATCAAGGTGCTCGTCACAGTCGATTGGGAGGGGGACGATCTCGCGGACGCGAATCTCCGCGCGATGGAGAGCCTCCGCGCCGACTACCCGAGCGTGCGCCTCACACAATTTCTGAACGCCGCGTACTTCACGAAGCCGAGCGCCGATGCGAGCAGCGTCGCCCACGAAGTTCGACGCGCCGTCCGCGCGAACGACGAGCTCGGGCTCCACATCCACGGGTGGAAGCGCCTCTTCGAGACCTCCGGCGTCGCGTTCCGCACGAAGCCGACATTCTGGGGCGGGAGCGTCGCCGCAGCGGACTGCGCGGTCGATTGCGGGCACGACGTCGCGATCTCGGCGTACTCCGCGAGCGAGCTGTCCAAAGTGATCGCGTTCAGCGTCGCGACGCTCGACGCGCACGGCTTCGGACATGCGACGAGCTTCCGCGCGGGAGGCTGGCTCGCGGGGCCGACCGTGCGCGACGCGTTGACGACGCAAGGCTTCCGCTTCGATCACTCGTCGGTCGCTTCGACGTACCTCGCCGACGAGCTCGCCGGTCTGCCGCTGCTCAGCATGGTGCGCGATCTCTGGCCGACGACGACGCGAAGCGCGCAGCCGTACAAGCTCGGCGCGCTGACCGAAGTGCCGGACAACGCCGCGCTCGCCGACTACGTCACATCGAGCGAGATGCTCGGCGTGGTCGACGCCGCGATCACCGCCGCGAAGAGCACCAACACCGTGCGCGTCGTGAGCATCGGGTTTCACCAGGAGACGGCCGCCGACTATTTGCCGCGCATCCGCGGCGCGCTCGACGGCATCGCGAAGCGCGTGGCGGCGCGCAAGGTGCGCATCATCTGGGCGCGATCGAGCGACGTCGCGTTGCCCTGATACGGTCGCCGATCGCCGTGGATTCGACGCAGCGTCGTCCGAACGAGTGACGCGCCGAAACGAGCGTTCGGCGAAGCATCGCGCATGCTCCACCGCGATGAGGCGTCTCTTCGAATCGATCTCCGTCCACACGCTTTCTTTCGCGACGCTGTGCCTGGCCGCCGCTGTCGGCGTCACCGCTTGCGCCGGCCGCACGTCGTCGACCTCCGACGGCGACGCGGGCGTCGGCGATGCCGGCGACACGTCGACCGCGATCGACGGCGCCGCGCTCGCGTGCAACGCGACCATGGGTCAGTACCTCGAGTCGTTCGCCAGCTGCTGCTCCCCCGCAGATCGCGAGACGGCGACCTACGCGGCCATCGTCGACCGCGCGACGGGCTGGTGCGAATCGTATCTGCGATCGAGCCTGGACCAGGCGCGCGTGCGCGTCGACGCCGATCGCGCAGCGACGTGCAAGGCAGACGTCGCCGCCTATCTCCATGTGCACCCAAACTGCTGGCCGACGCCCAACCGCTATCCACATCCGGCGACCGCGTTCACGTCGGCGGCGTGCAAGGCCGCCGTCATCGGGTTGCGCGCGGAAGGCGAGTCATGTCGCGTCGACTTCGAATGCAGTGACGGCCTCACGTGCGTCGGCTGGAGCAACGACTCCGACGGCAGTTGCAAACGCCCGCCGCTCGTCGGCGAGACATGCAAGTACGCCGTACCTGCCGACACGACCAACTTCAGCGTGACCGACTACAGCTTCCCATTCGGTGCTCACCCGGCGTGCGCGCCCGGCGCGTATTGCGACGTGACATGCAAACCACTCAGCGCCGTCGGCGAAGCGTGCGACACCGACACCGGATGCAACGCGGGGCTCGTCTGCCTGGCGCGACGGTGCACCGCCGGTGACTACGTCGCCGAGGGGGGCACGTGCACGTATGTGCACGAGTGCCGCGACGGACTCGACTGCGTGGTCCCGACGCAAGGCACCGACCCAAGCGGTCACTGCACGGCAAGAAAGAGCGCGGGCGGAGCGTGCAAGCGTGGTTGGGATTGTCTCGGTCGTTGCGACACCGCGAGCGGCACGTGCGTCGCGTTCTGCGGTGCGCCATGAGGCGTCGAGATCGAGCGGACCACCGTCGCTGAGACGACGATGTGCCGGCGGGAGGTCGCACGCATGGTGCCATACTGCTCGCATGCGAAATTCTGCGCTCGCGATCGTCGCGCTCGTCCTCTCCGTCGCCATCGCTTCGTGCGGCTCGGACGGAGCTTCCTCGGGATTTCCCGGAGGCGACGGCGGCGCCGACGCGGGAGACGACGGCACGCTCCCGTCGATGTACGCGCTGCGCGTCGATCCGCCGATTGCCAACGCGACGCTCACGCTCGGCGTCGCGGGCGCGCCGATTCCGTGTCACGCGTCCGCGCGACCGATCGCCGGCGGCGTCGAGACCGACGTCACCGCGCAAGCCATCTGGGCGATCGATGTCGCCGCGCTCGGCACGCTCGGCGTCGGCGTCCTGACGCCCGCAGGTGTCGGCGGAAAAGGGCAAGTGACCGCGTCGTACCTCGGCGCGACCGCGAGCGCGGCGGTCACGCTGAAGCTCACCGGAAATGTCTTCGGCGCCGGAACGGACATGTCGTCCGTCGCGACGTTCGGCGCGGCGACGCCGGATCCGAACGCGGCGAACAAGCCGAAGGTCGAGTACCCCGTCGAGGGGACGGTGCTCCCGGCGAACCTTCCGCCGATCGACGTGCAGTGGTCGCAAGACGGCGACAGCAACCTGTGGCGCGTTCACTTTCAGTCGGCGGGTGTGCTCGACGTCACGCTCTACGCGAGCACGCGCGACGCGATCGCCGACGCCGCGTCGTGGAAGCTCATCACCGCCAGTGCGCCCGACGCGACGATGAGCGTGATCGTCGACGGCGTCGGCCCCGCGAAGTTGATGCGCACGAGCGACGCGCGCTCGATCGTCGTGACCGCGGACACGATCGACCAGAGTGCCATCTACGTATGGAAGAACAGCCAAGGTCGCTTCCGGATCATCGACGTCATCCAACAAACGGAGTTCGATTTTCCCACCGACGTCGCGGTCCTCGGGCCGAATCCCCCGGCGTGCTCGGGCTGCCATGTCGTCTCGCGCGACGGCAAGCGCTTTGCGTACGTCTACAATGGCGGCAACTTCCAGTTCGGCTCGCTCAAGTTCGACGACGTGCAGAAGATCTTCACGTCGAAGATCGCCGCCACTCCCGTGACGATCTATGGCACGCACGCGACGTTCAATCCGAACGAGGCGACGAGCCGCCCGGCGATCCTCGTGAGCACGCCCGACGCGGCGACGATCGGGGTCGAGCACGCCACGGGGACCGTGCAGCTCAAGCTCCTCGACCCCGACACCGGCATGACGGTGCCGAGCAACCTCGCGACGGCGCTCGGTACGCTGACCGCGCCGACCGGCCCCGCGTCACTCATGCCCGACTGGGCGCCGAGCGGCGACGCCGTCGTCTTCGCCGCGTACGACTCGACGAGCTACCACGTGCGCCTCGTCGGCGACGAGGTCGCGCGCACGTCGATCATGGAGATGAGCGTGAAGTACGACACGACCAACGGATTCGTCTTCGGAACGCCGACGCCGCTCGTGACGGTTCCGCCGAACGAGACGCCCGAAACGGGCGAAGCGAATTTTCTTCCGATGGTTTCGCCGGACGGCATCGCCGTCGCCTTCACGCGCGCGAACGGTTGGTGGTCGGTGCCGAGCTCGTCGGGGCCGATGAACCAGACCGGACGCATCGCGATCGTGCGACGGAGCGACAAGAAGGTGATCGAGCTCGCGGGGGGCGAAGCGGGCGCGGCGAAGAATTGGCATTCGACGTGGCCGCAGTGGGCGCCGACGATGGGCAAGCGGTATGCGTGGCTCGCGTTCTCGACGCAGCGTCCGTACGGCCATTTGATGACGCCGTCGTCGCCGGAGAACGCGCAGTGCTCGCTCATCCTCGGGCAGATTCAGTGCAAGCATCTTTGGATCATGGCAGTCGACCGCGCGAAGCTCGCGAGCGGCACCGCCGATCCGAGCGCGGCGCCGTTCTGGGTGCCGGGGCAGACGCTGGCGGCACAGTACGTGAGTCCGCAATGGACGAAGGCGGTCGTCGCGCCGCCGAAGTAGCCGTCGACGACGCATCACCGAGACAGAGCGATCAGAGCATCTCGAGCCCCCCAGCTGATGCTTGAAAGCTCGTGGCGTGCGGCCGATCGCCCTCAGTGTCTCCGCGGAGACGTTTCGCGATGCGGCTCGTGACCGCGACGAAGTCACGCATCGATCCGAGCAGATAGCGACGTTCGCGCGGTGACGACGGCGAGTGGCATGAATCGTCCATTGGCTAGGCCTCCGCAACGGAGCTTTCCCCTAACTCATGACTCCACACCTTCTCGCCCGCGCAGTAGCCGTCGCAGTCGTCTCGTCGCTCGTGGCCGTCGTCGCGTCCGCAGAAGGACCGGCGCCGCGCGTTCCGCTCGGTGCGACGCGCGGATTCGAAGCGGGCGGAACGCCGCTCTCGAGCCAGGCGTGCCCCGATCCGGCGCACATGGTCCTCGTCGAAGGGAGCTACTGCCCCGACGTTCGTCACGAGTGCGCGCGCTGGCTCGAAACGACCGGACGCTATGCGTTCTATCGATGCGCCGAGTACAAGGCCGCGAAATGCATTTCGAAGGAGCGCGTCCACATGCGCTTCTGCATGGACAAGGACGAGTGGTCGGCGCCCGGACAATCGCTCCCGGCGAATCACAAGTCGTGGAACGACGCCGTCAAGACCTGCGGCGCGCAAGGCAAGCGCGTCTGCATGGAGAGCGAGTGGAACTTCGCGTGCGAAGGGGAAGAGATGCGGCCGTACCCCTACGGATGGAAGCGCGACGCCGACGCGTGCAACGCCGATCGCATGGACATCTTCAAGCCGACGGGGCTCTTGCACGATCGCCGCGTCGGCGCCGACGACAAACCGCGATGCGTCAGCTCGTTCGGGATCCACAACCTGAGCGGCAACCTCGAAGAGTGGACGACGATCGACGCGACGGTGGCGACGGGCACGCCGCGTCCCGCGATGAAGGGGGCGTGGTGGCAGCCGAGTCGCAACCACTGCCGCGCGAATCAGATCGCGCACGACAACTTCTACAACGGACTCGAGACCGGTTTTCGTTGCTGCGCGGAAACGCGGTGACGCGCGCGTTGCGACTGGTTCCCCGCGGCCCCACGTCGCGATCTCCCGCGGTGGCTCAACGACCTACATCGCGAGGGCGTACGACGGTCTGAGTCGCGCGCGATCCACCGCGCCCACGCGCACACTGCGGTGTTTTCCCAGTGAATCGCGTCGCTCGCCGCCCGCGCGCGCGAATCGTGTCGAGGCACGTTGCTTGCGATTCACGTTCGCATGGACCTCCTCCGCATCGTTCGTCTGGTGGGCGCCTTCCTCGGACTCGCGCTCTTCGTCGCGATCCCCACCAGCGGCTGCGCCGCGAACGCCGATGAGCACGGCGACGGCGAGTCGGCGCCCGAGTCGGCCGCGACCGGCGAGGCGCTCTCGTCGGTCAGCTGCGGATCCAGCAGCGCCACCGGCTACCGGAGCGGCAGCGCGTTTGGAATCACCGTCGTGCACGTCGACGGCAAGCCGGTCGAGCTGCACACCGCCGACGCCTACTACGTCATGGCGCAAGCCGCGGCGCGCGATGGGATCAACCTCCGCATCGTGAGCGGCTTCCGCACGGAGGCCGAGCAGCAATACCTCTACGGCTGCTACACGCATTGCAACTGCAACGGCTGCAACCTCGCCGCGCGACCCGGCTACTCGAACCACCAGAGCGGCCACGCGCTCGATCTCAATACGTCGTCACCCGGCGTGCACGCCTGGCTCGATGCGCACGGTTCGCACTACGGATTCGCGCGCACCGTTCCGTCGGAGATCTGGCACTGGGAGTGGTGGGGCGGCGGCCCCGGCGGCGGTCCGTGCGCAGGCGGTGGCGGCGGTGGCGGTGGCGGTGGCGGCACGGGCTGCTACTCGACGACGCTCGGACGCGAGGTCGTCGCGAACACGTGCGTGCAGAGTCGCTCGGATCAGAACTGGTACCAGTGCAAGGCGGGCAACTGGGTCGATCGCTGGTCGGATCCCGCCGCGTGCGTGTCGGTTCATCCGCTCTGACGAGTCATCCCCCGTCCAACTGCGAACGCCGCCACGTACACGAGCGCGCCGCCCAACGCGACGGCTTTGAAACCCCACAAGAGCGCGATGAGGATCGCGGCCGTCGCGCCCGCGACCGATAGCGCGCCGTTGATTCCCCACGCCCAAGCGAGAAGCGCAGGCCGACGATCCGCCACCATCTTCACTCCCGCGGGGAGCGGCATTCCGAGCAGAACACCGAGCGGCATGAGCAGCGCCACCGAGAGTGCGATGCGCGCGACGCGCGACCACGCAATGCACGCCTCGAATGCGTAAGGCAACGCGAGCGCATAGATCACTCCGACACCGACGATCGCCGGAATCGCCCAGAGCGCACGGCGCGCATCGCCGAGCCGACGGCTGATCGCGCTCCCCATTCCACCGCCGAGCAGCAGCGTGAACAGGATGACGGTGAGCGAGTAGACCGGGTGGCCGAGCAGAAGGACGAAGCGCTGCATCAAGCCGACTTCGATCATCATGAAGCCCGCGCCGAGGCACGCGAAGTAGAGGAGCGGTCGCGCGGCTCCGCCGACCGGAGCGGGCTCGTTCGGTTTCGCGCGCGAACGCGCGAAGAGCGCGAGCGGTCCGACGATGAACAGAAGGACCAGCACCATCGAGATCCCGAGCAGCGTGAAGAGCGCGTTCGTTCCGGCGAGCGGATCGCCGGCGAGGAACTGCGGGAGGAGATCCTTCGCCTTTGCTTCTTGGAAGAAGAAGGGGCGATCGTCGACGGGCGGTGAGATGTCGAGCGCGTGTCCGTCGTAGATGACCTGTGGATCAGCGGCGGCGAGCAGGCGATCGTAGTTGCTCTCGACGCGCGGCGCGCCCGGGCTCACCGGCGGCGCGTAGATCACTTCGAACTGAAGCTGGTTCGCCGCGTTGGTGAGGCTCTGGATCTCGGCCGCGCTCAACGGCGAGACCTTGAGCACGAAGGTGGCGAGGAGCTCCTTCTTCACGATGAACAAGCGATCGGCGATCGTCGGCCATCCGAGTCGCGTCGCCGCTTCGCGTTCCAACGCGACGAGGCGGAGGCCGTCGTGCTCCCACCGCGACATCGCCAGCACGCCGTTCGGCGTGAGGTGATTCATGTACGCGACGAACGCTTCGACCGTATAGAGGTTGTTCTCGGTCAGCGCGAACGCGCCCGCGGCGGTCGCCGCCCACGTGTCGACCAGCGACGCCTGAATGAGATCGTACTTCTCCTGCGAGCGGCGCACGTAGCTGCGTCCGTCGTCGACGGTGGTGGTCACGCCGGCGCGGTTGTAGATGTTGCCCGACTCGGCGCGGAAGTGATTGCCCATCACGTCATTGACGATGATCGGATTGACCTCGACGCCGTCGACGTGCGACGCGCCGAACACGAGCGCCGACCACAGATCGCGCCCGCCGCCCGATCCGATCACGAGCGCGCGCCCGCCCGCGGGCATGACACGGTAGCCGAACGCGGTCATCTCGTTGCTCAGGAACGCGACGTCGTCGATGCTCTTGGCCAGTAGGATCGGTGTGGACGCGGACGCGTCGATATCCATGAAGAGCGAGTCGGGATGCGGACCGCGCCACGTCGACGACAGTCCCCAATCGCTGTGCCCCTCGCGGTAGACCGCGACACGCGAATACGAATTCCACTTCGAGAAGATGGAGGCGCGCTCGTACCCTTTGGTCCATCGCACGTCGAGCCACGGGCGACGCGCTTGAACGCCGAGGCCGACGAGCGCGGCGGCGAGCGGGATCATCCAAAGCCATCGCCGAGCGCTCGGGTCGGCGAACGCGAACAGCGCAGCGGCGGCCGTGCCGAGCGTGGCGGCGACGATCATCGCGCCGGGACCGCCAAGCAAGTTCAACGATGGAATGAGCAGCATGCAGCCGAGCGCGCCGCCCGTGAGATCGGCGGCGTAGACGCGGTGAATGTCGTCGTGCAGGCGCGAGATGGCGAGTGTGATGCACGCGCCGCCGACGAAGAACGGGGCCGCGCCGAGGAGGTAGATCTTCACCATCAACCACAGCGTCCTCTTGCCGGGTTCGAGCGCGACGGGGATCTGCAACAGGATCACCGTCGAGAGGAGCGTCACGATCGCGAACGCGATGGCGTAGACACGCAAGTGGCGCTCGAGTCGCTCCACGGCGTGCAGCTTGGGGAGCACGTAGATGTAAACGCCACTCGCCGAGAGCCCGAACAGCGCGACGGACACGGCGAGAAAAGCAAAGTGGTAGAACATCGTCACGGAGAAGATCCGGGTCAGAGCGAGCTCGACCATCAGGATCGCCGCCGAGATGCAGCCGACGCCGACGAGAAGCGGCCACGGAGTGCGACGGGAGCCGTTCGACATGGGCCGGACCAGACCAGCTCATCGCGTCAGCGTCAACCGGGTGTCTTCTCGTCAGTTCGGCCCGACATCCATGCTCGCAGTCGCTCGACATCGCGCGGCACCGTTCGTCGAGCCATCAACATGCACACCCCGAGCGCCAAGTTCAGCGCCGGGACCAAGTACATCGCCTTTCGCAATCCCGCGCCCTTGAAAGGCTCGAGCGCCGGCCCCGTCGCATCGCTCACACCCGCAGCCGCCGCTGCGACGAGCGTGTAGTGATCGCTGAGTCGTCCCATGACGAGCGGGCCGATCGCGGCGCCGAGCAAGTACATCGCGCAAAAATAGATGGCCATCGCCGTGCCGCGCATCGACGGTTCGACGAGATCCTGAATCGTCGAGTACGTCGCCGAGTAGTAGACGTACATGCACGCGACGCCGAGACCCATCGGCACGGCGAACGCCATCGGGCTCCCCGGCGCGGCGTCGATC
>JBBQXV010000106.1:0-27034 GCA_038209335.1 Polyangiales bacterium | reverse complement strand
AGCTCGATCCGCGTGAGCACGTCTTCGCCGTGACCGATGTTGCGCGCGCGTGCGACGACCGCCTCGATATCGACCTCGAGGCCGAGCTCGCCGAGCGTCGATTGAAGGAGCGGTCGTTCCTTCGGCCAGCCCACTTCGCCGTCGATGACGACCTTGACCTTACGCGCCTTCAGCGCGAGCACGCGCGCTTCGACGAGCGCCCGCAGGTCGGCGTCCGGCTCGATCGTCTCGCCGTCGACGCGAAGCCCCGGCAAAATCGGCGCGTCCGGCAGGTACCGCGCGCGCGCGACGACCCCCACGCCGGCCACGAGCCCGGCGAGCATGAGGAGCGACACTGCACGAAATACGGTGGGGCGGGCCATGGGGTCACAAGCGAGAACGCTCACCCCTAGTATCCGTCATCCCTCCGCGAAGAGACAAGATGCCGCCTGAAACAAGGGCCTTGTCTTTTTCCCCGCGAAAGGATGCCATTTCGAAGCGTCCGCCCATGAAAGCCTGCTCCCAATGCAACATGCGGTACCCGGACGACGCCGGGAAGTACTGCTTCGTCGACGGCGCAGAGCTCGTAGAGACGACCGATCCGCGCATTGGATCGACGATCGCGGGGCGCTACGTCATCGAAGCGAACATCGGCGAAGGCGGGATGGCGACGGTCTACCGCGCGAAACACAAGATCATCGACCGCCCGTGCGCGATCAAGATCATGAACCCGATGCTCGCGAAGGACAAAGTCGTCCGCGAGCGATTCCGTCGCGAGGCGAAGAGCGCGCAGGCGCTCGCGCATCCGAACATCATCGAGATCTTCGATCAGGGCGACACCGAGGACGGCACCGCGTACATCGTGATGGAGCTCCTCAAGGGGAGCGCGCTCGCGGACGTCGTCGGCAAAGGCGCGCTCGCGATGAACCGCGCCATCCCGCTGATGATCCAGATGTCGCGCGGGATCGCGCGCGCGCACGATCTCGGGGTCATTCATCGCGACCTCAAGCCCGAGAACATCTTCGTCGTCGAGCGCGACGACGGGAGCGATCTCGTGAAGCTCCTCGACTTCGGGATCGCGCGATCGCGCAGTGACTCGCGGCTCACGAACGCGGGCGAGCTCTTCGGGACGCCGCAGTACATGGCGCCGGAGCGGATCACGAGCGGCGACGCGGGGCCGAACGTCGATCTCTACGCGCTCGGCGTCATCTTCTTCGAGCTCGTCACCGGACGGCTGCCGTTCGAAGCGCCCGACGTCACGAGCTTCCTCGTGAAGCACATCAAGGAGGCGCCGGCCTCGCCGCGCACGTTCGTGCCGTCGCTCCCGGTCGAGCTCGAGGAGCTGATTCTGGCGCTCCTCGCGAAGGATCCGAAGGCGCGACCGGTCGACGCGCACCGCGTCGAAATCGATCTCACTGCGCTCGCGCGAAAGCTGAAGATCGATCTGCCGATCGAGGCGGAGGAGGATCCGCTCAGCTCGCGTCCGCCGGCGAAGACGCTGCCGAACGTCGCGGTGCACCAGTGGGCGCGGCGCGTGTTCGTCTTCGAGCAGATGCTGACGCACGCGTTCGGTCCGGCGCAACCGGCCGAGATGAAGAAGGTGCTCGCCCAGCTGAAGGATCTCGTGACGAAGGTTACGGACCTCCGCGCGACGCACGTGAACGAGCAGCGCGCGCTCGAAGAGATCGACAAGCGCGGTCGCGAGGGGCGCCAACGATTCGGCTTTGCCGTCGATGCGCTCGGCGTCGACGCGTCGAAGGCGAAGGACGAAGTGCGAAACGCGCTCGCGCGCGCCGAGGATCTGAAGAGCGCCGTCGCGAACGGGCTGACGGGCTTCACGAACGCGCACAAAGAGATCGTGACGTGGGAGGGGCGCTCCGGATTTCGCGAGCCGTCGAAATACCTCGCGCGCGCGTACCGCGAGTGCGCGGACACGGTGGACGTGTGGAACGCGGCGCGACAGAAGGAGCTGGCGGCGATCAGCGCGCACGTGGACGCCGAGCGGGTCGCGAGCGATCTCGAGTTCCAGATCCGCGAGCTGCGCGCGGCGCTCGCGAACCACGAGAAGTCGATCGAGACGGAGCACGCCGCGCGCGAGACGAAGATCATCAGGATGAACCAAGAGGTCGAGCAGATGGAGGCGGCGCTCCTGCACCTCGCGACCAAGTTCTGCGAGCCGCTTCGCAAGCGCCCGGAGCTCGGTCCGCTGTTCCAACAGCTCGAGTCGGCACCTAGTTAAGCTGGCGCGGCGTGAAATAGGGTAGATCAGGCGTCATGCGAACGCGTGCTCTCGTCCTCGGTCTGTTTCTCGTCGCCTGCGGCGGCGGCGTAGCGTCCGTCCCCGGCCCCTTCCAGATTCCGGTCCCGCCTGGCCCGCCCGGCCCGTCGATTCCCACGGCGACCACCACGGCGACGACGACCTCGACCGCCGCGGCGACCGCGAGCGCGATCCCGACGCTCCCGCCGCTCGCCGAGCTGCATCACGAGAAGATCGTCGTGACGCCCGCGATCAAGGCGATCGTCGACGCGAAGGATCGAGCCGACGACGACAAGAAGCTCGACGCCGGACGCCACCCCGGCGAGATGCTCGCGTTCCTCGGCATCAAGCCCGGAATGAAGGTCGCCGATCTCGTCGCAGGCGGTGGCTACACGACCGAGCTCCTCGCGCGCGCGGCCGGCGCCAAGGGAAAGGTCTACGGCGAGAACCCGAAGTTCATCCTCGAGAAATTCGCCGAAAAGGCGTGGACCGCGCGCCTCGCGCTGCCCGCGAACAAGAACGTCATCCGCCTGGATCGCGAGCTCGAGGATCCCTTCCCCGCCGACGTGAAGGATCTCGACGTCGTCGTGATGAACCTCTTCTACCACGACCTATTTTGGATGAAGACCGACCGCGCGAAGATGAACGCCGCGATCCTCGCGGCGCTCAAGAAGGGCGGCGTCTTCGTCATCATCGATCACAGCGGCCGCCGCGGCACCGGCGCGACCGAGGTCGAGTCGCTCCATCGCATCGACGAAGGGATCGTCCGCGAAGAGCTCGAGAAGGCGGGCTTCAAGCTCGTCGGCGACGGCGAGTTCCTTCGTAACGCGAACGACACGCGCGACTGGAATGCTTCGCCGCGCGCAGCCGCCGACAAACGCGGGACGAGCGATCGCTTCGTCTTGAAGTTCCAGAAGCCCTGACCCTCCCCTGACCCACGCCCGTGACCGAGCCCTCACTCCCGCCGCCACCGACGCTCCCGGCCTTCGATCCGGCGCAGGTCCTCGTGATGGTCCTCGCTGGCGGCGAGGGAAAGCGGCTCTATCCGCTCACGCTCGATCGCGCGAAGCCGGCGGTGCCGTTCGGCGGTCGCTACCGCATCATCGACATCGTCCTGTCGAACTTCGTCAACTCGGGGCTCGCGCGGATCAAGGTGCTCACGCAGTACAAGAGCGCGTCGCTCGAAGAGCACATCGCGCGCGTGTGGCGCCTCGCGCCGATCCTCGATCAGTACATCGAGGCGATCCCCGCGCAGCAGCGCACCGGAAAGTCGTGGTACCGCGGCTCGGCGGACGCGGTGTACCAGTGCCAGCACGTCATCCACGACGAAAAGCCCGAGATGGTGGCCATCTTCGGCGGCGACCACGTCTACAAGATGGACGTTCGGCAGATGATCGGGACGCACATCGCGAAGCGCGCCGACGCGACGGTCGCGGGCATTCCGGTGCCGCGCGCGCAAGCGAAGGAGTTCGGGATCCTCGAGGTCGACGCCGAGGGGCGCATCCTCGCGTTCCACGAGAAGGTCGACGATCCGCCGACGATGCCGGGCAATCCGACGATGTGCCTCGCGTCGATGGGCAACTACGTGTTTCGCACCGAGGTGCTCCTGACGGAGCTCGAAGCGGACGTGAGCCTCGAAGAGAGCCGCCACGATTTCGGACACGACATTCTCCCGCGCATGGTCGCAAGCGGGCGCCGCGTCTTCATGTACGACTTCGCGACCAACGACTTGCCCGGCGAAGAAGGGCCGGGGCGCGGCTATTGGCGCGACATCGGGAACACCGACGCGTACTGGGAAGCGCAGATGGATCTCATCGAGATTCACCCGTACTTCAGCTTGTACAATACTCGTTGGCCGATTCGCACCGGCGTGACCCACGATCCGCCGGCCAAGTTCGTCTTCCGCGACGAAGCGCAGGCGCGCGTCGGTATCGCGACCGACTCGCTCGTCTCGCACGGGTGCATCATCTCCGGCGGACGCATTCACCGCAGCGTGCTCGGCATCGGCTGCCGCATCAATTCGTTCAGCGAGGTCGAAGAGTGCATTCTCTTCGAGCGCGTACGCGTGGGACGGCATGCGAAGATTCGCAGAGCGATCATCGACAAGGACGTCGAGATCCCGCAGGGGACCGTGATTGGGTTCGATCGCGAGGCGGATCGGAAGCGGTTCTTCGTGACGGATGCGGGGATCGTGGTGATACCGAAGCGGGCGAAGCTCGAAGGGGATTTCGGGGAGTAAAAAAAAGCCCCCCGCACCGACATCTCTTTCGAGAGCGCTGCGAGGGGCCGATCTCAGGATGTCATCCCGTGATCCAAAACCCGGTCACCGATGGCGACCGAGGCGGTGCTGCTATTCAGTTTTGATTCGACGCTTCATGCGCTCTCGAACACGAGAGCTCACGCATGCGTCGTCGGCGTTGCCACCGGCGCGTCCACGCTCGTCGCGTGGTCGGCCGGCGGCGTGCTCGGTTGCGGTGCGGTCTTCGACGTCGCGCGCTTCTTGTTGCGCTTCGCGAAGAAGCTCGCCAAAGGCTTGAGGCCCTCCGCGAGCTGACCGTCCTTGCCTTCCACGCGGCGGAGCACCGTGTAGAACGCCGTGGCCGATCCCCACGCCTCACCGCCCGCATGGTACTGCGCGTCTTCGACCTTCTTGAGGAGGGCCTGCGCAGCGATGCGGATCGGCTCGAGCATCTTCACCTTCTCGAGGTTCTCTTTCATCGTGTCGACCGAATGCATCGGCACGACCGCGCCGTAGGTCACGATCAACTCGGCGATCGTCGGAACGACGCTCGCGAGCGAGGGCGGGGCCTTTGGTTGGCGGTTCTTGTCGCCGCCCGTGAAGTTCGGCGCGATATCGCCGAGCGCCACGTGCGCCTCGTCGACGAGCTTTTTGGACTCGACGACGTTGTGAGAGAGGAACGCGAGAGACGACGGAACATTCTTCTTCGACTTCTTTCCGGTAGCCATGGGAGGAGTTTCTTTCGTGCTGTGCTGCGGTGACCGTGGGCGCTTCGGAGGACCATCCTGCGAAGCGCCGTTGCTCGATGACTGCGCCGCAACGAAGAGAACAATGCCGTGCTTCGCGCGCGCGATCCGCACCTGCGGCGTACCCATTCGCGCGGTGCCCAGACGGCGAACGGGTACGGAGCGGGTACGGTTTGGGGGGTAAGTGCGCGAAGGCGTGTCGGCGCGCGTTTCGCGGAGGACGAGAAAGGGTAGGACGGGCTACCGGTTTCGTAGGAGCGCGTACGGGATCGGTGGGGCGGGCAACGGGTCGGCGTTGGCGCGCGTACGGGATCGGAGTGGGCGGCGTAGGGGATCGCGTTGGACGAGGTGCCGAGTCCGTACGACGTGCGACGGGGGTCGGTTGGGCGATCCACGTCCATCGGTGGGCGCGCCGTGCGGAGCGGGTGGGCGGGCGAACGCGGGCGCGTTGGTCGAGGGCGAGGGCGAGGGCGAGGGCGACGTCGCCCCCCCACCGTGGCCGTTCGGCAGTGGGTGCTCTCGTTGCCATTCGAGGTGCGCGGGCTCGCGGCGTTCGATGCCCGCGTCCTCGCGGCGTTCGTGCGCATCTTCGCGGAGGCGATCGCCGTTCGCTACCGCGCCTGGGCGCGCCGCTTCATCGCCCGTCGACCCCACTTCCACGCCCTACTCGCCGCTGGCGGAGCGCTAGCCAGAACCGGGCTACGCAGAAACCAACCTATTTGCAGCAGTACGGCTCGTTATCGGTTCCCGAGCCGCGGCCTGCGACCGTGCACGTGCCCGGCCCGGTGGCAGTGCGTACTCCGTTGCGAACTGGGCAGTAGTAAAATACGCTGCCCGATTGGCAAGTTCCGTCGCCGCCTGGCCACCGGGTGCATACGTCCGTCGCGCAGCAGAACGACGTGTTGGGACCGGTGCCGACGACAACACATCCTGCAGCATTCGGTTCTCCCGACGTGCAGAGGTAGGGATTCGGCGGCACGACCCCACACCGCGCGTCCGTGCACTGCGTGATGACGTGCTGGGCTTCGGGAGTGCAGCTTTGCGGAGCGCCGGAATCCGCCGCCGGCATCGGCTCGCAGACATACGGCGAATCGATTGCGGCGTCGCTCGATGCGTCCGGTTGGCAAGGCTGCCGGAGGCATGAGCAAGGGCCCGCTCTCGGGATGAACGCGATGCACCCATGACTGTCGACAGTCTCGTCGTAAAGCGAATCCCCATTGTTGTCGCGCGTAAGTGGGCACTCTGCCGCCGTCGCTCTCCATCCGCCGAGGTAGCCAGGCTCGCAGGGGATCGGACTGTCGGCACGACAGCAGTAACCGCCGCCAGCCGCTGGCGTGATTCCTGCGTCGGCGATTCGTTCGTCGATGGCATCGGCGGTCCGGCCGCATCCAACGAAGACGAGCAATGAAGAGAGCGCCAAGGCGCCGGCGCAAGTGATGAGGGCGAATCGCACGATGGCTATCACAGCAACGATCGTGCCCTCGCATCGAGCGGGTTTCATGCGAAGCGCGGCGATTCCGCTCCTTTCGTGGCGTGATTCGCCCATGACAGGCGCGCCCGCGCCAAACGGGAACTGGCACAAGCCGGCGCTGACTGAGCTTCGCGACCTCGAAGCGGTTCGCGTGCTCCGCGCGTGTCGACCAGGATACGTCCACCGTCGAGCCCCCCCGCGTGTAACCGAGCCTTCGCCGCCTCGGGCTCCGTCTCGAACGTCCCGCGTGAAGCGATAAGCGTCCCGTAATGCTTCCAGCCGTCGTTCTCCGCGACGGCATAGTCCAGTGCCCCTAGCACATCTCGGTTTGAGTCACACAGATCCGGGCGGAGTCCACGTCGCGGACGTACGCGAGGTACTCCACGGTACCAAAGTACGTTCTGGCGACAACGAGGAGGCCTTGTCCCGCCCGCTCCAGGGCGTCGAAAACTCGCTCCTCGAAAGAAGCGAGTCGCTCGTACTGTTCGCGTGTTGGCAGACCGGTCTCGTCGAAGACGCGGGTAAGCTGGATTTGCTAGCTCACCCGCGAGAGCGCCGCGCCATGACGAGCTTCAGCCCGGTACGTCCTCGATCGCGACCGCGTCGCCGACCGTGAGGCGGCCCGGCTCCACCGTCGCTCCGTACACGCCGAGGCACGCCCCTCGTTCACGCGCGATCGTGCGGAGGACGTCCGCGTTGCGAACGGTGGTCGTGGGATCGATGTTGACGATCACGCAGCGCTGATCGCGCTTGTCGACGCGCATCCTCACGCCTCCGATCCGAAGCACGCGCCCGACCCACTCGTCCTCCGCGAACGGCGCGATCGCATCGACGACGATGTTCGGGCGGAAGCGCTGAACGTCGAGCTGCACGCCGACGAGCGCTTCGAGGCGCGCGATCGTCTGCGTCGTGATCACCGACAACGGCATCGTGTCGAAGACGCCGCGATCCTGTTTGAGGACGCGCACGTCGCCGAGCTCCGCCGCGAGCTCGGGATCCACCACGTCCAAGACACGCCCCGCCGGAGTGCGGACGAGCGTCGCCGACGCGTTCGGACGTTCCGGCTCGACGAACGACGGTTGGTAGTGACTCATGTCGGCGCGCTCGCGGAGCGTGAGCCACGGAAATCCGCTGCGCGCTTGCCCATCGCGGATGAACGCCCAGCGGCGATCTCCGTCGAGACCATTCCACGACACGTCGACTTCGCCGACGGCGCACCCCGCCATCGACTTCACGGGATAACGCCAAAGCGCGACGACACGACCGACTTCACGGATACCAATCATGACGACCTCCTGCGTGACAGAAGGCGCCCTTGCTTCGTTTGCTACGATCGAGCGTGGCGGACAGAGTCCGTCGCAGCGCCCCTCGATCGCGGATGTGGGTCAATCCTAGCTTTCGCTCGGCGACGCGCAAACGGATCGCACGCGCCTCGAAGAGATTCTCCCGCGCGCGGCCGAAGTAGTTTGCGCGCCGCCAAGCGCCCGCTATTTCGAGCGATACGCGCGGCCCATCCACACGGATTGGTGGCCGTTGAGCTCGGAGTAGATCTCGAAGTCTGCGGCGGCGCCCGCCGTGAGGGCGAGCGGGTTGATCGTAAGGTGGACGATCTCGCCGTTCACTCCCGTGTCCTTGTCGAGCTTGAAGCCCAGCATCGCGGGTTGATTGAAGAGCGCGCTGCGATCGAGCACGCTGATCTTCCACGGCCCACTGGTCGCTCCGTCGCTGAAGAGACGAAGCGCGATCGTCTTCGGCTTGCCGTGAACGAGCTCCACGCCGAGCACCTTCCCAGCGCCCATCTCCGCGGGCACCATGTCCGGCAGATCGGGGACGGAGTTGAAGTAGGGCAGGCTCGGCGCGAATGCCGGCACGCACGGATCGTGTCCGGCGGCGGCGGCGGCGTTCGACCACGAACGCACGATGCGGTAGCCGACGTCCGCAGGTGCGACCGTGTAGCCCGGGACGGGGATCCCGCACAGGCTCGTGATCTGGTTGGCGCCGATGATGTTGCCCCAGTTCGCGTGCGGCGCGTCGATGCCTCGCCATGCAGGCGACGGGGGCGGATCTGTCGCCGCTGCGAGCACGACGGCGGATATCGCGGCGGTCACGCTGTCCGCGACCGAAAGCGCTTCGAGCGTGCATTTCATGACGACACCGACCGCGACGCGCGTCGCCGGCCCCGCGTCCGCGCCAGCGTCGCTCGCGCCACCGACGGTGACGCTCTCGATCAGCGACGGCCCGATGTAGCAACCATCCAACATCGCATCGAACTTCCAACGCGACGGCGTGAACACGACGTACACCGATGACGCGAGCGTCGCCGGATCGGTGGCGCCCCATTCGACGTGCGAGCCGTCGAGGCTCGACGCGATCCACGCATTGAGCCCGGACCAGAGCGCCGGCGCGGGGTCGGTCACGTGGATCGCGGGAGCGACCGTCGCGCTTTGAACGCCATACTCCGTGGACGCGGCGTGGAACGACGCAGACGCGACGTACTTGCCGAGCATGTCGAGGACGCGCGTCTCGTCGGTGTCGCCCTGGAAGAAGACCGGGACGACGCGAACGTTCGCGATCGGCGAGCCGCTCTGCTTCAAGATCTTCGGCGCGGGCGGGAGGAACGCGGGATAGGTGCTGGACGCATCGCCAAAGTCGGGGCCGGCGTCGTCGCTTGCCTCCACGGTTGCGGCGTCACCGCCGTCGTCGCCGGTCGCAGCGTCGCCTCCGATCGCAGGGCTCGACGAGCTGCTGCTGCAGGCGAACGCGCCGACGGCAGATCCGGCGAGCACGAGCGAAATGAGAAGCGGACGGGCGATGATCATGAATGACTCCTGCCCCACCGCGCGGTGCACTAACACGCGCGGACCGACGCGCCAGGGTACGAACGGGCGACGGGGGGGACGAATTGGAGCTCCTTACCTAGAAGACACGCCGAGCACGTTGCTGTCTCACGCAGGCGGACCGATTTCTGAAATGAGGCGGCCTCGAGCCTCACGATCTCGTGGTGTCGAAGTACGTCGCGGGCAGAGACTGGCGCACTATTCGCGTCGATCGCGGCGCGTGAGCTTACCCGCCGCGCCTGCCACTCCCGCCGCCGCCTACCTGCCCTGCGCGCGGCGCACGCGTCGTCGTCTTTCGGCCGTGATGGCGAAGACGAGGGCGAGGCCTGCGAGAGGGATCGCCGACTCGACGTTCGAAGACCCGACCTGGCATCCGCCGGCCTCGCCGGCGTTGGCGGCGTTGGCGGCGTTGGCGGCGCTGCCGTTGCCGGGATCGTCGGGACCGGCGTCGCTCGAGCCGGACGGCGTCGCGACCTCCTTGGCGGCATGACCGCGGACTCCGCGCGCGCGGCGACTGGGGTGAGGAGCAGGGCGGACGCCATCAGGCTCGGAACGAGGAGAATCTTCTTCATGATGACCCGGCCACCGCAATTGGTGTGCCGACCGTGAGGCAGTCTAAATTCTCAAGTTCGGCGGGTAATTCAGACTGTGTCTCAGTGCGCCACGCCACGCTCCAGGGTCGTGGAGTCATCCCGAAGTGTCGCGCCAGGCGGCGAGAAGGTCGTGGCGCTCGGTCTCGACGCCCTTTCAAGCGGAGAGGCTTGCGGCGCCGCACGAAGATCGTAAACACCGTTCTCTTCGAAAGGGTGGGAACGCCAATGAAGGCTCTCGGAATCGTCGCCGCGGTCGTTTGCATGACGCCGCTCCTCGAAGGGCGCGCCGCCGCGGATACCGCGACGTGCAGGATCGACACGACGTCGCGCCGTCCGATGCCCGGCAAGGTGTGCGAGTACGGCATGCGCGACTGCAATCCGTATTTGCGCGATCCGGTCGACGCCGTCACGCGCCTCGTCAGCTATGGCGAGCTCCTCGGATTTCACCGCGGACCCTATCCCGACTTGAGCGGCGCGAGCCCGTTCTCGCAGAGTCACTGGCAAGGCGCTGCACGACCGATGCGGATCGCGGGAACGAAGCTCGACGGGCGCTACTTCGTTACGACGTCGAGCCACGCGCCCGTGTCGCTCAACCCGAATCCTCCGCCGGGGACGATCGAATTCATCCGACCCGACATCGCGCGGTTCGGCATCACGCACTTCGACGGAGCCGCAACGCCGCGTCGATGGGGGACCAACCGGTTCTTCACGGGACACGACTCGTGGACGGCGGCGCCGCCGAGCACCGACGCGACGATCGCGAAGGTGGATCTCACGCAGACGCATCATTGGCATCCGGGCGGCATCCAGGCGATTGGCCAATATTTGTTCATTGGAGTCGAGAATTCGAATCAGTACGTGAGTCTGAATAGATACTCGTTTCCGAACCCGCATCCGTTGCCGCAAAACTCCATGGTCGTCGCTTACGACATGTCGTCGTTTCCGCACGCGACGCCGCTCTTTCAGCTCCCGATGACCGGCGATCAATCCGATCAGGCGTCGGCGGTCGGCGTCGCGAAGCTGGCGGACGACAGCTACTTGATGGTCGTCGGCGGACGAGACACGAACAAGCTGACCTTTTACCGTTCGACCGGGTGCGAGCTCACCGACAAGACGACGTGGACGTTCCTCACGACCTACGACGCGCGAACCAACGTGCCGGGATGGCCATCTGGGAGCGAGCCCGGCTACCAGGCGCTCCACTTGGTGACGGACCAATCCGGTGGGCTCTTTCTCGTCGGCACGTGGAAAGACGACAGCGGGTTTCCGGCCTACAGCGGCACGGACAAAGTGGATCTCTATCGCCTGAGCATCGGCTGCTCAGTGCCGTCAGTGCCGCCGGCTCCGCCGGCGCCGCCGCCTGTCATCACGGTCGCGAGGGTCGCGACGCGATCGCTCTACTGCAGCTCGCCCCAAGCCGGCAGCGGCCTCCAATGCAACCTCGACGCGGCCGTCGGCGTGTACATCGACGACGAGCACCGCCTCATCGTCTACGCGACCGAGCACGGCATGAACGGCGCCGGATCGTCGACGCGCATGAAAGAGTTTCGCTCGCTCCCATCGCTCACGGAACACTCGTGCACGCGGATCGAAGACGCTTGGATCGAAATCTACCAAGACGCGGATTTCGGCGGGCGCACCGTCGTCATCGACCACGCGAAGCGCGCGGCGCCCTACCTCACGCACTTCTCGCAGATGGACTCGTTCAACGATCACGCGTCGTCGGTGCGCTGGTGCTTCCCCGCAGGCCACGGTTTCACGCTCTTCGAAGACGCGGATCGCAAAGGCCCGAGCTTCACGTTCGCGGGCAATGGGCAGATGCAAGCTCAGTCGCACCTCGACAATGTGCGGTTCGCCGGGACGAACACGACGATGAACGATCGAGCCAGCTCGGGGCAGTGGTTCTAAGCTGAGGGTGTGGTCGAAGAGATCTTCCTCGATTTCAGCGTGCCGCGGGCAAATGTCCCCGAGTGCACGCACGTGCGGAGCACGCTCCTCGGATCGTCGGTGCTCGCGCTGAAGAAGCACGGGCACTTCGATCGCTACGCCGCGCTCCTGCCCCGCGAGTACCACGACGAAGTGATCTACGGCGTCGCCGGGCATTGGGTTCCGATCGCGGTCGGACGCGCGCACTACGTGGCGTGCACCGAGCTCGGCCTCGAACCGCACGCCTGCGCGACGATCGGCGCGTCGGTCGCGCAGCTCGCGCAGAAGACGGCGTTCTCCTTCGTGCTCCGCCTCGCGACGGAGAGCGGCGTGACACCGTGGACGATCCTCGCGAAGAGCCGCGACTTCTGGACGCGCGCGTACAAAGGGAGCGACGTCGCGGTGTTCAAGCTCGGCCCGAAGGAGTGCCGCTTCGAGATCGTGAACACCGTGCTCGCCGAGGGACGGTACTGGCGCGCGAGCTACGGCGGGATCATGAGCGCGATCGCCGGCGCGTTCTGCAGGAAGGTCTTCGTGCGCGAGCTCCCGTGGAATTCGGCGATGCCGGCGTCGGCGCGGTACCGCATGTCGTGGGTGTGATCGCAGCTCAGCGCTTGCGCCGTCGCGCGAGGCGCTCTTCGATTTGATCGGCGTCGAGGCCGGCGTCGACGAGCTGATCGATCAGGCGATCCGCGTCGACGTCGCCGGCGAGGATGCGATCGAAGATCGCGTCGAGCGGATCGGCGGCCGCGAGCGGCGGAGGCTGCGACGACCGGCGCGCGCGCGGCCCGCCGAGCGTGCTCCAGATTTCGTCCATGACGCCCGTGACCGCGCTGCCGATCGCGTTCTTCTGGAGAAAGTCGTCGAGCGTGTGAACGAAGTCGGCGGTGACGCTGGGCTCGCGCACGGTGCCGGAGATCGTGATCGGCACGGTCACGCGATCGGCGAGCGCCGCGGGCAGGACGAGGAGGAGGCTGCGCCGCAGGTACCCTTGGAGGAGGTGCGCGCGGAGCTCGCCCGCGAGCGCGCCGTCGAAGCCGACGGTGACGTCGCCGTCGACGTCGATGCCCTCGAGGCGCGCGGCGATCCCCGTGACGCGCGCGACCTTCTCGCGGACGTCGAGCTCCGCCTCGATCGGTCCGGCGCCGCGCGTGTCGGGAGCGGGCAGGCCGTAGCGCGCGAGCTTCTCGCCGGCCGACGTCATGAAGAGGAGCTCGGGCCCGGTGATGCGGAGGGGTCCGCGCGCGAGGAACGCAGGGAGCGCGCCCGCCGCGTAGGTGACGCGTATGTCGGCGTGGAGGCCGCCGCGGAGCTGATCGGCGAGCGGCGTCGTGCCGTCGACGTTCGACGGGATCGCCTCGAGGCGCACGTCTGCGCACGAGATCGTGGAGTCGAGACCGACGTCGTCGTCGAAGCCGACGGAGCCCGACGACGCGAGCGTCCCGCCGAGGACCTTCGCGGAGAGATCGCTCCATCGCAAACCGCGCGCGTCCACGCTCAGGCGTGTCGCGACGTCGCGGAAGAAGATCGTCGGCAGCGCCGCGTCGTCGCCGAGTCGAAGGCGCAGGTCGGGGCTCGTGACGCGTCCAGCGAGCGCGGCGTCGGCGAACGTGCCGTCGACGGTCGCGTCGATCTCCATCACGCCGATTCGACGCGGGCGAACGGCGCCGGGGAAAATGCCGACGGCGACGGCGTCGACGAAGGAGAGCGTGCCGCGGAGCTTCGTGCCCGCGAGCGCGCCGCCGGCCGCGACGGACGGCGTCACGGCGAGGGTCGACGTCGATGTCGCGATCTCGAACGCGCCGGTGACGGAGGCGTTCGCGCCGACGACGATCTCGCCGGACGCCGTCGCTTCGCCCAGCGCCTCGACGCGCGCGCGGATCGCGTCGGGGAGGACGCCGGCGGCGAGGACGTCGGCGAGCGCGATCGATCCTTCGAGCGTCGTGTCGCCGATCTTGCCGGCGGCGTCGACGTGGAGCGCGACGGTGACGCGCGACCTCGCGGTCGCGATCACGAGCGCGGCGATGGTGCCCGTCGCGTCGTCCCACGTCACGTCGCCCGAGAGGATCGCGTCGTCCGGAACGCGGAGCGCGCGCAGGGCGTCGTCCTTCGCGAACGCCGCGACGAGCGGGGCGAGTTGCGCGGCGCGCATCCCCCCGATCCGTATGCTCGCGCTCGCCGAGCGCACGTCGCCGAATGATCCCGACGCCGTCAGCTTCGCGCGCGCGTCGCCCGAGGTCACGACGGCGTCGTCGACGTTCCACCGCGATCGCGACCGCGACACGCGCACCGACGCATCGGCCGCGAGCGGCGGAAATCCCGGCACGCCGACGAGCTCCGCGCGATCGACGTGCACGCGCGTCTCTCCCCGCGCGACGAGCCCGATCACGTCGGCGACATCCAGCTCCACGCCCGCAAGCGACAACCGCGCGCCGAGCGGGATCCTCGCGCCGGAGATGCGCAGCGTGGTGCCGTCGAGCGCGAGCCGCCCTTGATCCGCCTGCTCGCCCATCCATTTGCGCACGCGCCGCCCGATCCACGGATCGCTCGCCTGAAGGACGCGATCGCCCAACGCAACGAGAAGCGCGCGCACACGAAGCCCCGCCTTCACTCGGGATCGACCTCTCCGTCGGCGGGCCGATAGGCGCGCGCTTTGTCTTCGGAGTAGAGCGCGCTGCTCCGCGCGCGTTCCTTCTCGAACACTTCGCGGATCTTGTCTTTGTCGGGGCGCTTGCCGCTCCGGAAGTAATTCACGGCGGCGAAGCCGGTCGCCCATGTCACCGAGAACGCGTACGGCGCGCCGAGCACGCCGCCGAAGCCCGGCAGCAAGACCTTCGCGATCGTCGTGAGCGCTTGCCGTCCGATGATCGACACGCCGGTGATCGCCGCGAGATCGAGGATGACCTCGCGCGCCTTCTTGCGCGACAGCTCCTTGCCGTAGACATGCGCGAGCGCGCCGACCATGCCGATCTGCACCGGCAGCACCGCTTGCTCGACGACCGGCACCGGCTGGAGCACGAGCCCCGCGCACGCGAACGAACAGATCTCGATGACGTCGCGCCCCGCGCGATCGCGCTCTTCTTGCGTGGCGCCAGTGTAGTCGGACGACGTCACGCGGCGGATCGTGTCGATGTAGCCCATGCGCGCGAACAGGATACGCTTCATGCAGGAGGTCGACCATGCGCGTGCTCGGAGTCCTCGGCGCGACGTCGCTCGTCGCATTGGCATCGTTCGCCGCGTGCGGCGGCGACTCGGGAAGCGCAGGCAACACGGGCGGCGACGACGGCGGCGGCCCGCCGCGCGAAGGGGGCACCGTCCTCGGCGATGGATCGATCGCGCCGACCGCCGCGTGCAAGAGCGAGAGCGGCACGGCGGCCGTACAAATGCCGACGTTCGTCCGGAACATCGCGACGGGCGAGACGGGTTGGTTCAGCTCGCCCGCGGTCGTCGATCTCGACGGCGACGGCAAGAAGGAGATCGTGCTCCCGCTCTACAGCACGTTCGTCTACGACGCGTCGGGCAAGCAGCTCGCGAAGGCAACCGCGACGCAAGGACGCGTGTACGCGCCTGCGGTCATCGCCGATCTCGACGGCAACGGGACGAAGCAGATCGTCGTCGGCGGGAACAAGGGGACGGTCGCCGCGTACGACTTCAAGAACGGAGCGCTCACCACGAAGTGGATCGCGAGCACGAGCAGCGGCGGTCAGGATCCCGAAGCGCGCGGCATGGCGGGTGGCGATCTCGATGGTGACGGGAAGATCGAAATCGCGGTCACGACGACGAACACCTCGAGCACCGGCGCGCAGGTCTTCGTCTTCGATCACGCCGGCAAGATCTTTCAGCCCACCGGCGGTGCGGTGACACCCGCGTGGCCGCGCTACGACACCGCGAACGGCGCGGGTCACGACGGCGACTTCAACGGCCAGGGAAATCGCGGGTACGGGTGCTACGGCGAGAACGTCGGCATCGGCAACCTCGACGACGACGCGCTCCTCGAGATCGTCACGACGTACGACAACCACCAGATCAACGTCTTCAAGCCGGACGGCACGTCGGTGCTCGCGTCGCCGTTCTATTCGAACCCGGCGAACATGTATTTGAACAAGCGAATGGGCTGGGGGCAGTTCATTCGTTGGTTCGACTTCAAGGTCGAAAACGACCACTACAACGGGCACACCGATCCGTGGCCCGACGTGAAGACGACGATGTGGCTGCAGCTCACCGCGTCGCCGCCCAACGTCGTCGACATGGATGGCGACGGGAAAAACGAGGTCGTCGTCATCCCCAACGCCGAGATGCATGAGCCCTACGAGACGCAGGGCTTCGCGTTCATGGTGTTGCAAGGCGCGCATGGAGACGGCTCGCGCGCGGCGCGTCGCATGCCTGGGTTCGAGACATTGCCGTTCAGCGACAAGCCCGCGGTGCGCGCTTCGGGCGACTACTACCCGCCGGATGGAATCCCGGCGCCGACGACGGTCAACATCGTCGGCGACGCGAAGCCCGAGATCGTCGCGCCGATCAACGACGGGTACGTCTATGCGATCGCGCCCGATGGACAGCGCCTGTGGCGGTTCGATTACGCAAAGGGGGCGCCGAAGACGTTCGCGAGCGAGGTCGTCGTCGCGGACTTGAACAAGGACGGGATCCCGGAGCTCGTGTTCGGCGTGTACTCGCTCGCGGCGAACGGCGGGCGGATCGTCGTGCTCGCGAACACGGGGGCGCTGCTGTTCGACGTGACGCTGCCGAAGCAAGGGATGAACGGGAATGGGATCGGCGTGCCCGCGGCACCGACGATCGCAGACGTCGACGGCGATGGGACGCTCGAGATCTTGGTGACGACGTTCGACCACGGTACTGACGTGTTCACGGTGCCGGGATCGGGTGTGGCGTGCGTGCCTTGGGCAACGGGACGCGGGGGATACCTGAGGAGTGGGAGCGGCGGCTGACGCGTGTAGTATCCACGCCATGCATCGCAGCGGCGTCGCAGTCATCGGCGGTGGAGCATGGGGGCTCGCGCTCGCGGCGGCCGCGGCGCGCACCGGCAACGACGAGTCGCCGACGCTGATCTATTCGCGCCGATCGCTCGAAGGAGCGCTCCCGAAAGGTGTCGAGCAGACCCACGATCTCGCCGAGCTCGCCGAGCGCGCGCGGCTCGTGTTTCTCGCGGTGCCGTCGCAACACGCACGCGAGGTCGCGCGAAGCCTCGGCGACGCGATCGACGGACGTCACTACGTCGTACACGGCGTGCGCGGGCTCGTCGGCGAGGACCTCGAGACGATCAGCGACATCCTTCGGCAAGAGACGCCCGCGCGTCGCATCGGTGCGCTCGGCGGTCCCGCCCTCTCCGACGATCTTCTCATGGGGCGCCCGAGCGTGATGGTTTGCGGATCGCACTATCCCGAGGTGACGCACGCGGTGTGCAACGCGTTCGTGTCGCCGTCGCTGCGTCTCTATACGACCGACGATCTCCGCGGCCTCGAGTGGGCGAGCGCGCTCGTCGGATGCCTAGCGATCGGCGTCGGCTTCGCGCAAGGCACGGGGATGGGCGCGGGGCTCTCGGCGGCGGTGATCGCGCGTTCGATCCAAGAGGCCGCGCGTCTCGCGGCGGCGGCGGGCGGCGACGAGAAGACACTCCTCGGGCTCGCGGGGTACGGCGATCTCCTCGCGTCGATCTCGCAGCACGAGCGCCCCGAGGTCGCGCTCGGCGAAGCGCTCGCGAAGGGCAAGACGCTCGAAGAGGCGATGCGCGACTCGAAGCAGCGCGTCGAAGCGGTCGAGCTCATCCCGCGTGTGACCGCGTGGGGCGATCGCCGCGGCGTGCGCACGCCGATCTTCCGCGCGCTCACCGAGGGGGTGCTCGCGGCGCAGTCGCCCGAGATGATCGTGAAGAACTTGATGACCGGCCCGGTCGAAGACCGCGCGTAGCGCTACGCGACGCCGCTCATTGCGCGCAGCAGATGGTCGTCGCGCCGACGAGCTGCACGTTCGACGCGGGCGCGGGAGCGACGGGCGCGCACGTGACGTTCGTCGGCGACGCCGTGTACTTGTACGAGCGGAACATCGGTCCGCCGCCGCCCGTGACGACGGCGTGGCACGAGTCGTCGGCCGCGATCGCGACCACGTTGTCCTGGCAAGCGTTGTCCGTATAGAAGCTGAGCGATCCGCCGCCGCACTGCGCGTTCACGGTGCATCCGCATTGCGTCGACGCGCAGTCGAACGACACGTCGGTGCCGACGACGTGCTTGACGGTGAACGGCGTGGGGCAAACGGTCTGAACGCCGGAGGACGCGATGCAGATCGCGTAGGGCGTCGGCGGTTTGGCGGGGGCGCAGATGCCGTTCTTGCAGCCGGCCGCCGTCGGATCGGCCGCCGCGCACGCCCGTCCTTTGCCCGCGAAGGTGAACGCGTCTTTGTGCTTCGACAGCGTCGACGTGCATCCACCGCCCGAGACCCCAGGCGGCGTGAGCTTCACGTCGGCCGCGAGGTTGTACATTCCCATGTTGCACGCGCCGCCGACGCCGTTCGTGACCGACACGCCTGGGAGGAGGCAGAGATGGGTGTTGTCGTTGTCGTACGACGAGCTGATCGCTCCGGTCACGCACGACGGTTGCGAGGTCACCGTGCACGGATCGCATCGGCATGCGTTGTTGGCGGTCGGGCCTTCTTCGACGTCGCTCTGCGTGGTGGTGAACGGCGCGGGGCACGCGGGTGGCGCGCCGGGCGCGTACGCGACGACGGTCCATCCGCTCGGCGGTGCGAAGCACGACACGGTTCCGTTCGGCGTGCACGGGCCGGCGCCGTCGAGCGGAGGGGACGTGACGTCGGTCGACGTACCGCCATCGCCGATTGCGCCATCACCGCCGCCGAGCGCGTCGCCGACGATCGCACCATCGCCGCTCCCAACGCCACCGCCGTCGTCGGTCAAACCGTTCGCGGTCCCGCTGATGTCGAGGCCGCACGCCGCGATCGATCCCGCGAACGCGAGGCACGCGACGACGAAGAGATGCGGACGACCCATCGCATCTGCGATTCTCGCACTCTTGCGCGCGTTCGTCAGCCCGCGCTCGCAGGGTCCGCCGAAGATGGAGGCGGTGGATGTGTGCTGTTCGTCGCGCCGACCGCGAGCTTTTCGCGAAGCGCTGCGAGCTCGGCGGAGGCGGAAAACGCGAGCAGATCGCGCCTTCGGTCCTCGGAAGTGAGCTCGGCGATCGCGCGTGACTCGCGCTTGATCCACGCGAGCGCCACCGCGAGATCGCCGCACAAGAGCAGCCCCGCGCGCCCCGCGGACAGCTCGACGCTCCGCACCCACGATCCGAGATCGACGCGCCCGCCGCGCTCTTCGAGCGCCTTCACCGCGAACTCGAGCCACTCGCGCTCTTGCAGCGTCGCGTGCTTGATGAGCGACTTTCGCATGCGCGCGACCGTCTCGCCGAGCGCGATCGGTACCGGCACTTCGGGGAGCGCGACCTTCACCGCCGCGAGGAAGAGCGTCGTCAGCTCTTGGAGCGACGGAAAGAAGACGAGCGCGTAGTGCTCCGGACGGTAGTACGCGAGGTGCCGACCGACGACGAACGCGAGCTCTTGCGTCGTGACGTCACGCAGAACATCCGGACCGACGGCGGTCGACGGTGTCTCGACCTGCGCCGCGGCGACGCCGCCCGGAATGTTGTCCATGACGTAGAGATCCGGAAGCGTGACGCCGAGCACTTGGCTCGCCCAAACGAACGAACGCACGACGGACGCCGTGCTCGTCGCGGCCTGCTTCTTCGCTGGATCGAGCGTCACGAGCTTCTTCGTGTCGCGCAGCTCGGCGACGCGCATCTTCACCGCCGCGGGGACGATCGCGCCGAGGATCCCGGTCACGACGTCGTCGGCGCCGGGCGCGCGCAACCACATGTCCCATGCCGTGTCCTCGAGCGCGCTGCGCGGACGGATCTGCCCGTCGGGGCGATCTTGATCCGCCGCGAGCTCGTGATCCATGTCGGTCGATCCGAGCTCGACGAGCGCTTGCGCCGCGAGCCACGCGCGATCGCGACGACCCGCCTTGGAGTGGAGCGCGAAGAGGCGCGCGAACGTCGACGCGCGCGTCGGCGCGTGCGCCGCGATCATCTCGAACTCGGAGATCGCCGCGGCCTCGTCGCCCTTCGCCATGTAGAGCTCGGCGAGCATCGCGCGCGTATCGACGTCGAGCGGCTTGCACTCGAGCGCGCCGGTGAACGCCTCGAGCGCGCCTGCGCCGTCGCGGAGCTTGTCGCGACGAAGCACCGCGAGCTTTCGGCACGCATCCCACGCGCGCTCTTTGTCACCCAGCTGCGCGAGGCGATCGATGAGCTTGCCGTAGAACGAATCGAGGAGCGGCCACGCTTGCTGCGTGGTGCGAACGGAGACGAGCGCGTGCAGTGCCTTGTCGTGCGTCGGATCGTCTTCGAGCGCGAGCTCGAGGAGCTCGACGCCGCGCGTCTCGTCGCGCAGGCGCGCGAGCATCACGTCGGCACGCGCGAAGCGAATTTCGGCGCGCTCCTTCCCGGCCTCCATCGAGTCCGCCATCGCACCGAGGACGTCGGCGACGCGCGGCCACCTTTGCAGCGACTCGAAGAGCACGCGAAGCTTCTCGAGCAGCGTGCGATCTCCCGGACGCAGCGCCGTCGCGCGCTCGAGGCTCTCGATCGCGCCACGTGGATCCTTGAGCTCGCCCGCGTAGATGTCCGAGATCCGCACGAGCTCGTCGGCTCGCTCGGTGTCGTTCTTGAGCGCGGGAAGCAGGCGTTTTCGCGTATCGACGACGCGTTTGAATTCTTTATTTTCGGTGGCGAGATCGATGAGCGCCATCAGCGAGCGCTTGTGCGTCGACACCGCGCCGAGCGCCTTCTCGTAGTTGAGCTCGGCCTCGCGCCCTTTGCCTTGCAACCGCTTCACTTCGCCGATGTCCGCATAGATCGTCGCGCGCGCGGCCGAGTCGCCGGCGTCGACCAACATCAGCGCCTTCTTGTAGGCGTCGAGCGCTTCGTCCCAATCTTCGCGCTCGCGCGCTTCGTCGGCGCCGAGGAGGAGCGGCGTGAGGTGCGGACGCGGAGACCGGAGCGACGTCGGCCCCTGACTGCTTGCGGGCGCGGACGTCGGTGGATGCGACACACGCTCGGGGGCCGGCGGATCGGGCGCCACGATCGCGACCGGTTCCGGCGCGAGGATCACCTTCGCCTCCGGCTCGATGACCACGGTCGCCGGCGGCGGCGCGACACCCCTCGGCTCGGGCGTGGCGTCGACGAAAGGCGGCGCGCCGATGAGAAAGTCCCCCTTCCCTTTCACGAGCGTGAAGCTCTGAACGAGTGTGTTCAGATCGCCCATCGAACGCACGCGCTCGAACACGCGCGAGATGCGGGCCCAACCACCGGGGTCGCGCGCCTCGACGTCGTCGAGCGCGCGCAGGACGAAGTCGGTGAACGGCCACGCGGCGGTTTCGGACTCCGGCGTCGGTTGGGCGCGAGCGCCGACGAGGACCGCGAAGCCGCGCGTGCGTGCTTCGAGCGCGCGAACGACGCCGTCGACGTGCTCCGCCGCGAGCATCCCGTCGTCGGCCGCGCCGTCGTGCCGCGCGTCGACGCAGAAGAGCACCGCGCCCGGCTCGCGCGCGAAGATGCGTTCGCCGAGCGTCGCGAACGGGAACCATGCGTCGCCTGCGAGTCGCAGCTCGGCAAGACCGTCGTTCAACCGGGTCGTGCCGGCGACGTAGACGATGACCTCGTTGCCCGCGTCCACCTCGCCGATCGCCCAATCGAGATCCGCCGTGATGTTCGCCGACCTCGACACGTCGACGACGCGGAAGCGGTTCGCCGCGAGCGCGTCGCGCACCTTGCCCGCCGAGACGGAGTCCTCGTTCGGGTTAACGACCGGCGCAACGACGAGGGCGACTCGCATTCGAGGGGGCAGCGTAGCTCAGTCGAAGCGCGCGACGAAGGGAGCGTGATCGGAGTCTTCGGTCGGCGACGCGCCCGGAACGATCATCGGGTGCTCGCGGAGCGCTTCGTTGAAGAACTGGGCGCTCGAGAGCCTCGCGCGGAGCGCCGGCGACACGAGAATGTGATCGATCTGACCCCGCCCGCCTTGGTGAAGCACGCTGAACCTTTGTGCGGCGGCGACGGCATCGGCACAGCTCGCGAGATCCGCGCCGCGAACGACGACCACGGGCGTCGAGTCGGGTCCGTCGTTGAGATCGCCCATGACCGCGACCTTGGCGTCCGGGCGTGCGGCGATCGCCTCGTCGACGAGACCGCGCACGCAGAGCGCCTCGGCCGCGCGCCAAACCAGGCTGCGAAGCTCGGCCTCGGCGCGATCGCGCGCCGTCGTCGGCTGCACGGAGTTGCCGCTCGCATCGACCAGCGGAACCCATCGCCGCGACTTGAAGTGCGCCACGATCACGTCGACGAGACCGAAGTCGCCGCCGTCGATCTGCGCGACGACGACGCCGCGCCGAAGCGGAATTCGCGTCCCGAACGGCGGAGCGTCGCCCGCGTGAAACACCGGGAACGGCAGCGACTCCGCCGTGTGGACGCGCGCACGCACGACGGGCACGCGCGACAAGAGCGCACATCGAATCCCGCGCGCGTCCGGCGTGCCGATCACCGGATCGCCGTAACCGCCGCGCCGATCGAGCCGAGCGAGCAGCGCTTCGAGCGTCTCTGGCGGCCCGACCTCTTGGAGCGCGACGACGTCGGCATCGACGCGCGCCACCATCTCGGCGACCCACGCGACCTTGGGCGCGAAGTCATGAGGCGGCTGCGGGAAGAAATCTTTCAGGTTGAGCGTCGCAAGCGAGAGCGGCACGAGGCAAGCTTACAGGAGGCCGATGGGGAGCTTCGAGACGTTCGACGTGGCCGTGCGCAGACGTCGCCACGGTCCGGTCGCGTCCGCGATCGATCTGCTCGCGGGTTTGCGGCGCGTCGAGCGTGTCGCGCACGTGCGCGCGAACGAGCGCGGCGTGTTCCTCGACGGAGAGCACGTCATCGCGCCGGACGCGGTTCGGCATGCGTACGTCGTGCCGCGAGAAGGCACACGACCGGTCGTCGTGTTCGAGACGGCGGCGCAGACCGTCGAGCTCTTCGTGCAAGACGTCGCGCGCGGAAACGCGATGCTCGAAGCGATGACGCTCGTCGCGCACGAAACGACGACGACATTCGAGGGCGTACACGTCGCCGACGGGTCGAGGAGGTGGATCGTCATCGCGCTCGCGCTCGCTCTGACGATCGCTGCGTTCGCGCTGGTCCTCGGTTTCGGTGGCGGCACGACGGCGCTCTTGCTCCCCATGCTCGTCTGGATCGGCGTCCTCGGAATCCTGCACGAGGCGCCCGACGGCGTCGTGATCGTTGGCGCCGATGGGGTCGCGTTTCGAAACCGCGCACGGGAGCGCTTCCTTCCGCACGGCACCTTCAGCGTCGAGGCGACCGACGTCGCGCGCGCGACGACGGCCATGATCTCCGTCGGCGCGCGAAAGTTCGCGTTTCACTTTCGCGATGCCGCCGCATGCCGCGCATTCGTACGCCGCGTCGCGTGCGCGCCCGTCGCCACCCGCCCCCTCACGACGCACGCGACGGCCGCACGACTCGCTCGCGGCGCCCGCGCCGACGGCGAATGACTCCGCGATCTCCGCGCGCTCGCCGGCGCCGACTACCGCTCGACGGCCCTACCGACCGAACATCTATGGCGCGTCGTCGAAGATCCTTTCGCGCCTTCTTCCGCACGTGCAGGAGCGGCGCTCGGTCTCCACGCGACGCTCGACGACGAAGGTCGCACGCGCCTCCGCGGTGTCGCCGAAGCATGCGCGTCGCCACGCCTGCGCGTCGCGCTCGACATCGCCGCGACAATCGACGATCCCGACGAGATCGAACGCGCCGTCGAAGAGTGCGCCGCCGAAGAATCTCAGCGCGGATAGTTCGCCGTCGGAAGCCGCGCGATCCAGCCGTCCGTGTGGAGCGCGTTCGCCAGCGCCGGACCGACCAACGTCGGCGGCACGCTGTGATCGATCGAGAGCGCCCCCTTCTTCCCTTGAACGATCACCGCCTCGGTGCCGACCCAAAATTTAGGATCCGTCTTCGCGCTCTTCGTCGCCAGCGCCGTCTTCGCCTCGTTCGCCGCCGCCGCGACCACGCCGACGACCCCGGGCGCCGCCGACGACGACCGCTTCGCGCGAAGGTCGACGACCTCGGTGAGGTAGAGCCACCTCGCCGGTTTGTTCCCCGTCTGCATGATGATGCGGCGATCGGTGATCGCGACGAAGCGCAGATGCCAGCGATCGTAATAGACGCCGTAGAGAATCAGCATGAGCCCGAAGATCACGACGAGGAGAACGACGCCGAGCACGATGTGAATCCACTTCGCGATCTTGTGGTCCGCCGAAAAAAACATCACGACGCGCTCGCCCGTCTCGAGCGGCACGCCGCACACCGTGTCGAGCGGCTCGCCGGGCGTCGTCGTGATCGGACGCACCGAAGGCGGCGCGAGCGAATCGTCGCTGCGCACGACCAGCGCCTCACTGGGCTTGGACGCCCCTTCGTCGGCCGTTCCCAACGCGCCTCCTCGCGGCAGCGTACCGCGTTTCGAGCTACATTGAACGGACATGGAACTGCCGAACGAAGACGCGATCCGTTGGATCGTCCGACGCTACGCCGAGCTTCGCGCCGCACACGGCGAAGTGATTGGCGATCCCGAGCTCATCGAGCCGAGCGGCCGCCATTTCCCCGACGAGTTCAAGAAAGACCCGCCGAGCATCGCGCGACTCTTGCGTCGCATGATGAGCTACGCGCCGCTCGCCGAGGATCTCCCGATCCAGCTCGCGTTCCTCGAGCCCGAGGAGCAGGCGTCAGGCGGCGGCGGATGCGGCACCTCCGCGTGCGGGACGGGCGCGAAGATCCAAGCCCACGACGGCGTCGTCGAGCTCGACGAAGGCTACCGCGTCGACGTCAAAGTCACCGACGTCGGCAACCCGATGATCCTCACGACGTCGCTCGCGCGCAGCGTCGGCGCGCTCGTGCTCGCCGAAGCGGGCGAAGACATCGACGCGCGCGAAGCCGGCGCGACGAGCGAAATCGCCGCGACGGTCTGCGGCTTCGGCGTCCTCCTCGTCAGCGGCGCCGCCGTCTACACCAAAGCGTGCGGCGGGCTTCGCATGCACACTGCAACGAATTTGCCACTCGAGGATCTCACCCTCGCGCTCGCGCTCTTCCTCCGCGTCCACGAGATCAAGCCCTCGGCGGCGCGCGCGCACCTCGAGACGACGCAGCGCGAAGCGTTCGACGAGGCGATGCGCTGGGTCGACTCCAACGAAGCGATCGTCACCGCGCTGCGCGATCGCCCCGCGGATCTCACCGATGGCCTCTTCACGCTCGAACCGGTTCGCGGCCTCATCGGGCGTCTCTTCTCGCGCAAGAAGGCCGACGCGACCCCGGCCGACCTCGCCCCTGTCTCCTCGCGAAAGAGCGAGCGCACCGAAGCCGAGACGCGCCGCATCGCCGAGGCGCGCGCCCTCGTCGAAGAGGCGCTGCGCGGAGACTAGCGGCGCTATATTCTGGCCAGTGATCGATGCGCGTGAAGACCGAATACAAGAAGAGCGAAGCGAGCCGCCAGCAGGTCATCGACGCCGCGATCAAAACGATCGCCAAACGTGGCATCGTCAACACCAGCGTCAGTGACATCGCGTCGACCGCCGGGATGAGCAAAGGCGTCGTCCACTACCACTTCAAGAGCAAGGACGATCTCCTGGCGCGCGTCCTCGAGCAATGCTCGGCGCGAATGAGCGAGCGCGTGCGTCGCGCGTGGGATCAACCGATCGCGCCCGTCGAGAAAATCCGCGGCGCGCTTCGCGAGATGCTCGCCACGCGCACCGATGGCAGCCCGGAAGTGCGCGTCCTCGCCGACCTGATGGCCCACTCGGTCCACGACGCAAAGCTCCGCAAGCCGATGAGCACCGCGTTCCATGCGATGCGCTGCGAGATGGTCGACGAGTTCGTCAAGAGCTTCACCGAGATCGGTCTGAAGCCGAAGGTGCCCGCGCACATCATCCCGAAGCTCATGATGGCGACGCTCGATGGCGTGGGCCTGCATCACCTCTTCGACACCCCCAGCGAAGAGGACGACCGCGAGATTCTGCGCGCGCTCGAGGTCGTCGCGTTCTCGCTCTTCGAGCTGTAACAGGCCGCAATACCTGCGGAACTTGCAAAACGACGGGGCCGCCTCTTGACAAACTGGCCACCCGGCCAAAACATTCTCGGTGGCCAGTTTGTTTCAAGGAGGCCACACCATGTTCGATAACCTCTTCCTGCTCGTCGGCCCGGTCGGAACGTCGGCGATGCTCTTCGTGACCCTCTTCGTGGTCACCGGCGCGTGCTCGATCGCCGCGCTCGGCCAGGGGGCCCAGCGCTCGTCCTGATCCGCTAGGCTGGCGGGCGAAATGGAACGCCAGCCGCCGGTCGCACAGTCCGACGAGATCGATCTCTACGTTCGCACTTACTACTCGCTGCTCCGTTCGAGTGGCGAGGTCCGCGTGCGCGCCTTCGAGGAGGCGCACTCGTACTCGCGGTCGTCGCTCCACGACGGCGCGCTCTCGACGACGCCCGACGTCTCCGCGTTCGCGTACGCGGCGGGTCGTCTGCCGGTCGCGATGCCCGAGACGAAGCTCATCGTGCTCGGGCAGTCGCACGAGCTCTTCGAAGCGGCGGGCTACGACGTGCGTTCGTGGAAGCGCGTGACGACGCGCGGTCGGCGGCGTCCGCTCCGGTGGGACGGCGCCGGCACGCTCGCGGCGTTCATCGCGAGCGCGAGCGACATCGACGATCTCGTTCCGATCCTGACCGCGTACCAGGTCGAGTGGAACAAGATGAGCCGGCGCCTCATGGGCATCGGCGCGACGCTCCATCCGGACACCGAGCTCCCGTCGCAGGAGACGCTCATCCATCTCCTCGGCATCGCGCACGAGAAGTGGGATCACCTCGTCGAA
>JBBQXV010000105.1:0-27489 GCA_038209335.1 Polyangiales bacterium | reverse complement strand
GATCGTCGCCTGCTGCGAGATCGGCAAGAGCCCGCGCGCCTGCGCCGACACCGCGATCCCCGCCGTCGTATGTACATGCAGAACGCACGCAACGTCGGGTCGCGCCGCGTGCACCGCGCTGTGGATGACGAAGCCGGCGGGGTTCACCGGGTAGGCGCTCTCTTCGACCTTCGCGCCGCTCGCGTCGACCTTCACGAGGCTCGACGCGGTGATCTCGTCGAACAGCATCCCGTACGGGTTGATGAGAAAGTGGTGATGCTCGGAGCCGGCGATCGGTACGCGCGCCGAGATGTGCGTGAAGACGATGTCGTCCCAACCGAAATGCGCGACGAGCCGGTAGCACGCGGCGAGATCGATCCGTAGCTGGCGTTCGTCGGTGCTCATCCTCGCTCCGCTGCGAGCTTCAAGTACTCCGCGCGCTCCGTCAACAAGCGGCGCATGTAGCGCTCGAGGAACACCTTGTCGGCGATCACGCCGAGCGGCCCGAGCGGCGAGCGATAGACGAACGTGTCGATCATCAGCGTGCCGCCGCGTGCGTCCTCGAACTCGTGGAGATGCGTGAACGACGCGAATGCGCCTTTCACCATCTCGTCGACGAAGAGGCGCGGTCGCTCGACGCGCGTCATCTTCGACGTGAGGCGCTGCACGAGCCCGAGGTGACGCGCCTCCCACGTGACCGTGTCGCCGAGCGCGAGGAGCCCCGACGTCACGCCGGCGACCGCGCGCTCGTTCGTCTTCGACGTCGAGCCGACGTGCGCTTCGACGCTGCGTGCGAGATCGAAGCAGATCTCCGCAGGCGCAGCGATCCACGTCTCGATTCGGATGGTCGGCATCGGCGAGGGGCGACTCTAGCGCGGACGATTGCCACCGGCGCGTGCAGACGCGAGGGCGTATGCGCCGTAGTCTTCTGGAGAGATGCGCGCCTTCCCCACCTGCCTCGCCGTTTCGTGCGCGCTCGCTTTCGCGGTCGGCTGCGGAAGCGGAGACAGCGCGGTCGCGGGTGCGGACGCGGCCGTCGGCGATGACGCGACGAGCGGGGATGGTGCCTTCGTCGGGGACGGCGGCGGCCTCGACGCATCGACCGACACCGCGACGGGAAACGACGCGAGTAGCAACGACGCCGACGCGGCGCGCACCGACGCCGGCTCGACCACCTACGATCACGACGGCCCCGACACGTCGACGTCATTCACCGCGCAGCTCACCAACGGCGCAAGCACGTTCACCGAGTATGTGTACGTCCCAGGCTCCGCCGGCGCGCATCCCGTCGTGACTCTCTCTCCGGGATTGCAGCAGCCCGCGTCCGCGTACTTTCCGTACGCGAAGCGCCTCGCGAGCTGGGGGATCGTCGTTCTCTTGCGCGACGATCCGGGCGCGTTCGTCGTGACGCCGACGGTGACCGCGGATCTCGCGTACGTCGTCGCGACGTGGCTCCCGGCGCAGAACGCCGACACCATGAGCGCGCTTCACAACAAGGTCGATCTCGCGCGCGTCGGTCTCGCGGGGCACTCGCGCGGAAGCCAGGCGTCGCTCGTCGCGGCGGAGAACGCGCTCAAGAACAAAGTCGTGGCGTGGTTCGGCATCGACGCGGTCGACTCGATGACGCTGAGCAACGGCACGCAAGCGCGCACCACGATCGCGACCGTCGGGATCCCGCTCGGGTGGGTCGGCGGATCGGTGTCGAGCTCGTGCTCGCCTGCGGCCGACAACTACACCGTCGAGTACGCCGCCGCGGTGTCGCCCGCGGTGGTGGTCACCGGCGTCGGCGCGGGGCACACGCAGTTCGAAGATCCGAACACGTGCGTCGCGTGCAATCTGTGCACGCCGCAAGGAACCGCGGATGGGACGGTCGTCCTCGCGTACTCCGTTCGCTATCTCACCGCGTTCTTCGCCCGCGAGCTCCTGCACGACGCGACGGTCGGCGCGGCGTTCCAAGGCGCGGGCGGGCCCGCGGACGTCGCCGCGGGACGCGTGCAGATCGCATCGAAGTAGCGCGGTCGGTCAGCACCCACCGGCCTTGCAGGCGTACCACCAGAGGTGCGCCGGCTTCTGTGACCACGACGCCCAATCCGACTCCGAGCGTGGGTCGCGACCGGCGCGCGTGCCGCGCGACTCGCCGTGCGATCCGAGCGGGTCCCACGTCGACATCAGCTCGCTGCCGTCTTGGCTCAGTCGGATTGCGAAGCCGCCCGGCCAGACGCTGTCCATTCCCGCCCACCACTCGGCCGCCCACATGCCCGGCACCTCGAGGAGCTCGACGTGGATGTTCACGTCGGATCCGCTCGGATCCCAGACCCACTTCAAGAACGTCGGTGCCACGCCGACGTCGATCTCCATTTGATTCGAGCGCGCGCCGTACGCGAACGTGAACGTCGCCGGCTGGCCGGGTCCGAACGTCACCGCGTTTGGATCGACGCCGAGGTGGAGCGTGTAGCTCTTCTTCTCGTTCGGTCCGAGCGCCACGGCCAGCGGCCCCGCCCAGCTGAAGCCGCCCGGGAGCGCGGCGGCGGAGAGCGATCCGGACACCGCGCGCGAATCGAAATTCGTTAGCGTGATCGGCAGATCGAACACGAGGCCCGTCGTCACTGCGGGCACGAGCATCGTCGGGTTCGTGTCGTCGGTGGTGAGCGCGACGCCGAGCTGCGGACCGGTGTAGTGCGCCCGTACGGGGATCGCGCGCTTCCATCCGGTGCCCGTGAGCTCGAGCGACGTCGTCTTCACGCCCGCGGGCAGCGCGCCGCTCCCGGCCGCCGACGCCGCGAACTCGATCGACACCTGTACGTCTTGACCGGCGTGCACCGGCAACGAGAACGGCCCCGTCGACTTCGACTCCCACGGCTTCGGAAGGACGATCCCCGGCTTCGCGGTCGCGACGAGGACGCCGTCGTACGACGTGATGCGCGTGATCCGAAACGGCACGCCTGCCGGGAGCGTGGCCGTGACGACGCCGTCGGTGTGCGGCGTGAGCCAGATGCTCCCCGACGGATGCTCGTCGCCCCACGCATCCTTGAGGTCGATCGCGCGCACCGAGAAATCGGGCATGTTCGCGAGGTCGCCGAGCTCCCTGTGCGTGATGTCGGCCCACGGGCTGAGCGTCATCGTGGACGGCGCGGGCTTCGGATGGCCGCCTTTGCGTGGGACGAGCCCTTCGTGATGCGGCGGGACCTTCACGTTCGACCACGCGACGCCCTTGAGCTTCGCGAGCGCCGCATCGTTCGCGAGCCCGGAGAGCGATCGCTGCGGCGCGTTCGCGGCCTGGTGCGCGGCGAGCAGCGACACGAGGAGCTGCGGCCGATTGACTCGGAGGTAGCTCCAGGTCACGTGGCCTTGCGAGAGCGATTGGAGCTTTCCGCTCGGCGTCTTGAGCTTGTCGCCGAGGGTCGCGGCGGCTCCGATGCGCGGGCGAGGCGGCTCCGCGTGAGCCGAGATCGTCGCTGCGAGACCAACCGCCATCACCAAGCCCGCGAAGTGAACGCGCATTTTTCTTCGAGCCTCCTCGTCGGATCTACGCGACGAACGCAGCGCACCTAACACGCGGTGGTCGCTCGCGCCACGCGGAGGACGTCGACGGAAATGAAAACGTGTCGTGCCCGGAGATCGTCGCGCACGGCGCGGATCTGTTCGGCGACTACTGGAAGTGAGGATGATCTTTTATCGCAACGCGGCTTCGAGCTGCGCGCGTGCAAGCGCGTCGGCGGCCTGCGCGTCGGGGAGCTCGGTCGATGCGGTCGGCGCCTTCGTCTTCGGTGCGGGCTTCGCGGCGACGGGCGGACGAACCGCGGCGGCAAACGCGGGGCGAGGTGCGTGGGCCGCTGCGGCGTAGGCGACGGGCGGCGGGCTCGGCGCGCGCGGCGGCGGCGCGACCACCGGTGCGACGACGGGCGCGGCGACCGGGGCGATCGACGGGAAGCGCTTCGCGCTCGCGACGGCGGACGCAGGCTCGACGACGGGCGCCGGCGCCGGCTGCGCGGGGGTCACTAGCGCGAGGAACGTCGACGCTTGCGCGACGGCGTTGGAAGCTCCCGCCGACGCGTTCGCCGTCGGACGATCGACCGAGCCAAGAAGCGCGAGCACGAGCGCGAACGGCGCAGCGGTCGCCGCCGCGGCGATCAACGCGATGCGCATCCGCGACGCGGTTCGCGCCGCCGCGGGAAGATCGACGCTCGTCTCGAGCGCGGGCACCGAGTACGTCGACGGCGGGATCGACGCGCGCGACGACGGCGCCGGCGGCGCGTCGGACTCCATCTGCGGACGAAGCTGCGTACGTTCGTCGTTCAACGAAGGCCTCAGCGTCGTGACTTCCATCTGCGGCGTGTGCTCGAACACGCGCGGCCGATCACGCGGCGGTTCGGGGAAGCTGTTGCGCGCGCGCTGCGAAGGAGGCGCGACCTCGAGTCGCTTCACCGGCACCGTGAACACGCGCGTCGCGCCTTCGTCGTCGTGAACGGGCGGACGAAGCGTGGGCCGCGGAACAGACACTCGCGGGGCATCGAACTGCGTCATGTCGTCGTGCATGGAGAGCTTCACTGCGAACCTCGACGGGATGAAGGGCGACTCCCTCGGTTCAATGCAGGTCGCGTACCGATTCCCGTCACACCAAAAAACTGCGGTAACAGTGCGTCCACACACGCGCGCCTGGATCGCGCGTGACCCACGCGCACGCACCAGGTCGATCCAGCTCCGGGCTCTTACGCGACGAGATCCGCGAGCATCTCTTTGAGGAGGCGCGGCGAGAAGGGCTTGAAGAGGACGCGGCCCGGACCGAGCGCGTCGATCCATTGTTGGAGCGCGAGCACGCTCGACCCGCCAGTCATGATGAGCGTGCGCTTCGCGAGCGCGGGCGCGATCTCTTCGAGGCGTGCGAGCGCGGCGCGCCCGTTCATGCGCGGCATCTCGAGGTCCATCAGGATGTAGTCGAACGACTCGCCGGCGGTGACGCGATCGATCATCTCCGCGCCGTCGGCCGCCTTTTCGACCACGAAGCCGGCGGCGACGAGCATGCGTCCGATGGCATCGCGGAGCACGGCATCGTCGTCGACTACGAGCACTCGCAAACTCTGCGTCGTCACGTGCCTCCGGCCCCCCGGAATGTGACGGAGCCTAGCAGAACTCTTCAGCGCTCGGGTGTGGTCTCCGTCGCCGCGTGGTACACGCGCGTGATTTCTGCCTCGTCGAGGAAGCCGACGATGTGTCCGGTCGCGTCGAGGACGAGGAGCTCACGCACGCCGTGCTTCAAGACGCGGTCGAGCGCGGTGTGCAAGTCGTCGGTGTCGCGAACGGAGATCGGGGCGACCATCATGTCGTGCGCGATCGTGACCGTCGCCACGTCCGGATCGGCGGCCATCGTGCGGAGGATCTCGGAAGTGACCACGCCGATGACGGTCCCTTCCGGCGAGAGCACCGGGAACGCGTCCTGCCAGGCGTTGCTCGCGACGCGATCGATCACTTCCTTGGCCGTCATCTTCGGGAGCAGCGTCGCGTACGGACGATCGGGGACGACGACGTCGGCGACGCGCACGCCGCGGAGCACGTCGAAGATGAGATCCGCACGGTGGGCGGGCGAGTCGCGCTTCGTCGCGACTTGCGCTCTGTAGAGCGAGCGGTGCCTCAGCGCGAGGAACGCGATCCCTTCCGCGAGCATGAGCGGTACGAGGAGATCGTAGCTGCCGGCGAGCTCGCAGGTCATGACGAGCGCGGCGATCGGGACGTGCGCGAGGCCGCCGTAGAGCGTGCCCATTCCGACGAGCGCGAACGCGCCTGGGTCGATCCGCGCGTCGACGAGGAGCTGCGCCGCGCGGCCGAACGCGCCGCCGAACACACCGCCGATGACGAGCGACGGTCCGAAGTCGCCGGCGCTTCCGCCGCTGCCGACGGTCAGCGACGTGGCGAAGATTTTCACGCCGCCGAGGAGGACGAGGAGCTGAACGCCGCGCCATCCTTCGGGGAACCATGGCGCGCTCGTGATCGCGAGCTGCGCGGCGCCGTAGCCGCCGCCGAGAATGCCGAGGCCTTGTCCGATCTGGCCAATGCGCGGCCCCATCATCATGACGATCGGCGTCGCGAAGAGCCCGAGCGCGAGACCGCCGAGCGCCGGCTTGCTCCATGCCGGGAGCTTCAGTCGCGCGAAGAGCGCGCGCACGAACTCCATCGTGCCGAGGAACCCGACGGCGATGAGCGAGAGCACGACGGCCATGACCGCGTAGAGCGGCAGATGCGCCGGCTTGAACGGATAGCGAATGGCGTGCGCGAAGAGGGTCGACTCGCCGAAGAACGAGATGAACACCGAGTACGAGACGACGCTCGCGAGGACGGACGGAACGAGCGCGTCGGTTTCGAAATCGTCGCGATGGAGAATTTCGACCGCGAGGAGCGCGGCGCCGAGCGGCGTGCGAAACACCGCCGCCATTCCTGCCGCCATTCCTGCGACGAGCAAGATGCGCCGCTCGCGTTCGGTGACGCGCAAGAGGCCGCCGACGACCGAGCCGATCGCGCCGCCCATCTGCATCGTCGGCCCTTCGCGTCCGCCGGATCCGCCGGAGCCGAGCGTGAAGATCGACGCGAGCGCTTTGATGATCGGGACGCGTTTTCGGACGATCCCCTTCTTGTTGTGGAACGCGTCGATGGTCGCGTCGGTGCCGCCGCCCATCGTCTCGGGAGCGAAGCGCGCGGAGAGGAGCCCGGCGAACAGCGCGCCGATCGCCGGAATGAAAAAGAGCATCCACGGCCGGAACGCCGAGTGCGTTCCCGTCTCGACGAGCCCCTCGCCCGCGGCGCGGAGCGGCCTGTAGCCTCCGCCTTCTTCGAGCACCCACTGCTGGACGATCTCGACCCCCGCGACGAACGCGGTGCCGACGAGCCCCGCCGCCGCGCCGACGAGCGCCGCGTGCAAGAGCATCTTGCCGACCATCTGAAACGCGAGCGGCGATCGTTCGATCGACACGATCTGCAAGAGCGAAGCGAGCCGCGTCGGTACCGCTGGCGGACGGCTCGACGGCGGTGGATCGGGCGGCATCGCTCCGAGGATAGACCCGGACGAGGACGGAGAGAGGAAGAGCGACGCCGCGGGCGTATACTGGCTCCCGCTCATGAAGACGCTCCTCGTCGCGACGGGTGATCGCGCGGCCGCGCTGGCGTCGCGGTTGACCGCGCGCGGGCACTCCGTGACGCGCGCGGGGATCGACGACGCGCGTCTCGGCGACAGGGTCGATCTCTTGCTCGTGGCCGCCACGCCGGATCAGGCCGAGGCGCTCTGCCGCTCGCTCCTCTCGACCGCGCGCGGGCGCTCGCCGGTGACGATGTTCGTCGGCGAGCCGTCGCCGGTCGAGCTCGAACGTCTCTTGCGCGCCGGAGTCGACACGTTCTCGTCGTCGGACGATTCGATCGATCTGCGCCTCAGCGTGGCCGAGCACGCCGCGCGCGATCGCGCCCTCATCGCGGATCTGACGAGCGAGCTGCGTGAGAGCGAGGATCGCTACCGCTCCGTCATCGCGGCGATGCAGGAAGGGGTGCTCGTCCTCGATACACAAGGGCGGATCCTCACCTGCAACGCGAGCGCGTCGCGCATCCTCGGACGTACCGTCGAGCGGCTCGCGGGGCGCACGCTGCGCGACGATCCGCGCGCGGTCGTGCGGGCCGACGGCACGGCGTTCACAGAGACGGAGCTCCCCGCGTACGTAACGCTCGCGACGGGGCGGCCGGTGAGCGACGTCGTGGTCGGGCTCCGCGACAAGGAGACGGGCGAGACGACCTGGCTCAGTGTGAGCTCGCAGCCGATCGGCGTTCGCGTGGACGCGCCGCCGCAAGCGGTCGTCGTCTCGTTCACCGACACGACCGAGATCCGTCGCTCCGAAGCGAACTTCCGTGGGCTCATCGAGCGCGCGCCCGACGCGATCTTCGTGCATCGCGGCGGCACGGTCGTCTTCGTCAATCCGAAGTTCTTCTCGATGCTCGGCTTCGGCAGCGCCAAGGAGTGCATCGGCCGGCCGCTCCTCGACTTCGTGCACCCCGAAGAGCACGCGATCGTGATGGAGCGTGTCCGCAAGATGGTGGCGACCGGCGCAGAGGCGCCGCCGCTCGTCGAGCGCCTCGTCGCTCGCAACGGCGACATCGTCTTCGTCGAGGTCATCGGCCTCTCGATCCACTTCGACGGCGCGCCTGCGACGCTCGCGCACGCTCGCGACATGACCGAGCGTCGTCGCCTCGAGGACGAGCTCCGCGTCGCCGATCGCCTCGCGTCGGTCGGTCGTCTCGCGGCGGCCGTCGGACACGAGATCAACAACCCGCTCGCGTACGTCGTCGGCAACCTCGATCTGCTCGACGCGTTGCTCAAGGGCGACGTCGACGCCGAGAGCGCGATCGAAGCGCGTCGCCTCCTCACCGACGCGCGCGACGGCGCCGAGCGCGTGCGTCGCATCGTCCGCGATCTCAAGCTCTTCTCGAAGCGCGACACCGACGACATGGGACCGATCGACGTGCGTCGCGTTCTCGACTCGAGCCTCGGCATCGCGTGGAACGAGATCCGCCATCGCGCGCGCCTGGTGAAGGACTACGGCGACACGCCGAAGGTGCACGGGAGCGAAGCGCGCCTCGGGCAAGTGTTTCTCAACTTGCTCGTCAACGCGGCGCAAGCGATCCCCGAGGGGACGGCCGAGCGTCACGAGGTCCACATCGCGACGCGATTCGAGGCGCCGTCGAGCGTCGTCGTCGAGATCCGCGACACCGGCGTCGGCATGGCGCCCGACGTGCTCAGCCGCGTGTTCGAGCCGTTCTTCACGACGAAACCAGGCGGCGTGGGCACCGGTCTCGGCCTCGCGATTTGCAAGACGCTCGTGACCTCGGCAGGCGGTACCATCGAGGTCGACAGCAAAGTCGGAAAAGGAACACGCGTGCGAGTGACGCTCCCCATATCGACGGAACAGCCGGTCTCGTCCGACTCGCAGCCCTCTGTGGCGCCGACATCCGAGCCGCGTTACCGCATCCTCATCGTCGACGACGAACCGCGCGTCGCGATCACGCTGCGCCATCTCCTCTCGGAGCACGAGGTCATGATCGTCTCGAGCGGACGCGAGGCGATCGATCGCCTCGGCAAGGCGGACACGTACTTCGACGCCATCCTCTGCGATCTGATGATGGGCGATCTCACCGGGATGGACGTCTACGAAGTGATGAAGCTCGCGCGACCGGGGATGGAGAAGCGCATGATCTTCATGACGGGCGGCGCGTTCACGCCGCGCGCGTCGACGTTCGTGAGCACCGTCGAGAACTCGTGCCTCGAGAAGCCGTTCCCGCTCGAAGAATTGATGCGCGCGATTCGCAACGTCGTGCGCGAGACCGCTCAGCCGCTGTCGCGTTAGTCCTGACGGATCACCGAGGAAGCATGCGAAGGGCGTCAGCGTATGCGCACATCATGAAGTTCCGTTTCGTCGCGCCGTTCGTGCGCCTCGCGGTCGCCCTCAGCATGGTCCTCGGCGTGGGCGCATGCGACCAGATGAAGTTCAAAGGTCACGTCACGACGGTGAAGACCGAGAACGGTCACACGACCGTTCATCGGCGTGAGGTCGACAAGCTCGAGGACATGCCGGGCGCGATGAGCGAGGCGGCCGACGAGATGGCCGCGGTCACCGCGAAGCTCATCAAGAAGCTGACCGACGTGCCGCCGCCGGGGAAGGTGAAGCTCGGCGATCTCGGGTCGGGATTCAAAGACTTCGAAGGCCAAAGGGATTTCGATTTTCTCATTCTGGCAAAGGAAGGCGACAAGCCGATCGACTTTCAGTACGTGCAGATCGGCGTCGCCGACTACGACAAGTTCTTCAAGACCGCGACCGAGATCTACGCGCTCACGTACCAGACGCGGCAGGCGATCAACCGCATGCGCTTGATGGCGTCGGCGGCGCTCGACGAGGACATCGACGCGAAGGCGTCCGTCAGCGTCGCGGTCGATCGCGCGCTCGGGAAGGTCGACGCGGAAGCAAAGGGCGATCTGATTCCCAAGCTGAAGCAGTTGAAGGGGATCGGGCAGATGCTCGCGACGGTGGTTCCGGCGATCGTCGACAAGGTGTCGACGCTGGTGTCGCTCGGGCAAAAGCTCATCTTGGGCGCGGCCGCGTCGATCACGAATCCGAAGGTGGTGCTGCACCTCGGGCTCATCAAAGAGGGGCTCGGCGACAGCGTGAAGGTGATCCAAGAGTCGGGGAAAAACCTGGGCGGGATCGTCTCGGATCTGGCGGGCTTCGGGAAGAAGGACGCCTGAGCCGGGCGTAGAGAGAGAGTGAAGCGCGCGTTCGTCTTCGTTGGGCTGGTCGCGATCGGGCCGGCGATGATGGGCGCGTGCCGGCGGACGCCGACGACGTCGACGTCGGGCGCGCCGTCGAGCGCGATCCACGCGGACATCACGCCGGACGCCGCGGCGGTGAGCGCCGCGCCGAGCCCGGACGCGTGGGCGGACGCGAGCGCCGACACGAGCGCGACGGCGACGGTCGAAGGGCCGCGCGCGATCGGTCCGTACGAGCTGCCGTTCCTCGACAAGCGCAACGTCTTCTTCGTGGTGCCGTCGTCGCGCGCGAAGTCGCAGCGGCTCATGGCGAACCTCCACGGCATGTGCAACCCGCCCGGATACGCGTGCGGGTATTGGGCGAACGCGGCATCGCAAAAGGGGTTCCTCGTTTGTCCGACGGGCAACGCGAGCTGCGGCCCTGGGATGTACAACGCGCCGACGTGGACCGAGTCGTTCGCGAAGATGGATGAAGACTTGGAGAAGGCGATCGCGACCGTCATGGACGCGTATCCGGGAGAGATCACGCGCGACGGCGCGATCCTCACCGGGTTCTCGCGCGGCGGGTTCGCGGCGCCGGAGATCGCGAAGATGCATCCGGGCCGTTGGCCGTACTTGCTTCTCAACGAAGCGAACGCTGCGTTGACCGCGCCGCAGCTTCGAAAGGCGGGCGTGCGCGCGGTCGCGATGATCGCGGGCGAGCGCGGAGGTGAAGTGAACGGAGAGCGCGCGACGGTGGCGCGGCTCACGGCGGCGAAGTTCCCGGCGAAGCTTTGGGTGATGCCGGGCGCTGGGCACTACTACTCCGCGAACATCGACGACATCATGCGCGAGGCGATCGAGTGGCTCGTCGCGCAACCGGGCGACGTCGCCGACGGCGGGTAGAGATCACCACGCGAAGCGGCCGCCGAGGCCGAGCGACGCCAGCCACGGCGGCGGAACGCTCACGTCGCTGATCGCGACCGATTGCACGCCGCCGTGCGAGAACGAAAACTTTTGCGTGACGCCGCCTGCGCGAACGACGACGCCGCCCTTCGCGTCGTTGCCGCCGCCGACGAGCATCGTGTGGTACGCGCCGTCGCGGAGGACGGTGATCGCGATCATGCGCGCGGTCGAGCGTGCGTCGGCGGGAGTCAGCGGCGAGAAGACGGTTCCGTTCGGCGCGACGACGAGCGGGATCGGACAGTCCACTACGCCCGACGCGCACGTCACACTGACCTCCATTTGCCCGAACGCGGCGCTGGACGGATCGAACGCGGGCACCTCGCCCGACGTGAGCAGCGGCAGGAGCTTCTCGACGAGCTTCCCCGGTTTCTCGATCGCGTGGGCGTCGGCGAGCGCGCCTTCGCGATCTCCGAGCGCGCGCGCGCGGCAACGGATCGACTCGTAGCGCCACTCCTCGGAAGCATCGATCTCGACGAGCGAACGCCAGTGCGCGCACGCTCGACGCTCGTCGCCCGCCGACTCGAACGCGCGCGCGGCGCGCAGGTGCGATTTGACCGATGCGGCGTTCGTCTCGACCGCGGCATCGACGGCGAGGAGCGCCGTCTTCGTGTCGCCGGCAGCTGCCGCTGCGTACGAGAGGAGCTCGCGCGCTGTCGGGAGATCCGGATCCATCTCGACGAACGATCGCGCGACCGTCATCGCCTGCTCGAAGCGGCCGCGCACGAGGAGGCCGCGAACGAACGCCTCGCGCTTCAGTCGGCTCTGCGGGCTCGCGTCGGATGCCGCGCGCAGCTTCGCGATTGCGTCGTCGCCGGCCGAGCGCCACGCGTCGTCGCTCGCGCGCGTCAGCGCCGTCGGCGGCTGCGGCGGTGTGTAGCTCGGCATGCCCGGCGGTTGCGTCGGCTGCGCGGGCGCATCGACGCTCGTCAATCGGAAGGAGCCACGAACCGTCGCGCCTCCGCCCTCGGGCGCGGCGAACCTGAGAGAGCGCAAGACACTCTGAATGCACGCGACGACTTGCCCCGAGATGTTGCCGTTGGGGGCCATCGTGACGTTCATGACGTCGCCGTCCGGGCCGACGGCGAGCGTGAACGCGACCGAGCCGGCGAGCGACGGATCCTGGGCGAGCCCGCGTTGGTAGCAACCGCGAGCGCGCGCGCGCGCGCCGCCGGCGATCACGACGTTCACGTTCGCGATGGGCGGTGACGCGCCCACGCTGATGACCGCGATCTCGGCCTTTCGCGTGCCGGTCGCCGGCGCCTGCGAAGGGATACCGGTACCGCCGAGGCCGATCGATCCGCCGCCCTGGCCAAGGCGCAGACCGCCCGACGGGCCGACGCCGTTGTTGTTCGACGAGAGGTCGTTGAGGTTGCCCGGCATCGCTGCCGATCCGCCGAGCACACTGAGCAACTGCAACTGCAGTTGCTCAGCCTGCGCTGCCTGCGCGTTGTACGTTCCGTCGGGCGCCACGGTGCGCTTCACGCCCATCGCCGCGAACATCGCGTCGTTCTCGAGCACGAGCATCGACGTGAGGCGCGACAGAACGTGAAACCGCTTCGACAGCTCGATGCTCTCCTTGTCGGACTTCGGATCGTGCATGAGGATGAGATCGTCGATCCGCTGCGCCGCCCACATCCGCGGAACGACCGCCGCTTGATGATCCGACGCCGTTCCCCACGAGAGCGCGTACCGGTTTCCCCACGACGCGCCGTCGAGCTCGCCGGTCACGTCGATCAGCCCGTCGTTCCCCGACGTGAGCCTCGCGACGACGAGGAGCTCCTCGCCGAGCACCAAGTTGGGGAGCGTGCGCGGGTAGACGTCGACCATCGTCTCGGGGAGCTTCAGCGTGGGCGCGTGCACGACCGGCATCCGAAGCGACGCGACGAGAGCGTCGATGCGGCGCACGAGCGACTGCCCCGTGACGAGCGGCTGGTACGTCGCGCCGAGCTCGCGCGCGAGCAGGGACAACGTCGCCGCGTCGATCGTCGGACCGGCGCCGATGAAGCGCAGGTCGGCCTTCTTCTGGGAGAGAAGCGGCTTCGCGCGTCGCGCGATTTGGAGTGGAGACAATTCGCCCGACGTCGCGACGCCGTCGCCGACGTAGATGATCTGTCCACCGACGACATCGTCGAGTCGCGACGCCGCCGCGAGGAGCGCACCGGCGACGTCCGACGAGCCGCCGGGGCTGAGCGCGTTCGCCCAGCGCTCCGCTGCCGTGAACGTCGCGTCGACCGCGATCGCGAGTCCCTTCTCTGGATACGACGTGCAGGCCGAGTCGCACGCGAGCAGCGCGACGAGCTCGTCCGGCTCCAGCGCGCGCGCGATCGCCATCGCGAGCTTGACCTGTGCGGCGAGCGTCTCGGGTGACTGGCTGTGGCTCGTGTCGATCGCGATGACGCGATCGCGCTTCTTGAACGCCGGCGGTCCGACTCCGTCGGCGAAACCGATCGCAAGCCGAACGGCGCCGTAGCTCTGCGTGCCCGCGGCCTTCGCCGTGCGATCGAGCCCGAGATCGCTGGGCGTTCCCCACGCGGGCACAAAGGCAGCGGCGTCGATTGGCGACGGCTTCGGCGTGCGCCAGCCGAGAACGAAATCCGCGGTCGGCGCGAAGCTCTTCGCGTCGAACGTCGCGGTCACCGTCTTCGCGTCGCGCGCGATCGTCGCGTTGTAGTGCGGTGTCTCGACGTCGAGCGGCGCCCCCTCGGGATCCGTCACCGTCACCGATATCGCGAGATCGTCGATCGTGTTCGCGCGCGCCTCGCCGAGCGAGAGCGGGTAGACGTAGTGGACCTCGTCGCCCGCGATGACGAGCGCCTCGTCGTACGCGAGCACGACCTTGCGCGTTCCTTTCGGAGGAATCGGAAAGACCTTGAGCGACAGCTCGCCACTCGCAACCCACTCGAGCAGCGCGGGATCGCGCGGGCGCACGGTATCGTCGACGATGTTCTTGAAGATCGCCGCCGCCTTCTTCTTCTCGACGACTTCGTCCTCGACCAGCTTGTCACCGACCCAGAGCGCGAGGCGAGCGGTGACGGCGCGCGTCGGGACCGCGAACACGTACCGCCCTTCGAGCGTGCGATCCGTGTCGTTCGCGAACACCTCTTCGATCTCGGTTCGCGCGAAGCCGTGCTGCACGATCGCGCGCACGTGGTGCGACGCGAGGCGCACGCCCGCCACGATCTCTTCAGTACCGGGGGCGCGCGCCGTCATCGTGCCGAGCCCACGCGGCGCTCCGCGCGACGCACTTTCTTGCCGCGGGATCTCGACCCGAGCGGCCATGCCCGTGAAGAGCGCGCGCCGATCGACCTCTTGCCCTTTCACGACGGCGACCGTGTCGCCCGCGCGGAGCTCCGTCAACCGGGGGCTCTCGTTGATTGTCACGACGCCGTGATCGACGCTCAAGGCGGAGCGATCGCCGCCCTCGCGCGCGCGAACGGCGAGAACCGTCGGAACGCCCGCGTCGAGGCGGGCGATCCGCGTTCCGACCTTGACCGCGACACGCGCATACTTCCCCGTCGGCGCGGGCGCATGTGGCGATCGGCGCACGATGACGACGCCGGAGCGGATGTCGACGATGCGGGGATCGCCGTCGGCGAGGGTGAACGCCGCGCCGGGTCCGAGCTCCGCGGTCGTCTCGTCGTCGAGCGTCGCGAGCGCGCGCCCGACGTCGGACGTGCGGAGAAACGCCCCCGACGCGGCACGCGCGCCGCCGTCTGCGGGGACGCACGCGTCGCCGCTCGTCGCGCACCACGACGCGCCATCCATTTCCGTCAGCGTCACGGACCACGGCGCGGGCGGCGCCACGTGCTTCGCGCCACAACCTCCGAGCGCGAACGCCACTCCAAGCCCAACGCCCCACCCGTGCGTCCGCATCGACAAGGCTCACCTCCGCGATGTGAAACGGTATCACCGCTTCATGGCTTGGGCGGCAGCTCGCCAGGCCGCGCGTGACGCACTGTCCGTGACCGTGTCCGAGACAATCGCCGCGATTCGCAGTCGAAATATCGGAGAAGCGCGAGCGAATCCACGGCACGTCGGTTGCTGAGGGCGCGGTGCCCTGCGCGATCCCGCGCGGCGCTTTCCGAGGGAGCTCCCATGCGAGACATTCGTCCCCTATCCGTTTGCTTCATGCTTCTTGCCTCTGCCGGCTGCTCGTCGGCGTCACCAGTCGACGAGACGTCGGCGTCGACGAACATGACGTTCGAAGAGTTCGAGGCGAAGACGTACCGCGAGCCGATCACCGGTCTCTACATCGTCGAAGGCGACGTCGCACTCGAAGGGCGCGACGCGCTTCGTGCGTACTTCGATGAGCACGGGCGCGAAGGCGCGCTGATCGTCAACCAAGCGCGCGGCGTCGACACGGTCTGGAACGACGCCGACAAGCTCGACCTCTCGTACTGCGTGAGCACGTCGTTCGGCGCGAACTACGCCGCGGTCGTCGAGGCGATGCGCGTGGCGACGAGCGACTGGATGTCGTCGGCGTTCGTGCGCTACCGCTACGTCGCGTCCGAGGACGGCGCGTGCAACGCGAGCAACGCGCGCGTGAAGTTCGACGTCAACCCGACGAGCGGCGCGCCGTACTTCGCGCGCTCGTTCTTCCCGAATACGTCGTCGCGCTCGGCCAGGAGCATCTTGATCGACTCCACGTCGTTCGCCAGCACCACTCTGCCGTGGACCGTCACCGGCATCTTGAAGCACGAGCTCGGTCACACGCTCGGCTTCCGGCACGAGCACCTTCGTCCGGAAGCGGCTGCGGGCGGGATCTGCCCGACGGAGGACACGAGCTTCCGCGCGATCACCGCGTACGACGGATTGTCGGTGATGCACTATCCGCGGTGCCACGGCCTCCAGTCGTTCGACCTCGCGCTCACGAGCTACGACCGCTACGGCGCAGAGAGGCGGTATCCGTTTCCGCGCGGAGCCGTCGTCGGTCTGGGTGGCAACTGCCTCGGGGTCGGCGGGATCGATCCGTGGGACGAGCGGCTCGTGATGTTCCACTGCACGGGCGGCGCCGGCCAGACATGGAGCTACAGCGGAAGCCATTCGTTCGGCAGCGTCGGGAAGCTGCTGACGCTCGGGTCGAGTGCCGAGGCGGCGACTCCGCGCATGAGCGCTGCGACCGGAACGGCGGATCAGACCTGGCGCTTCGTGAACGCGGAGATCATCGGCCATGGTGCGCAATCGGTCACGCTCAAGGACTTCAGCGGCGCGCCCGGCACCGGCGTGGTGACGTGGAGACCGGGGAGCGCTCTCAATCAGAAGTGGACGTTCGACGAGAGCGGTCGCATCGCAGGCTGGGGAGGCATGTGCCTCGACGTGTATGCGTCGGGAACGCAGAACGGAACGCCGGTGCTCGCGTACGCATGCCACGGCGGCGAAAGTCAGAAGTTTCATGTCGCGACGAACGGTGAGATCCGCGGCATCGGCGACAAGTGCCTCACGATCGAGAACGTGAGCATCGCCGACGGCGCGCGCCTCGTCATGTGGGAGTGCAACGGCGGCGCGAATCAGCGTTGGAGCATCATCGGCGACATTCGCGGCGCGGGCGACAAGTGCCTCGACGTGTATGCGTGGGGGACGAGCGACCAGACGCCGGTGCTCACGTACGCGTGCCACGGCGGGACGAATCAGCGGTTCCGATTCAATCCGTGAAGCGGAGCCGGCAGCTCACCGGGCCACACCGCGACGCTGCGTGCCTGTAGCGCCGCGGTGAGCTCTCTCGCGCGCTCGCGTTGCCAAGCGTCGCTCGCGGTCATCGCGTACGTCGGGTCCGCGAACTCCGACGCCGCGCCGTGAACGCCGTGAAGCACGTCGATGCGCACCGATGACACGACCGACGCGAGCGCGTCCGCCAGCGCCTCGATCGACCCCGGCAAGATCGGTTGGACCACGGCGAACGTGCGCGCGCCGGCGTCGCGCAGCGTGCGCAGCGTCGCGAGCCGCTCCGCGATCGACGCGGCGCGCGGCTCGAAATGCAGGCGAACGTCGTCATCGATCGTCGGGATCGACATGCCCGCGAACCCGAGCGGGAGCGCTGCGATCCGCGCTGCGTCTCGCGCGATGAGACGAGCCCGCGTCAGGAGCATGACCATGCGCGGCGTCGCTTCGCGCGCGAGCACGTCGAGGCACTTCGCCGTCAGCTTGAAGCGTGCTTCGACCGCGTGGTACGGGTCACTCACGATCGGGCAGAACTTGATCGGCCACGGCGGCGCGGTCTCGAGCTCGCGCGCGAGGACGTCCGCGGCATTGACCCGCACGTCGACGAACGATCCCCACGCCACGTCGGGCAACTGTTCGAGCCTGCGCACGCTCGCGACCTTTTCTTGCGCGTAGCAGAAGCGGCACCCGACGAGGCAACCGACGTACGGGCTGATGGTGAGGTACCGCTCGTCGCTCGAACCGGCGCGCTCGAGCAAGCGATCCACTTCGACCAAGCGCACGCGCGTCGCGCCGTCGGACGACGCGCGCGCCTCGGCGGCGTCGCATGCGATCTGCGCGAGGACGGCCTCTTCGTGCGAGCGCGCGCGCGCGGCGACGGCCTCGCAGAGCGAAAGGGCGACGCGCTCGTCGATCTGCGCCGCATCGACGTCCGCGCGGTACGCGAACGACAGTCGCGCGCTCTTCGCGGCGCACGGTCGCATCTCTTCGATCGGCGCGATCTCGAGATGGAGGATGCGATCTCCGTCGAGTGCGAACGAAAGCCGGAGCCCGAGCTCGGTCGACGCGTCGACGAGCCGAACGCCCGGAGCGATCTCGTCGCCGATGCCGATCGGCGCGACGAGATCGATCAGCCGCGAACGAAGATCGGCCGCCATCGCGCGTCAGGCGGCGACGTACCGCGGGTAGCTCCCGAGCATCTTCACCATTGGGCATTTCGCGCCGAGCGATTCGAGCGCGCGCTTCACGTTGTCGTCGTCGCGGTGCCCTTCGAGATCGACGAGGAACACGTAGTCCCACGCCTTCTGTCGGCTGGGTCGCGACTCGATGCGTGTCAGGTTGATCTCCTCCGCGTCGAACAGATCGAGCACGCGCCTCAGCGCGCCGCGGCCGTCACGCACCGAGAAGACGAGCGTCGTCTTGTCGCGGCCGGTCCGCGGCGCGTCCTCGGCGCCCACCATCACGAAGCGCGTCGCGTTCCCTTCGCGATCCTGAATTTTCTCGCGCACGATCGGCAGCGAGTAAAGCTCCGACGCGAGCGCGCTCGCGATCGCCGCGCCTCCCGGATCGCTCGCCGCCTCGCGCGCGGCCGCGGCCGTCGACGGCGTGTGCACGAGCTGCGCGGCCGACAAGTTCTTCGCGAGCCACTCGCGGCACTGCGCGAGCGCCTCGGCCTTCGAGTAGACGCGCGCGATCGACGCGAGGCCCGACGCCGACGAGAGGAGGCAATGCGACACTTCGAGGACGAGCTCGCGACGAATGAAGACGCCCCCTTCGATGAGCGCGTCGACGGCTTGCGTGACCGATCCTTCCGTCGAGTTCTCGATCGGCGCGACGCCGTACTTCGCGTCGCCGCGTCGCACCGCATCGAAGACTCCTTCGATCGTCGCCGCTTCGCTGTAGCGCGCGGCGAGCCCAAAGAGCTGACGCGTCGCCGCGTGCGTGAACGTCCCCGCCGGTCCGAGGAACGCGACGGTCACCGGCTGTTGAAGCGCGAGGCACGCGCTCATCACCTCGCGGTACACGGCGCGGATCGCCTCGCGCGGAAAGCGTCCCCCCGCGCGCGACGCGAGCCGGTCGAGCACTTGCCGCTCGCGCTCCGGATCGTACGTGGGCGTCTGCGCGGCGGACTTCGCGCGCGCGACGTCGCCGACGACGGTCGCGCGCTTGTCGAGCAGCGCGAGGATCTCGTCGTCGATCGAGTCGATGCTCTTTCTCAGGTCGTCGAGGCTCATGGCGCGCGAAGCATAGCGCTCGCGGCGCCGCACGCGACCCTGCATACTTGCGCGTCGTGACGAGCGAACGCGAGATCACCGAGCCCGTCGACGAGTGCACGCCCGAGGGCGCGCTCAACCGCGATGCTGTCGGGTGGTCGCGTCGTCCGCTGCATACGTGCAACCTGCACGGACATTGGCCGCGAAAGAAGCGCTGGGACTACTGGGGCGTCGCGACGCGCGATCATCTCCTCGCGATCACGATCGCCGACATCGACTACGCCGGCCTCGCGGTCGTCACACTCTTCGATTACCGGACGCGCGTCATCGTCGAGCGCGCGATCGTCGTCCCGTTCGGTCGCGGCTTCGCGATGCCCGACACCGTTCGCGGCGGGACGATCGCGGTCGACGCGATGGGGCTGCGCGTCTCGATCGACGAGAGCGGTGACACGACGCGCCTGCATGCGCGTTTCCGAAAGCGCGCGTTCGGCGACGTGCGTGTCGACGTCGCTATCGAGCGTCCGCCGGACCACGAGAGCGTGAGCGTGCTCGTGCCGTGGAGCGATCGCCTCTTCCAATACACGTCGAAGCACACGGCGCTCCGCGCGCGCGGCGAGGTCGTCGTCGGCGCGAAGAGGTACGCGTTCGGTCCCGAGAACGACGCCTTCGCGTGCCTCGATTACGGACGCGGCGTCTGGCCTTATCGCTGCACGTGGAACTGGGCGGCGGGGAGCGGTGTGGAGGACGGGCGCGTCGTCGGATTGAACCTCGGCGGCAAATGGACCGACGGGACCGGCGTCACCGAGAGCGGCATCTGCGTCGACGGGCGAGTTCACAAGATCGGCGCGCGTCTCGAGTTTCACTACGACCGCGGCGACTTCATGCGGCCGTGGCGGATCGAAGGCGGGACGACCGATATCGCGTTCACGCCGTTCTTCGAACGAACGGTGAAGCTGCCGCTCGGCGTCGCGTCGACGGAGCTGCACTGGACGCTCGGACATTTTCGCGGCGTCGTCGAAGCGGACGACGGGGCCCGCGTCGAAGTGCGATCGGTGCTCGGCTGGGCGGAGGAGCACCGCGCGCGGTGGTGAGCGTGCGTCAACGAAGCCGTGCGGCGATGCCTGTCGCGGCGTCGGCGAGATCGTCGGTGCTCGTGCCGGCGACGTTGCGGTAGTAGACGGCGAGACCGGCGCCGCGCGCGGGGGGCGGAGGCGTCTCGGCGTCGGGGCGGAGCTCGAAGACGGCGGAGAGATCGCCGCGACGTGCGACGATCCACGCGATCGGCTCGGCGCCGTGCCCCGGATGGATCGACGCGACGACGAACGCGCCGACGTCGTCGCCGACGCGGAGCCCGCGCAGCTCGGTGACCGACGCCGCGCTGCTAGGGATCGCGCACGTCGCGTCGGCGATCTCGTCGGCGCCCTGGAGCGGCGTGAGCGCCTCGGAGTAGTCGACGTGCGCGAGTGCCCAGCCGTGCGTGCTCGCCTCGGTCGCGAACGGCTCGACGTCGACGTGGAGTCGCATCTTCGCGGCGACGTCGGTGAGCGCGCGCCGAATCGCCGGCGGATCGACCGAGCCCGACTCGTAGAGGTTTGGCCCTTCCGTCAGGAGGACGAGGCGCGGCTGACGTGAGCGAAGGATCTCCGCCCACGCGACGCGGAGCGCGCAATCCGCGCGTGGTCCGGACGCGGTCAGGAGCGGCCACGCGTGCAGCGGTCGAATCGCGCCGCCCGTCCAGGTCTCGATGACGCCCGCGTGGTTGTAGACCGTCGTCACGATCTCCGGACCGGTCGCGCCGAGCGATTGCAGCCGTGCGACGGTCGCGCGCTGCGACGCGCCGCTCAGCATCGGGTTCGCGTTCGCGAGATCGAGCGAGAGGCCGGTCCAAAGACCGTGCGCGCGCACGACGAGCGCCGCGCCGCCGATCGCCGCCGCGATCCACGCGCGCGGTACGGACGCGATCTGTTCCGCGACGGCGAGCGCGATCAGCGGCTCGAGCGCGAGCGCGAGCTGAAACTGATCGGGACCCGGGTAGAGCGCGGCGCTCCCGACGACCGTGCACGCGAGGGCGAGAACGAGCATCCGTTCGCCGTCGCGCGCGAGGCCGCGCGTCCATCGGACCACCGCGGCGACGATCGGCACCGCCGCGATCGCCGCGGGGAGCCACAGCGTGCGATCGAGCGATCTCTCGCCGCGCGCGAGCGGCCCGAAGATCGACGTCGCGTCACCGAGCCACGCGAGCGCGAGCACGAGCTGGCGCGGCGCCGACGCCATGCGCGACGGAACCGCGGCGAGATCGAAGCCGGCGAGCGGAGCCGTCGCCGCGCGAAACGGCGCGAGCGCCGCGAACAGCGCGACGAGCGCGATCGGCGCGACGACGGCGATCGAAACGAACATCGCGCTCTGCGATCGCGTCGGACGCGCGTCACGACGATGGAGGAGGTACGCGACCGCCGGTGCCAGCGCGATCGCGATCGTCGCTCGTGACAAAATCGCCACCGCGCACGCACACGCTGCCGCGACGAGCACGCCGCGTCGAGGCGGCGCGCGGGGCGCGAGGAGTGCGATCGCGATCATCATCGCGGCGCGACTTCCGACCTCGAAGCCGTAGCCGGTGCGCACGATCGCGAGCATCCCGAACGACGACGCGACGATCGCGAGCGCCCACGCCGCCGACGAACGCGCTCCGCGCCACGCCGCCCAACCCGTCGCGAGCACGATGACGAGCCCGAGCAGCGCCGTCGATCGCCGCACGCCCGCGATCCCGCCGCCGAGCGCAGGACCGAGCGAGATCCCGACGTAGCTCGCGAGCGCCGTCTGGTGTCCGCGAAGGAAAACCGGCCACATGCGATCGCGACCGTCGTACGCAACCACCGGCCACTGTGACGTCGCCACCCACCGCGGCCGCGACGCCGCGCCGTCTTCGTACGGCGGCATCGCCGCGATCGATCGCTCGCGCCACTCGAGGACGATCGGATGCCGCGCGAGGTACGGCTGCGCCTCTTCCGCGATCACGCCGCGCGTCGCGCTCCCGATCCACGCGAGCGCGACGAACGCCACGCCGACGGCGATCGCGAACGCGAGCAGCCGCTTCACGCGCGCCTCGAGCGACAAGAAGCTAGTTCGAGATCGTGAGGACGTAACCGTTGCACGTCGCGGAGCTCGAGACGCGACGCACGCGGATCCACACCGAGCCCGCCGTCCCGACCGGCGGCGTCGGCGCGAACGTCAACCCGGTCGTGTCGCCTGCGTTGGTCGCCACTTCCCACAACGTCCGCCCGTCGGCGACGCCGCTCTCGACGGCGCACGCGAGCGTTCCTCCGCCGCAGTTGCTGCGAACGTCGAAGATGAACTCGTTGCCGGGGTTCGTCGTGAGCTGCACCTTCGGGTGGTACGTCAGGCCGCTCTGGTTCGCGAACGTCACCTGGAACCAGTTCTCTTGGCCCAGCGTGGGGAGGTTGCCCGATCGCGTCGTCGACGCGCCGAGCGCGATCGTCCCGACGCCCGTCGCGGAGCCGCAGCTGCCGCCGAAGCCCGAGTCCAAGCATTCGCATCCGTCGGCGTACGTCTTGTCGACGTCGACGTAGCCACCGGTGCACGTCGCCACCGAGCAGACGCCGCCGCCGCACGACGACGTGCCGACGTGCGTGCCGCCGCCAGGAACGCAGTCGGCCGCGGTGCAGCAGCTGGTCAGCGCAATGCAACTGTTGCTCGCGACGCAGATCGTCTGTCCCGCTGGGCACAGGCACATTCCGCCGACGCCTGGACCGACGCCGTTGCACTGCTCGCCCATCACCGGGCAATCCATGTTGCCGCAGCACTTCGCGTTGTCGATGCACGAGCCTGCCGCGGCGCACGCCTTCTGTCCCGTCGGGCAGGTGCACGAACCGCCTGCGACTGGGCACGTCGATCCGGTGATGCCCGCGCAATCGCCGGCGGTGCAGCACGCGGCCGAGTCGATGCACGTGTTGTTCGCCGTGCAGACTTTCTTCCCCGTCGCGCACTTGCACATGTCGCCGGGGCCCGAGCACGCTTGGCCCGCGACCGTGCAATCGCTGCTCGTGCAGCACGTTCCGTCCGTGATGCAGAGGTTGCTCGCGTTGCATGCGTGCTTGCCCATCGGGCAGTCGAGCTGGCACGAGCCCGCCTTGCACGCGTGGCCCGGACCGCACGACACGCCGCAGCCACCGCAGTTCTTCGGATCGGTTTGCGTGTCGGCGCAGTAGAGCGGTCCGCCGCCTGCGTCGGTCGTCGTGCCGCTGTCGACGGGAGCTGCGGAGTCGACGCTCGCCGCGTCGGTCGGCGCCGCGTCCGCCATGGTCGCGTCGCTCGTCGCGTCCGACATCATCGCGGAGTCGGTCGCCGCGTCGCGCGCGGCGTCGGCGCCTGCATCGCTGCTCGTGCTGCCGCCGCACGTCGTCAGTCCGGGACCGCAGTGCGTTCCGCACACGCCCGCGGAGCAGACTTGGTTCGTGCCGCACGATCCGTTGCACTTGCCGCAGTTCTTGTTGTCGGTGCCGAGGACGACGCACACGTTGCCGCACGCCGTTTGCGGCGGGACGCACGCGCCGCACGCGCCCGCGTTGCACGCTTGGCCTTCGGGGCACACGGTGCCGCACGCGCCGCAGTTCGCGCCGTCGGCCGTGGGATCGACGCACGCGCCGTTGCACGAGATCTGCGGATCGGTGCAGGTCGGAGCCGCCGTGCCGCCATCGCCGCTCGTCGCGCAGCCCACGCCGAGCGCGAGCCCCATCACGAAAACGACGAAGCACGAATAGAGGCGCGACCGAATCGTCATCGTCGTCTCCACGGGGCGCGGATCCAAAGCGAAGAACACCTGTGCCGCGGATACGGCAGAGCGTGACAAACTATAGCCTCGCGCGCGGCTCGCCGCGAAAACTTCGCGACGGGCAGGGGAGTAGTGTAGCGACATGTCGTCCTTGGCGACTCGCACCGAGCAATGGATCGACGCCGCGCTGCTCGTGGCGTTCGTCCTCGCGGCCGTGACCGCGCTTTGGCGCGGGGCGCGCGCAGGCGTTTGGCGCGGACAAAAGCGGGTGATCGTCGCGACGGTCGCCGTGTGCGCAGCTGCGCTCGTCGCCCGCCTCGCGGTCTGCGCCCCCGATTTCCTCCACGTGAACTTCCGCGGCCTCCGGATCGTCGAGCAGATCCTCGCGTTCCCGACCGCGGGCGAGAACCTCGACACGTACGGCCAGACGAGCTTCGTCGTGCTCGGCGTGATCGCGAAGGCGTTCGGTCACTCGTTCCGCGTGATCGCGACCACGAACGTCGTCTTCGGCGTGATGACGCTCGGCCTCGCGGGTTGGTGTGCGGCGAGATGGACGGGACGCGCATGGTGCGCGCCGCTCGCGGTCGTCGTTGGCGCGCTTCAACCTGCGCTCGTGCGCGTCGCGTCGTCGGAGGACGCGCACGGCCTCGCGGTGCTGTTCGGATTCGCGGCGCTCGTCGCGATCGACGTGTACGCCACGACGCGTGATCGTGCGGCGCTCGCGACCGCGGCGCTCGCCGCCGTGCTCATGGTCTTCACGCGGCAGACTCTTTACGTCTGGGCCATCGCGATCGTCGGAATGGCGATCGCGCGCGGCGGATGGTCGCTCCTTCGTCGCAAGGAATTCGGCGTCGCGGTCGCCGTGATCGTCGCCGCGGTCGTCGTGCGCGTCGTCACGACGATGCGAAGCGAGCCGATCGAGCTCCTGCTCCCTGCGCTGATGTTCTCGAGCGCCGGGTTGCTCGGCGATCTTCTGCGCTTTCATCCCATCCTCGACGTGACGCGGTACGCGCTCTTGCTCTTGCCGCTCGAGATCCTCGGCGTCGTCGTCATGGCGCGCACGTCGCCGGTGAAGCGCGGCTACTTCGTCTTCCTCGGCGTCGTCTTCGTCGTGACGCTCCCGTTCGGCTTTCCAGGTCCGGGCGCGGAGTGCTCGTTTCGTCTCCCCGCCATGACGCTCGTCCTCGTCGCCGCCGCGGCGGGCGCCGAACGTTTGATGCGCGCAGGCTGGGCGCCGCGCGTGCTTCTCCTCGCCGCGGTGATCTCGCCGATCGCGCTTCCGACGTGGCGCATGCTCGGCAAGCGTTCGGCGCCGCTGCAAGAATACGAATACCTCCGCGCCGCGTCGCGCCTCCTCCCCGAGCGCGTCCTCTTCGTCGACATCCCGGCGCGCGAGCCGATGCCTGCGTACCGCATTCCGAACCACTTGCTCGACGCGGCCGGCCGGCGCGTGTGGCGCTTCGACGTCGACAAAGTCCGCCCCGAAGATCGCGCGGGACCGATGTACTTTCTCGCGGGGATCCAGTGCCGCGCGTGGTCGGTCGCGGAGCTCTCCGGGCTCCGCTTCGAGCATCCGACGCTCGCCGATCTGCAGGAGTTTTTCCGAGCGCCGGTCGCGCATCGCATCTTTCACGACGTGCGCGCGCCGAACACGCCGCGGCCGGAGTGCGCGGCGCTGATCGAAGGCGCAGAGCCGGTCGGTCCGCCGCTCGTCATTCACGACGCGCCGTCGGAGAACCCGTTCGTCCTCTACGGCGACGCGCCCATCGTCGTGCAGTTGATGCGCATCCCGCCGTCCGAAGCTCCGTCGCCGTGAGCGCGCGGGTTTTCCCTCGCGCCGCGAGGATGCTATCGTTCACGAAGCGCACCTGACGGAGGGCCGCATGTTTCACTCGCGACGCGATGTGCTCAAGACGCTCGGGCTCGCAGCCGCTGCGGTCGCAACTCTCGGTGGCGTCGGTGGCGTCGGAGGAACGAGCGCGCATGTCGAAGGCGGAGTGCTCGCGATGAAAGAAGGCGCGCGCTTCGGAACGTGCACGCTCCTTCGCGTCGATCCGCAAGAACGCGGCGCGGTGCGTATGCTCCTCGCGGGCGCGGACGAGCGCACGTTCACCGTCGAAGTGATGCGCTTCGATCCGCAGGTGCCGGGCGTCGCGCGCGCGGGATCGCTCGCGCTGTACGTGAGCAACGGCGGCGGCGGCGCGGCCGCGACCGACGAAGAGCACGGGCTCGGCGCGATGGCGCTCGCTGCGGAGATCGCGAAGCGCGAGGCGGCGGGGATGCACGTACCGCAGCTCTCGACGATGAGCGAGCGCGGCGAGCCGAGTCGCGCACAGATCGCCTGATCGTGGCGCCTGCGCGTGCGCGCGCGACGGTTCGGCTGACGCTCGCGTGCGACAACCGTTGCGTCTTCTGCGCGCAAGACGGACTGCACGAGAGCGACGCGAACGACGCACCGAAAATCGCCGCGCGGATCGCGTCTGCGCGCGCGACGAGCGACGAGCTCACGTTCGTCGGTGGCGAGCCGACGCTCGATCCCGAACTCGCGACGCACGTCGCCGCAGCGTGCGCGCTCGGATTTCGCCGCGTCGGATTGCAGACGAACGGCCGTCGCCTCGCCGAAGCCGGGTACGCCGCGTCGCTCGCGCGGGCGGGACTCACCGACGTTCATCTCTCGATCCACGGCGCCGACGCGCGCGCGCACGACTACCACACCGGCGTCGACGGGAGCTTCGCGCAGGTCCTCGCCGGCTTGGCCGCTGCGCGCGCGAGCGGTCTCATGGTGGTCGCGACGACGGTGCTCACGCGATCGAGCTTCCGCGTCCTCGCGCCGATCCCGAAGCTCCTCGCATCGCGCGGCGTGGCCGCTTGGGTCGTCGCCGTCGCGCGCACGGCCGGACGCGCGGCGACCGCGAGCGATCGCGTCGTCCCGCGCCTCGCGCTCGCGATCCCGTTCGCGCTGCACGCGCTCGAAGCCGCCGACGCCGTCGGATTGCCCGCGTGGATCTCCGGCGCACCCGCGTGCCTGCTCGGACCGCTCGCGTCGCGCGCGATGCACGCCGACGAACGTGCGTACGGCGATGCGTGCGCGGCATGCGACGCGCGCGCCGTTTGCCCCGGCGTCGATCCCGACTACCTCGCGCGCTTCGGCGGCGACGAGCTCGCGCCGCGCGCGACGTTCGCGACGAGCGCAGCGCATCCGGATCTCCAATCGATCTTCGTCGGCACCGGCGAGCTCGCACCACCTCCCGCGCGCGCCGCCGCTCCTCGCGCGCGCGTTCAGCTCCCCGTCCTCGGCAAAGTGAAGCCGGCGCTCGCCGAGGTCGCCGCGGGGACCGAGAAAAAAAGCGGCGACGCGCTCCGCGAGATCCTCCCCGCGCTCTTCGACGAGCGACGCGACCGGCGCGACCGGCAAAAGAAGAGCGACTGAGCTACGCTTGAATCGCCGTGGCGAACATCGGGTACATGCAGGTCGTTCGGCACTGCAATCAGTACTGCCGCTTCTGCTCGAACCCAGCGACCGGCTGGATGCTCGATCTCGACACCGCCAAACGCGAGATCGACGATTTTGTCGCGCGCGACTACTTCGGGATCATCCTCACGGGCGGCGAGCC
>JBBQXV010000104.1:0-27942 GCA_038209335.1 Polyangiales bacterium | reverse complement strand
GCCCCGTCTGCGTCCACGCGCGACACGAAGGCTCAGGGCGTCGATCCCTGGGCCTTCATCTTTTCGCGGTCGAGACGATCGCCTACGAGACCGCGCGATCCGTCGCCACTTCTCCGCTGACCCCTCGATGCGACGTTCCCTTCGGATCTAGGCGGTCGTTAACAGCGTTCACTGCGTCACGATGCGAACGTCGACCCAATCGATCGCCATCCAACCCGCGAGGCCCGTCATGGACGTGTTGAGCACCGTGACAGTGTACGTCGTGCCGCCCACGAGCGTCGCCGGATAGCTGAGCTCCACCCAGTTGGTGAATCGCGTCGCGAACGGCATGCCGTGCGGAAGCTGTCCGACGCTGTCGACCTGGCAGGCAGCGCCGCTCCACAGACGGAAGGAGTACGCACTCGGAGGATCGCTTGTGGCGCCATCGTCGATGACCATCGAGAGCACGACGGTCGCGGAGACGATGTTGCCCGCGGGGATCGCGAACGTCCAGACGCCCACCTCGCCTTGGTCGTAGAGAATATCGCACACGCCGTCCTGCGCGCCGTAGTTGCCATAGGCGACGAGCTCTTTGTGAAGCGTGTATCCATTTCCCGTCGCGGTCTGGATGGGCGCCGGATCACTCAGATACTGACCGACCTTTTGCGGAGTCACGACGCAACCAGCGTCGAGCGATGTCCCGCTGTCCGGCGCTGCGTCGGGCGTCGTCGTGGCGTCAGCGTTCGACGCGTCGCGCGGAGCGTCCGGCATCCCGTCGCTCGGTGCGTCCGCGAGCGTCGTGTCGTTCGGAGCGTCCGCGAGCAGCGTGTCGTTCGGAGCGTCGCCGAGCGTCGTGTCGTTCGGAGCGTCGCCGATCGTGGCGTCGCTCGTCGCAACGTCCGCCGCCGCATCGAGTGACGCGTCGCTGCCGCCCGCCACGACCACGCAGAAATGGCTCAAGCAGGTGAGACCGTCGTTGCACGTGTCGTTCGGGAAGCAGCGTTGTCCCTCGGTCCCTTGCTCCGGTGAAGTCACGTCGCCGCCGCACGCGATGAGGAGTCCCACGCCGCTCGCTGCGAACACGCAAAGGCCCGAGAGGATCCTCATCGCAGCTCCTGCTCACTCGCATCGGGCGGCGCGCGGCAGCGTGCAGACGCCCGATCGACACACCGCGGGAGCGGCGCAAGCCCGTGTCGTGCTGTTGCAGATCTCGCCGTCCGCGACCAAGTCGGGACACAAGCCGGCGAGCTGGGCGCCGCGGTTGCACGCGCCGGGCGATCCTGCGCAGTCGCGCCACAGCGTTGCATTCGCGTTGATCCAACCGCACGACGCGCCGGGCGCGACCCACTCGTCTTGTCGGCACGTGTTGTTGGTTTCGGTGCAGTAGTACGTGCTCTGGCAATCTTGGACGAGCGGCGCACACATGACGTCTTTGCCGGCGGGCGCGCATGCGCCGCCGCGACACGCGAGCCCGAAGTTGCACGGCTGCGTCGTGTCGTTGCACGTGGCGCCATCGCCCCCTGGCGCGGCGCACGTCGACGCGGCGCACTTCAACCGAGGCGCGCAGTCTTCCGTCGACAAGCACGACTCGAGCGCGAGCTTCGGCGGGCTGCACGCACCACACACTTCGTGGGGCGGGATCCGGCACGCGCCGGTCTGGCATTGCGAGCCGTGACGACACGCCGCCCCGTCGGGTCGGTCTCCGGTCGCCGCGAGGCACGAGAGCCCGAGCGCAAAGTCCGCGCACGTCGAGGACGGCATTTGGCCCGCGCAATCGGAGAGCCCAGACGCCGTCCAACCCGTCCCTTTCGCGCCGAGGATGTCGGCCGCATCGGCCTTGCGTCGCGCGACGCACGTCGCGAGATCGACGAAACCGATCCCACCACCGAAGCAATCGCGCGACTTACCGCAGTACGCCTTCGCGTAGGCCGCCGCCGCTGCGTCGTTCGACGCATCACCCGAATCGGACGTGCCGCCGTCGGCGCCCGGCGGCGCGACGCAGATGTGACTGAAGCACGCGAGTCCCGCGTTGCAGGTGTTGTTCGGGTAGCAAGCGCCCCCGACGCTCCCCGGTCCGCCCTGGACGTCGATCGGAGCGCCGGAACACGCTGCGGCGATACCGAGCACGCCGACGACGCACGCGAGTCGTGACACGAAGCATCGCAAGAGAAGTCTCCCCGGAAGGAGTGACGGATCCAACCTCGAATGTAGCACGCTCTTCCGGCGCGCGATCTACGACTACCGCAGCGGACTCAGGGGCACGCTTGCGTTACGAGCGAGACCTCGTTGATCGACACCCACGAGGGTCCGCCGTCCACCGTGATCGTGATGCCCGAGTACGCGCCCGGCGTAAGCGAGAGGACGGGCTCGACTGTGTAGCCGACGTCGCCGTTGACCATGGTCGTCGCGGTACCGATGACCGTCGCGCTCCCCGCGATCGTATCCGACCCGAACGCGGCCTCCACGACGTCCTCGACGTCTCCCTCGGGCCCGGCGGTGAACGTATCTCCGTAGATGGCACCTCCCGAGCGATTCTCGACCACGCGCCAGCGGAGAAATTCCGGACGAAGAACATTCGTCGTGAGCGTGCGTCGCTCGCGCGTCGCGACAGTGTCAAGGCGCTCGGGAGCGTTGCGGCGCGTTACCGGGCGTCACTTTCTTCGAGAGACCTCAACAGCGGTGCTTCGGGACGATCCACCCCGTGACGACAGAGTGGTGCTCCAGGTGGTGCTCCAAAAGTGGAGCACCACCTGAGGCGCGACGGCGCGCACGGAACGGAGTTCGAACTCCACCGGGAGAGAGCGTGAGCCACCTACGATGAGGGAGGCGACTGTCCGTGAGCGCGGTGTGGTGCGTGTTCGAGCGAGCGCAAACGTCTTGCGCTTCCGCTGCGCCTTATCGCGTGAGCATCCTGCGGCGCTCCGCCGCGCCTAGGGTCGGGCCGACTGCGAGCCAAGGGAGGAGCGCGTGCGACGCTCGTCCGCGTCGAGCTCGCCGAGCTGCTGAACGCGCGACCGCACCGGCTGCCGTTGGGTTGACACGGCGCCCCTCAGCGGCAGCGTGACGTCGCACGACGTTTCGGGCGCCTTGTGCGGGGTGCGTCCAACTCCCGCGCCGCGCGCTCCGCGGAGCGTCATACTCAATCGCGCTCAGTTCGTGGCCGCGCGACGCCGCGCAATACGTTCCCCAATAGTCCGCTCGGAACTCTTGCGCGTGTAGCACCGCCGTCGACGCGCGCACCAGGGCGTCGAGAAACGTGTGATGCGTGAGCTCATGGCCAACTATGAGCGCGATCAGCCCGTTCGCTTCCGCTGCATTGGCGCACTTTTCGATTCGCCCATGCAAGTAATGCGGATTGATCAGAACGTCCCTACCATTCGAGGCTGCGTTCGGAGTCGCGTAGGTGTAGACGATCGGAGGAGGGCGAACGCCGAGCATACGACCGACCTCGGCGACCTCGCGTGCAATGATCGACTTAGCGTCGCGGTGAACCGAATCGAGTTCGCGACGCCGGCGACGATTCACCCTGATCCCGATAACGGCGAACACGCCCACTGCGGCTACCAGCCCGGCAACGACCAAGTCTTGGCGACTCATGCCCATCGGCAAGAGTATGAACGCGAGCACCCGCGTCGTCGATCTTAAGATCGCGTGCCACGGCGCGTGCGCTGGGACGACGCCGCGCCTCCGAGACGCGAACGCGCGGGAATCACGGCGGCACGCCGGTGCGTCGCCCACGTCAAGAGAAGCGAACGAATCCCGAGCGGCGGATCGGCCCCGTCGTCGCTCCTCTTCGCCGGACCCACGGCAGCCGCGATCGGTGGGGTCCCGCGCGCGCTGGTCTCGTCGTGTTTCCTGAGGCAGGAATAGCGAGGGATCGGCGTTGCTTCGCGCCCTGACACGAGAGCGGCAGGTGTCCGCTTTCCTGACCCCGTGCTCACTCAGGACCTCAGCAAGCTCGTGCGCGCGATCGAGCCGGAGTGATGACGCTCGCACCTCGATCTCGCGAACGAACACCTTCGGCAATGTGATCGTATCCGCGACCTTGTAGAACCGCCCGCCGCCGCCCGTCGCGAGCTGCTGAAGGAGCGTCTCGTCGGAGCCGGTGAGCCCGATCGTCGAGAGCGTGATTCCGGCGCGCTGGAGATCCTTCGTCACATCGTCGAGAAAGAGCGTCGCGACACGGGCGAAGGAGAGGAGCGCGACGTGTCGCTTCGTCACCTTCGCCTGTGCGAGATCCACGCGCGCCATGTCGAGCGCTCCAAAAATCTCCGCGCCGCTGCCGGTCATGATCGCGCCGATCCGCGCATTGATCGTGGCGCGGGCGATCGGCGACCGCAGAGTGACCTCGCGCACCGGCAGCCTATCGAAGGAGATCACCTCGACGCAGTCGTCGCGACTCAGCGCGGTGACGATGGGCAGGCCCGCCATCGTGCCCGACCGATCGATGACGAGTGAGAGCGCCATGCGCTAGCGGAGCGGCGTGTCGCCGACCTCCGGGTCGGGCGGGGCGGGGCGCACGACGGGCGGCGGCGAGGCGCTCGCCGAAGCGGTCGGCGCAGGTGATGCTGTCGTGGGCTCGGGTCTGCTGTTGCGACGACGCTCGATGTCGCAGTCGCCGTCGGCCCACTTGCAACGGCCTGCGCGGTCGGCGCCTCGCGACCACGCTCGGCAGCGCACGCCATGACCGCGAAGAGACCCAGGAGCATGCGGCTGCGCATCGGAGGGTCATACGGCGGCGCGGTATCGGCGTCGGGCGCAAGGCGCCAATCGCGCACGTGCCGCGCTCAGTCCGGGCAGCTCGTGCAGCGCCGCGGCTCGCCCAGGTCGCCTGTCGCGCACAGATAACCTAATTGAGGGAACCGCGCCTGGCACGAGCTGCGATCGAGCACGTGCCCCAGCGTGAAGAATTCGTCGCCCAGGGTCGTGCGCGTCTTCGGAGCGTACAGCGTTCGGTCCTTCCACGAGCCCGTCTGAGCGGTCACCCTCATCCGATCCTTCAAGTCGCGTAGCGGCCGATCGATGCGCACGCAGGCGCTGTTGCAACCGCACTCGTAGACCATCAAACACGAACCGCCCGCGCTCGCGCTTGCCGTCGTGCTCGTCGTGTTTCTCGCGCTCGCGGTCGTCGCGTTCGCGCTCGTCGCTGTCCCCCCGAGCGACGGAGCTCGGCGCCGCCTCCGTCGCGGGGGCCGGCGCGGTGCCTTGGGAGCGACACGCGATCGGAAGCGCGACCCAGGCGAGGAAGGTTAAACGCGAAGCCAGCCGCATGCGTGTACCGAATGAGTTCACGCCCTCGGCGTTTGCGGCCAGCGCGCAAAACGCGCGGCGCGGGTCGCCGATCGGGCGCCGTGCTATTCTTGGCTCGCCTCACGACGAGGCCGGGGGACCGCGATGCACCGTGCGCGGATGGGAGTGCTGATCGCGTTTGGCACCGCGGCGACCGGCGTCGCGATCGCGTGTGGAGGCGGCGACGGCTCCTCGCCTGTGCAGGGGAGCGAGGGCGGCGCGTGCTACGCGAACCAAACGTGCAACGCTGGCCTCACGTGCCTGAGCAATTTCTGCGTCGCCGTTCCGGGTGACGGCAGCGCCGATATGACGATCGAGGACGCCACGCTACCGGATGGTTCCGCGTCGGATGTCGGAGGCGGCGACGCAACGCGGGACGCGGACGCATCCGTCGGTACCGACGCCGGCTGCCCCGTCAACACGCCGACGCGTTGCAACGGCGTTTGCGTCGACGTGCAAACGGACCGGCAGAGCTGCGGCGCGTGCGGGCACGATTGCCTCGGCGGCGCGTGCAGCGTCGGCGTCTGCCAACCCATCGTCGTCGCTCAGGCTCAGAACGCGCCGGGGCCGATCACGCTCGACGCGAACAACATCTATTGGATCAATGTCGGCGCCGGCACCGCGATGAAGATGCCCATCGGCGGCGGCAGCACGTTTCAGCTCACCGCGGGCGTTGGATCAGGCGTCACCAGCATCGCCGTCGACGCGACGAGTGTCTACTGGTCCGACATCGGTGGCGGATCCATCAACAAGGTACCGATCGCGACCGGATCGATTACGCCACTCGCGACCGGCTCCTACCAGCCCAAGGGACTCGCCGTCGCGAATGGGATGGTCTACTTCACCGACTTCGGAAACCAAGCCGGCGGAGTGTATGCAGTGCCGACCGGGGGCGGCTCCGTCGTTACACTATCGGTTGCTGGCGGCGGACCCGATCCGATCGCCGCCGACGCGACCAACGTCTATTGGTCACCGCAGATTGGCTGCACGAACCAGAGCCCCATCGATCAGATGCACACCAACGGCACGAACGTCGTCGTCGTGGCGCCCGGACAGGACTGTCCGCGTTACATGGCAATCGATTCGGCCTTCGTCTATTGGACAGCATCCGCGGGCGGCAACGTGCGGAGGGCGCCCATCGGCGGGGGCACCGTGACGACGATCGCGTCAGGGCAGCCGAACAGCTTTCAGATCGTCGTCGACGCGACGTACGCCTACTTCGCTGACGGAGCCGGCAACATCAAGAAAGTCTTGAAGAGCGGCGGCACGCCGACGACGCTGGTGTCAGCGCAGAACCCGGGTGGCATCGCGGTCGACGCGACGTTCGTCTATTGGACGCACTCCGCGTCGATGAGTGTGAAGAAGGTCGTGAAGTGAGCTGCGCGCGGCGCGCTCGAATCGATGCTCGCGCGACGAGCGCCCACACCGCCCTGCAACCCGCGCGGGTTGTTCGATGGCGAAAGTTCGGTCTGCAGTTCAAAACGGAGCGGTTCGCGGCGAGAAGAACGGCGTAGAGGGCGAGAAGGGCGGTGCATAGCCTCCACATACCGCGCAGGCTTCCGGCACGCGTTCATCTGCGCGAAGCCGACCATCGCGAGCGATCCGACGACAACGGTCGGGATGACCGACGTTTCGCTAGTCGCCCGGGAAGCGCACCGATAGGAGCTCCGCCGTCGCGAGCTTCCCTGGGAGAAGCGGACGACTGATACGAGGCGGCTTCACGGTGACCTTTGGATCTCACCACGCAGCATCCGCAGCACCTCAAGCATCGCATCGTAGATACGCATCCGACTCTCCCTGGTTTGCCCCGCGCGGAATCGCGCTGGGCGACCCGCCCGAGCCGCCGAGCACGACGGCACGATGGGACAGCCGAGCGACCTGAACACTCCCCGAATGGTAAGTTCGTGACCTGCAGACCCGACAATCACCTTCGGCCTTCGCCGCACGCTACACGCCCAACCTGACGGCCGGACCGATCGGGCAAGGGCGCTACCGCCCTCGTGCGGATGGGGGGGCGCTCATTTTCGACTCGCGGGATTTTGGGACGGCGAGCGTGCGGTTCACGCGTACGAACCCGTGCGAGGTGGCGCTGTTCGGGGGGAAGTGAGGGCAGATGAAAGGGGGGAAAAGTCGTGTACGATGATTGGTTCGGCCAATGTCGGATCCCCTTCCCGTAATGCTTGGCGACGTGCTCGGCGGCAAGTACCGCATCGAGCGGGTCGTCGGACGCGGAGGCATGGGGGTCGTCTTCGCGGCCCGGCACATCGAGCTCCACCAGCGCGTTGCGGTGAAGGTGCTCCTCCCCGATCCCTCGAACACCGCCGAGCAGATCGAGCGGTTCATGCGCGAGGCACGCTCCGCGGTGCGGCTCAAGAGCGACAACTCCGTTCGCGTGACCGATGTCGGTCGCCTGCGGAGCGGAATGCCCTTCATGGTGATGGAGCTGCTCGAGGGCGCGGACCTCGCGCAGCTCGTCGATCACGCGACGCTCCCTGTGACGACCGCCATCGACTACGTGTTGCAAGCGTGCGAGGCGATCGCTGAGGCGCACGCGCTCGGGATGGTCCACAGGGACATCAAACCGAGCAACCTCTTTGTCACGCGGCGCGTGCACGGCGTCGCGGTCGTGAAGGTGCTCGATTTCGGCCTCGCGAAGCATCAGACGCTCGACGCCGACCGCGGGCTCACGAAGAGCTCGGCCCTCATGGGCTCGCCTCCGTACATGTCGCCGGAGCAGATGCGGGCGACGCGCGACGTCGACGCTCGCACCGACATCTGGTCGCTCGGCGTGACGCTCTACGAGCTCGTCACGGGCACGCTCCCCTTCCACGCCGGGACCGTCGCCGAGACGTGCGCGCTCGTCTTGACGGCTCCGCCGGCGGCGTTCCCTCCGAGCGTCGCCGGGCTCCCCGAGGATCTGTGGCGCGTCATCGAGCGATGCCTAGCCAAGGATCCGGCCGAGCGCTTTCAGAACGTGTGCGAGCTCGCGAACGCGCTCGAGCCGTTCGCCGCGCCGGCATCGCGCGGATCGGCGGAGCGGGTCGCTAGCGTCTTCCACGCGAGCACCATGTCGTCGGAGCCGCCGCCCGCGACGAGCGCCGCCGTGGCGGGCATCACGGACACCGTCACCGCGGCCGCGCTCGACTCGACGACGCGCGAACGCAAACCGCGGCGTCTCGCGTTCGCGATCGGCGGAGCGATCGTTGGCGTCGCGGCCGTCACCTCGCTGATACTCGTCGTCGCGCGCAAGACCGAGAGCTCCGAGCGCGACATGGTGAACGTCGCGATCACGTCGACGATCGGCTCCGCCGTCGTAAGCGTCGCCGACGGCGCCGTCTCCGTCGCGGCCGACGCGCCGTCCCTCGAGGCATCCGACGCCGGCGTCGCGACGCCGCCGCGTCCGTCCAGCTCTTCACCGCGGACGGGCACGACGCGCCCGAAGCTTCCGCCGCCGGACCCGAAGAAGAATCCTGCCGCGCGTTTCTGATCGAGAGTCTCGAAAGAAGGAGGGGATGTAGACGATGAGGTGGACGCTGCTCTTCGCTTGCGGACTCGCATTCTTTCCGGCGATCGCCTCGGCGCAACCCACGGGCACCGACCGCGCCGTCGCCGCGTTCGAAGAGGCGCGCACGTTGATCGACGGCGGTCAGTGCGATCGCGCGCTCGTCAAGTTGAAGGAGAGCCTCGCGCTCCGCCCTTCGATCGGCGCGCACTTGAGCTTCGCCGATTGCGTCGAGCAGAGTGCGCCGCTCGAGGCGTGGCAACACCTGAAAGAGGCGGCGCGGCTCGCCTACGTCAACCACGACGATCGCTTCGCGCTCGCCGAGACGCGCGCGGGCGAGCTCGCGAAGCGCCTCCCTGCGGTGCGCGTCGAGCTCCCGGCAGACGCGCTCGAGATGTCGGCCTTCGAGCTGCGGTTCGACGGCGTGCGCGTCGATCCGTTCTACTACCGCGACGGCGTGATCGCGACGACCGCGGGGAGCCACGTCGTCGACGCCTCCGCGCCGAACCAAGCATGGTCGCAACAGGTGACGACGATGAACGCGAGCACCACGACGGTGCGCGTCGTCCTCCGAGACGCGCGCCCGCCGCCGCCGGTCGCGCCTCCGCAGCCCGCGCCCTCGCCTCTGCCGCGCGTGCTCGACGTCGACGATCCGGGCGCCACGCAACGGACGATCGGCTTCACGATTGGCGGCGCAGGCATCGGCGCGCTCGTCATCGGCTCGCTCTTCGGCGCAGTCACCTTGGCGAGAAGGAGCGACTTGCAGCAAGCGTGCGGCGGCGATCTCTCGAGCTGCACCGCATCGTCGCAGGCGATCGAAGGGACGCGCGGCGCCGCGCGGTCGAGCGCCACCGTCGCCACCATCGGCCTCGTCGGCGGCGGCATCGCCGTCGCGGCAGGCGCTGTGCTCGTTTTCACGGCGCCGAAAAAACGGACGAGCACGTCCGGGCAGATCCAGATCGCGCCGTCGGTCGGGTTGCGGTCGGTCGGCATGACGGTGGCGCATACATGGTGACGTCGCGCACCATTCGGGCTGGGCTCATCGCGTTCGCGTTCTTGCCAGGCTGCGAGTCCATTGCGGATCTCAACGTCCGCTACACCGACGCGGGCGCTGCCGAAGGCGCGAGCGACGCCGCAGATGGCGCCAACGCCGACGCCGCGGACGCGGATCGCCCGCCTCCGATCGACGGCGGTCCCGTGGATTCGCTCGGCAAGTGTCCGTGCGACACGACGGCGGGCATCGGGTGCTGCATTCCGGCCGGGGGCGCCGCGCCGTATTGCATCTCGTCGTTCCATGCGGCGTCGTGCACGAGCGCGGCCGGGATGTTCGTCGCGTGCACGGAGTTCGACGCGGTCAACGACAGCTTCTGTTGTTGGCACGATGGGACGGGCGCGGGATCGGAGACGGCGTACGCGGCTGCGTGCAACGCGGGCCCGATGGCGTGCCGGAAATCGTCCGATTGCTCCGCCGGCGCGACGTGCACGACTGTCTCGTGCGGCGGCGCGACGGACGCGTTCACCGTCGGCGTGTGTCGAGCCGCTGGGCCGACCTGCCCGTGAATGTCGAGCCGTTCCCACGCTCGCGCCCACGCCCACGCCCACGCCTCGTGAACGCAAGACGGGGCTCGGCTGGGCGGGCGCGCCCGTATCGGTCAGCCTGTTTCGTCACGCTCATCGCCGCCGCGGCCGTCGCCGGATGCCACACCTCGTCGGCGCGCGACCCGTCCCCGAAGGGGGCGCTTCATCGCAGGCATTGGTGGGGCCGTGGCTCGTCGTCGTCACGACGAGCGCGCTCCTGCCCTTCGAGGTCTACGAGATCGCGCACCGCGTGAGCTTCGTTCGCGTGTTCGCGTTGGTGATGAACGTCGCAATCGTCGTATACCTCGCCCGTGGCGTTCGCCGTGAGGCGATCTCATGACGCCCGTGCTCGGAAGGCGCGCACGTTCACGCGCACGACCCACGCCCACGTTCGCCTGGAGGCGCATGACGTCGCGAGGATAGACTGGATTCCGCCCAGCGCGCGGTGCGGCTCAGCTCCTACGCGCGCCGGATCACGCCGCGGAGAGTGTGCGGTGTTGGTCGGCGTACCTCCGTACGCGGCGAGTGTACGTCGGACGGAAGCGACCCCGGGCGCCGTAGCCAAACCTAGCGCTACGATGCTCGCGTCCGATGCCGAGCTTGATGCGCATCTCCCTGAAGCACGCGCCGCCCGGCGATGACGCAGCGTATCCCTTTTCGGTGCCGCAGATTCGAACGCTCCCGATGCTCGATGTTCACGCGGCGGTCACGTTCTTCGTCGGCGAGAACGGCTCGGGCGAGTCGACCTTGTTGGAGGGGATCGCGACAGCAACTGAGCTGCCATCGATCGGAAGCAGCCAAGTCGTGTACGAGGCCCGCTACGGTTCGATACTCGTGGGAGTCCGATGCAGGGGTTTTCATCGGATTCGTCATCGGATTCCCGAGCGCGCCCCACGCGCGGACCATCGGATTCGGGGCAGGTTTGTTCGCCGCGCACATCGGGTTCGCCGCGCCGAGGGGCAGGTTCATGAGTGGCGGCAGCGTCTCGGCGGCGTCGTCGATGCGCCCGTGCCCTTCCTCCGCGGCTCGGAGTGGTTAGCTTTCTGCGTGGGCTCGCTCGCCAATTCGAGAGGCCCGGGAGTGATCATGCCGGGCGGCGGCTACGAGGGGCACGAGAAGATCCTGGAGGTGCTACGGATGCTCGTGTCGGCGGGCGGCGTGACCGACGTGCGCTCCGCGGCCCGCGCGCTCTATCCAACGTCACCGCTCTGGAAGGTGCAGGCGCGCGTTCCCGGTCCCGGCGGCTTGCGCGAGTGCGGCGCGAAGTTACACAGCATCACTGGCGCTCTCCTCGGCCGGTTACGTTCCCGCGGGCTTGTCGAAAGGCTCAACAAGGGGATCTACGCGATCACGCAGGCGGGCCGCGATTACGTCGCGCGGGAAGATCCGAAGACGCAGATGGCGCCGTTGCCGCAGCGTGCGCCGATGATCCCTCCGCACCCGGCGTATGCCCCGCCAGGGACGCGCGTCCTCGTCCTCGGCACCGACGGCAATTGCTACCCGGCGACCGTCGTGTCCTACGCGGGCCCGTGGGTGTTCGTCCGCTTCGAGAACGGCGCCTCGATGTGGATCGACGCGCGCGTCGCGCAGGTCGCGTAATCGTCGTCGCAGGAGCACACGCACTGCGTGTTGCTCGACGACGTCGCGGACGACACGAGCACGCGTTCACGCAACCCGTTGCAGAACGTTACGCATGACGAACCGCCGCCCGCGCGGCGGCGACGCGCTCTTTTTTTTCCCGCGTCGTTCGTGGACGCTCCGGCGCGCGCGTCGTAGCTTGAGCGTCGAAATGTCGGGTACGAAGGTCGAGCCCTCGATTGTTAAGATCTTGCTCGACGCGCGCGCGAAGCTCGCGTCGACGTGCACGCGACTCGGTGACTCGACGGAGCTCGATGACGCGCAATCGGTTCTAGGGATGATCGATCTCGCGATCGCGGCGGCCGCTCGCGGCCCCGCGATCGTCGCGACCCCGAGAGATTGGAACTCTACGGCCGAAACCGAGTACGTCACGTGGGGAGCAACGTTCGAGGCTTCTGCGTTCGGGGGATCGATGTTCGACGCGTCCGCGTTCGACGGCGGCAAGATCCAGTACGAGACATGGAGTTGCAGCTTCCCGCTTCCGTCGAGCGAAGTTCCAATCGTCATGCGCACTCCGAACCTGGCGCCGGCGCCCGCGCGGTCATCGCGCCCGCGCGCGCGATCGTCACGGTCGGCGGCGCGGCGCGCGACGACGACCGCGGCGCGCGCTGCTCCGGCGCCACCAGAACCTCCACCAGCGGCGAGCTCATCGGTGGCGCGCGTCGGCGACCGAGCGCGTGCGGACGCGAAGTCGCGCGCGCCGTACGTGGTCGCGCGCGCGGCGGCGGCCATGCTCGGCTACAAGGGACCGGGCAGCGTCCGGAAGGCCGTCTTCGAAGGCCGGCTCCTCGCCGTCGGTCGGCGCGGCGGGCGCGGCGCACTGCTGTTCACGATCGAAGAGATCGAGCGCTTTGCCCAAGGCGATCCCCCGGCTACGATGCCGGTGGATCGTCCGGGTGCACCTCCACACGGAGCAGCACATGGACAAGCAGTGGAAGTGGCAATGGAAGACCTTCGTCGTGGCGACGAAGGTGCCGGGACTCTGGAAGCGGAAGGAAGGAGGTCATCTCGTGAGAGCGCGCATCCTCGATCCGACGACGGGAGCGATGCGCGAGATCAAGAAGGTGCTCCCGAACGCGGACGAGGCGGAGGCGTTCCTCTGGCTCAGGGACGAGAAGGCGCGCATAAAGCGCGGTCTCGTCTTGATCGAGACTCCGAAGACGCGCTTCTGCGACTTCAGCGTCTCGCTCCTCGAGCGGAAGATCGTCAAAGGGAAGATCAGAAGCGCGAGGGGACGCGAGCGCTGGCGCCACACGCTCACGCACCTCATCGCGGGCACGATGGGCGTCGCCGGGTTCGGTAACTTCTTCGTCGATCAGATTCGCGCGAACCACATCGAAGAGTGGCAAGTCGGGATCGCGCGGCTCATCACGGCGGGGGAATACTCACCCGTCACCGCGAACGGCTGGTTGGCCATTCTTAAAGTGATCCTCAAGGCGGCAAAGCGCGAGCTCGGCCTCGCGACGAACCCGAGCGAAGAGACCGAAGCGTTCGACACCTCTACGTACACGCCGTACACGGAGGAGCAGCCGAACTCGCTTGTGACGGACGAGGCGCAGAAGTTCCTCGCGTGCATGTACGAGCAGTATCCGCAGCACTACGCGATGACCTTCGTAGGCATCGCCCTTGGTCTTCGTCCGAGCACGCTTCGCCCGTTACGGCGGAGCGGCCCGACGCCCGACATCCTTTGGAGCGACTGCGTCATTCTCGTGCGCCGATCGCACACGCTCGGCCAGGAGATCATGGACAAACCGAAGACGGGGCTGCGGCAACGCATCACCGTCCCGGCCGAGATCATCGACGTGCTTCGGTGGCATGTCGAGACGCAGCTCGAGACACCGGAGCAGGAAGCTTCCGACCTTCTCTTTCCGCGCGAGGACGGCGGCCTCCGCACCGAGTCTTGCTTGACGAAGGCGTTCAACGTCGTCGGGCAGCTCGTCGGGCTCAAGAAGCGCTTCACGCCGAGCGGCATGCGAAGGACGTTCAACGATCTGGCGCGCGCGGCGAACGTCGAGAGCATCGTGACGAAGTCGATCTCGGGGCATCAGACGGACCGCATGAAGGAGCACTACTCGACGGTCAGCCCCGTCGAGCAGCGCGAGAGCATCGGTCGCATGCTTAAGCTCGTGAAGACGGATCGCCCCGCGAGCAGCACCGCAAGTGGTGCTCCAGGTGGTGCTCCGATCCCCGCGAGTGGTGCTCCGACGACGACCGCCGCATCGTAACTCGCGGACTTAATTGTAGGCGCGATTGGGATTGAACCAACGACCCCTACCGTGTCAAGGTAGTGCTCTACCACTGAGCTACGCGCCTGAAAGAGAGGCGAACTCGTAGCTTTCGGTGCCCCAACTGTCAAGCGCGCCCGTGATGGGCTACTGACAGGCGCGATGAAGAATCGCTACGACGCTGCCGCCGCCGAGCGCGATGTTGCTCGATACGGAGCGACCGTTCCGCACGATCTCGCGCTCCGGACGTACACGGCGCGCCTCCTCGGCGCGGATCCGGCGCTCGTTCTGCACGGCGGCGGGAACACGTCGGTGAAGGGGCGCGCGGCGACGCTCCTCGATGGCGCGGTCGATGTCCTCTACGTGAAGGGGTCCGGGTGGGATCTCGCGACGATCGAGCCGCCGGGGCATCCCGCGGTTCGCCTCGCGCCGCTCCTTCGGCTGCGCGCGCTCGATGCGATGAGCGACGAGCAGATGGTGAACGAGCTTCGCCTCCATCTGCTCGACGCGGCCGCGCCGACGCCGAGCGTCGAGACGCTGCTGCACGCGTACGTTCCTGCAAAGTACATCGATCACACGCACGCCGACGCGATCCTCGCGGTGAGCGATCAGCCCGACGGCGAAGCGCGATGCCGCGCGATCTTCGGCGAACACATGGTGTGGGTGCCCTACGTGATGCCGGGGTTCGCGCTGGCGAAGCGGTGCGCCGATGCGTTCGACGCGATGGCCGCGCGCGGCGTCGCGCCAAGCGTGATGGTGCTTCAGCGCCACGGGCTCTTCACGTTCGGCGAGACGGCGGAGAAGAGCTACAAGCGGACGATCGACGCGGTGACGCGCGCCGAGAAGCACGTCGAGGATAAGCGACGAGCGCGCGCGGTCGTGACGACGGCGATCGACGCGCCGTTCCCGCGCGCCGTCGACGTGCTCCCGCGGCTGCGCGGCGCACTCGCGAAGCTGTCGGGCGCGGCTCCGGAGCGCGGGCCGATCGTTCTGCTCGATTCGTCGGACGCGGCGCTCGCGTTCGCACGTCGCGACGATGCGTACGATCTCGTGCAAACCGGCTGCGCGACGCCCGACCACGTGATCCGCACGAAGCCGACGGCGCTCTTCCTGCGCGCGCTACGCAACGACGATCCGGCGGCACTCTCCGCGCAGATCGAAGACGAGATCGCGGCGTATGCGCGGCGCTACGACGCTTACTTCGCCGAGGCATGCGCGTCGCGCGGCGTGACGAAGACGAAGCTCGCGCCGTGGCCCGTCGTCTTCGTCTTGCCGGAGCTCGGCGTCTGCGCGACCGGCAAGACGATCGACGACGCGCGGATCGCGAGCGAGGTCTACGCACACACGATCGGCGTGATGAGCGACGCGGCGGACATCGGCACGTATTCGCCGGTCGATCGCCTCGATCTCTTCGACGTCGAATACTGGAGCCTCGAACAAGCGAAGCTGAAACCGGTCGCCGACTCGCCGCTCTCGGGACGCGTCGCGTTCGTGACCGGCGCGGCCTCCGGGATCGGACGCGCGACCGCCGCGCGCATGCTGGGACTCGGCGCGCACGTCGTGCTCGCCGATCGCGACGCGTCTGCCGTCGCGACGACCGCGCGCGAAATCAGCGGCAAGCTCGCGCGCCGCGTGGCGCACATCGCGTGCGACGTCACCGACGAAGGCGACGTCGCGCGCGCGATCGAGCTCGCGGTGCGCACGTTCGGCGGCGTCGACGTCGTCGTCTCGAACGCCGGCAACGCACCCGAAGGACGCCTCGACACGCCCGCCGGCGACGCGGCGCTTCGTGCATCGCTCGAGCTGAACCTCCTCGCGCACAACCACGTCGCGCGCGTCGCGAGCTCCGTCATGATCGCGCAAGGGCGCGGAGGATGCCTCCTCTTCAACGCGAGCAAGAGCGCGTTCAACCAAGGCCCCGGCTTCGGACCGTACGCGGTCGCAAAGGCGGGGCTCGTCGCGTTGATGCGCCAATACGCCGTCGATCTCGGCGCGCACGGCGTCCGCGCGAACGCGGTGAACGCCGATCGCATTCGCACCGGGCTCTTCGGCGGCGGCGTCCTCGAGTCACGCGCGGCGGCGCGCGGCGTGTCGACCGACGATTATTTCCGCGCGAACCTCCTGCGTCGCGAAGTCGCCGCGAACGACGTCGCCGATGCGTTCGTCTACCTCGCGACCGCCGCGTCGACGACCGGCTGCGTGGTCACCGTCGACGGCGGGAACGCGGCCGCCTTCCCGCGGTGAAGCGCGACGCGGAGGCCGCGTGCTACCGTGCGATCATGCGTTCGCTCGCGCTCGCCACTTGCACGATGCTCGTCGGCATCGGCATCGGCTGCGGCGCAGCGACGCCCACGCCCGTGCCCGCGGCGGCCTCGACCTCCGCGTCCGCATCAACGGCGACGTCGGCGCTCGAGCCCGGCAAAGGGCTCGTCGTGTCTCCGAAGTGCAGCGACGTCCACGACGGCGTCCGCATCGACATCGACGACACGGGCGCGGTCGTCATGGTCCAAGTCACCAACACGACGCCCGAGATCCTCTCGGTCTCCGGCGCTTCGAAGCGCGCGTCGGCCGGATACGGCGGCCTCGATCAAGGCGAGCACGTGAGCTTTCAAATGAAGAAGGGCGACAACTGGTACGTCGTCGCGGCGCGCACGAAGGACGTCTTCGCGGGCGCCGATTTCAAGGCCGGCGCGCCGACGAGCTGCGGCGACGAGCTCCGCGTGCTCGAGACCGAGACCCGCAAGCGCCTCGGCTTCAGCCCGAAGCCCGTCGACTGATCAGACCGGCACGACGTACAGCATCACGTAGACGACGACGCCGGTGACCGACACGTAGAGCCACACCGGAAACGTCACGCGCGCGATCTTGCGATGCTGTTCGAAGCGCTTCTTGTACGCGAGCCACAGCGTGCGGAGCACCAGCGGCACGACCGCCATCGCGCAGATCATGTGCGTCACGAGGACGAGCAAGTACGTGTAGTGAACCCATCCCGTGTGCGGATCCGCGTGCGTGCGCGTCAGCGCGACGCGCGTCAGGTACGACGTGAGGAACACCGCCGACGTGACGAACGCGGCGATCATCAGCGCGCGATGCACCATCGGCTTCTTCTTCGCGATCGCGACGCGACCCGCGAGAATGAGCGCCCCTGCCGTGCCGTTGAGGATCGCGTTCGTCAACGCGAGCGCGGCGCCGATCTCTTCGCGCGTCATCGGGCCTCGTCGATCACGCGAAGCACGTCGCGTGCGATGACGTCGATGTCGTCGTCGGTGTCGGTCGAGTAGTAACCGCGAATGAGCCCGGCGCCGTCGCCGACGACGAACCAATTGCCGTGGAGCACGTCGTACTCGCCCGCGCCCTTGTCGATGCGCTGCGCGGTGACCTTGAAGCCCTTCACGATCGTCTGCTGAACGTCCTCGCTCGGCCCGGTCACGAACGACCAGCTCGCGGGATCGGCGTTGACCTTCGCGGCGTACGCCGAGAGCACCTCGGGCGTGTCGTTCTCCGGATCGACCGAGAACGAGACGAAGCGGACGCCGAGATCCTTCGTGCCGCGCTTTTTCGCGACGAGCGCGCGAAGCTGGGTCATGCGCGCTGTGAGGCGCGGGCACGATTGCTTGCACGTCGTGAAGATGAAGTCCGCGACCCACGCCTTGCCGGCGAGGCTCGCCGCGTCGAAGCGTGCGCCGCGCTGATCGATCAGCGAGAACGCGGGGAGCTTCCCGATCGGCGCGAGCGGTGGGAGCGGTCGAAACTTTCGTCCGACGAGCGCGACGCCGAGCGCGAGCGTGAGCATCGCGGCCATGAAGAGGATGCGCTTCTTGCGCGACGGCGGCGGCGATGCGGTCACGGGTGCGGCCGACGCCGTGGCGCTCATGCGCCGCGGTCGAGCAACATGGCGGCGATGAGCGCGACGAGATAGACGATCGAGTACGCGAAGAGCTGCTTCGCCCAACGCGCCCCCGCGCCCGCGAAGAGACCGCGCACGCCGAACGCGAGGAACACCGCGCCGAGCACAGCCGCGACGGCGAGGTAATGCATGCCCGCGACGCGGAACGGGACGAGCAAGAGCGTCGTCGCGACGAGCAGCACCGTGTAGAGGACGACGACGTGCTTCGCGCCGCGCTCGCCGCGATCGACCGACACGACCTTGAGCCCCGCGTTCGCGTAGTCGTCGCGACGGAAGAGCGTGATCGCCGCGAAGTGCGGGACCTGCCACAAGAAGAGGACGCCGAAGAGAAGGAGGCCGCCGACGTCGAGGCTGCCGGTGACCGTCGTCCATCCCATGAGCGGCGGCATCGCGCCCGGGATCGCGCCGACGAGCAGCGCGAGCCACGTGTAGCGCTTCATCGGCGTGTAAATCACGACGTAGCTGACGAGCGCGACGAGCCCGAGCACGCCGGTCGCGACGTTGACCGCGAAGAGCATCGGCGCCGACACGAGCGCGAGCAAAAGACCGAAGCCGAGCGCGACGTCCGGAGCCATACGCCCCGCCGGAAGCGGACGCGACTTCGTGCGCGACATCAACCCGTCGACGTCGCGCTCCCACCACATGTTGAGCGCGTTCGCCGATCCGACGATGAGCGCCGTCCCGATGAGCGAGAGCCACATCGGCCAGCCCTTCCCACCAGACGACACGCCGCCCGGCGCGAGCCCCATCCCCGCCGCGCCCGTCAGCAAAACGAGCAGCGTGATCCGCGGCTTCGTCAACGCGACGAGATCGCGCGCGAGCGTCGCGGCGCGGCTTCGCGGCGGCGCGGAGTCGGCCTGCGCGCGGGCCTGGATGTTGAGCGACTCGAGGTTGGCCACGGGGAGGGGCCTTCTCTTTAGGGGATGACGGCCCTTCCGGCAAGCGTCAGGGTCCGCAGACCCCTGAAGATGCGGCCAGTTGCGGCCCAAATCGGCGCCGAAGCGGACCGATCTACGCCCCGTTCGCCTCGCGGTCCGGCGTGCCTTCCGCGACCCGCGTCTTTCTCGCGTCGATGAGCTGTCTCCACATCGCGCGATCGTCGCCCCACGCGACCGTGATCCAAACCGCCGCCGCGATCCCCGTGAGCGCGCGAAGTGGCGCATCGAGCGCGCCACGCGAAATCAGCGCGAGCGCCATCGCGCAGACGATCGCCGCGACCTGACCCGGCTGCGCCGCCGCGACGAGCGCGAGGAGCACCGACGCCGCCGCGAAGAACGTCGCGATCGGCGTGAGGCCGTGCGGAATCGGCGGCGCCGCCGCATCCGCGAGCGCGGTGTGAAGCACCGCTTGCCACTTCGCCGTATCGCTATGAAGCTCCTGCATCCCGCCCCACGTGAGCATGAGCGCCGCGACGATCGCCGCCGACGACATCAGCTGCCCCCACAGCTTCGCGCGCGTCCCGAGCCACGCCGCGGCGACGAGCTGCGCGAGCCCTTCGAACACCACGCCTCCGGTCGCGAGCCCACGCGCGACACGAAGCAGCGGCGTGCTCGTCCGTTCCCACGCCGCAAGCGCGAGCTCCCACGCGCCGAGCCGCGCGAGCGCCGCGACCGCGAGGAGCATCAGCACCACGCTCACCGCGCGCGTGTGCGGCGCGCGCACCGCCGTCCACGCGGCCGGAACGATCGCCACCACCGCCGCGATCGTCAGGATCACTGCCGCAATCGACGGCAGCCGCGCGTGAAGCGCCGGCGCCGCCATCGCAGCCGCGGTCGCCGCACCGAGGCCGATGAGCGCGCGCACGACGATCGGCGCGCGCTTCGTTCGAAGCAGCTCGTATCCGCCGCGAATCAGCGACGCGATGACGAGCCCGTAGAGCAAATACGACAGCGACGCCGCGACGCGATCCGTCGCTTGCACGATCTTTTCGGGCGCCGTCCCGCGCATCCCCGGCGCGATGACGACCCCCATCGCCGCGGCGAGCACGCCGCAATACGCCGTCGCGCGCAGCAACGTCGACGCCGCGAGCGTGGGCGACTCCTCGGGCGCTGCGCCGGGGTCGACGGGCGGAACCGGATCTGCGACGTCGGAAGGCGGTGTCTCTGAGGCCAAGCTCACGTCCGACGAAGCCTACTACGTGTGGATCTGCGACGTCTTCTGCGGCGAACGCAGCCACCACCCCGACCGCGTGTCCGGCGTGTTCGTCGGCGGCGGCCCCTTCTCTTGCGGTGAAGTCGGCGGCGTCGGAGCTGCCGGCGGCGGCTCGACCGGCTTGGTCGGCTCGATGTTCAAGAGGAACGGGCGCGCGTTCATCGTCGAGCAGGCATAGACCTCGTCGCGATGAAACTCCCACCACAAGTAGACGTTGCCGTCCTTGGAAACGATCGCCGTCGGCGCAGGCCCGAACGGCGCCGCGCGGCTCACCGCATCGAGCGCCGCGATGTCGAACGCCGTCACGCCGCTCGTCTTCACGATCCCCATCCTCTGCAGATGGCCGTCCTTCGTCAGGATGATCTCGAGGCGCGTGATCATCTTGGTGTTGTTGAGCGGATGCTCCTTCGGCAGACCGTCGAGCGATCCGAGGAACGCATCCGCGAAGAACGGATGAATGCGGTTGTGCATCCCGTTCAGGTACGTCGCGAACGGTGACTGCGCGGTGTTGAGCGACGTCTGGTTTCCAGGCTTCACGCTCGCGACGTAGTTCTCGATCGAGCTGCGCCACCGCTCGAAGCTCGACGCCGTCCACGATCCTTTGTGCTCGCTCTTGCGACGCTCGCCGTCGGCCTCGCGCATGCGCTTGATTTCGCCTTGACCGACGATCGCGGTGACATCGCCTTGGCTCAAATTCGGATTCACCGCGCCGGGCGACGGCCTCACGCCGCGTCCGAAGATCGGCGCTGCGGCGGCCTTCGGCGGCGCCTTCGCGGTCCCCGGTCCAGCCGACGCGACGGGCCCCGTCCCCGGATTCGGATTCGTCGGCTTCCACGTCCACGATCCATCCGGCGAGTTCTGCACCGCCGGCGAAGGCTGACCACCCGGCGGCGGCGCAGGAGCTCCTGGCTGGGCTGGCGCCGACTTCGGCGCGGGATTCACCGGGCCGTTCGGCGCAGGCGGCGCCGCAGCGGGCGGCGTCGGAGCTGCGGGCTTCGCTTCTTGCCCGGGCGCTTGCTTGTTCGTCGGCGGACCTTGAATCGCGACGGGCGCAGGCAACGGCGGCGGCAAACGCTGCACGTCGAACTCCGTCCCCTTCTCGCCCGGCGCGCGCCGCGGATCGCCCTTGTGCTCATCGGCGTCGGCGATCTTCGTGCGATCGCTGTCGCCCGGCTTCTTGTCCGGCCCCGTGTGATTCCCACCCGGCGTCGGGATCTTGTCGTCGCGCTCGTGGTTCGTGATCGTCGCGCGCGTCTCTTCGTCGACCTTGTTCGCCTGATCGCCGATGTACTTCGCCTCCGGATTGTCTTTCTGATCCGGCTTCACTTGCTGGCGCACCGCGATGCGCTTGTCCTTCAGCGGATCGTCCGGCGGCTTCGGCGGCGGCGGCGCGTCCTTCTTCGGCGGGACGACGACGACCTTCTTCTCTTCTTCCGGCTTCTTCGGCGGCTCGGGCTTCTTCGGCTCCGGCTTCTTCGGCGGCTCGACCTTCGGCGGATCCGGCTTCTTCACTTCCGGCTTCGGAGGCGGCGGCGGCTCCGGCTTCGGCGGCTCGACCTTCGGCGGCTCTACCTTCGGCTCGTCCTTCTTCTCTTCGTCCTTCTTGACGTCCTCGGGCTTCGGCTCGTCGGGCTTCACCTCTTCTTCGGGTGGAACCTCGGGCGGCTTCGCGTTCGGATCGTCGAGCGTGACCTCGAACGTTTGCTCCTGCATGCGCGTCTTGTCGCGCGCGTTCACGAGGAGACTGAGGATCGCCGAGTGATCGTCGTGGATCTTGCCGACGACGAGCCCACCACCGCCAAGCAGGAAGTGCGCGCAAACGGCCGCGCAAATCCACAGCAATAGCGGTATGTGAACGTCTCGCGGCATCTACGGTCCGCCTCTCGGAGCTTACGGAGGATCAGCCTACCAGATGCGCCCCCGGCGGCTAGGGTAGCGGCGCGCATCAATCTCCGTCCAAATGCGCGGGATGATCGCCTGCTTCGACATAAATGGCGGAGAGCGCGCGTTCAGCGTTCAGCTCGCTCCAGAGCCCCCACGCCTTCACGTCGCGGTCGAGATACACGACGCGCTCCGCGCAGCGCGCGATGGCTTGCAGGTTGTGCGTGACGAGCACCGCCGCGATCGTGTCCGACGCGCTGATCTCCGCCATCAGCTCGATGATCGCAGCGCGCCCGCCGACGTCGACGCCCGCGGTCGGCTCGTCGAGGATGACGATCTCGGGATTCGTCACGAGCGCGCGCGCGAGGAACACGCGCTGCGTCTCGCCGCCGGAGAGATCGCGCATCTGCGCGTGTGCGAGCTTCGCCGCGCCGGTTCGTTCGAGCACCGCCATCGCGCGATCGTTCTCTTCGCCGCGCACGACGAGCGGCCATCGCCCACGCAGCGCGGCGACGACGACCTCGAGCGGCGACGCGGGGAAATCGCGGTCGAAGCTCTTTCTCTGCGGCACGTACCCGACCTTCGATCGCCCGCGCTTCGGATCGACGCCGCCGATCCGGATCGATCCCGACGACGGCGCGAGCAGCCCGAGGATCGCCTTGAGCAGCGTGCTCTTCCCCGCCCCGTTCGGTCCGCACAAACACAAGAACTCGCCGACCGGCACCCAAAACGAGACGCGATCGATGACGCGCTTGCCGCCGAGCTCGATCGTGACGTCGTCGACGTCGAGGACGTGCGGCTGCTCCGGGAGCGGCAGAGTTCCGAGGAACATCGCGCGATCTACTCGAGCACTTTGGCGAGCGCGGCCACGTTGAAGCGGATCATCTTCTCGTACGTATCGGTGTCAGCGCCGCCGCCGACCGGATCGAGGAGGCCGAGCGGGATCTTCGCTTCGTCCGCGATGATCTGCGCCGGCTTCGGATCGAGCTGCGGTTCGCGAAAGAGCGCGCCGATTTTCTTCTGCCGCACGACCACGAGCACCTTTTCGATGTAGACGCCCGTCGGCGTCGATCCGGGGAACGGCTCGATCACCGCGACGATCGTGAGCCCGTAGCGCTTCGCGAAATATCCGAAGCTGCCGTGGAACGTGACGAAGCCGCGCGTCTTCCACGCTTTGGTCTGCGCCTCGACGGCCTTGTCGAGCGCTTCGAGCGAGGTGACGAGCGCGGCGGCGCGCGCGCGGTATCCGTCGGCGTGCGGCGCGTCGACGATCGCGAGCTCTTCGCCGATCGCCTTCGCCATCACGATCGCGTTTTGCGGATCGAGCCACGCGTGCGGATCGGGTCCGCCTTTCTCGTCGTGATCGTCGTCGTCCTTCTTCCCGCCCGCATGCGCTTCTTCGTCGGCGATCGGATCCATAGCGATCGTCATCGTCTTCACGCGATCGCCGACCTTGAGGACGCGCGCTTTCGGCGCGGCCTCTTTCATCAGCTTCTCCATCCACGGATCGAGCCCGAGCCCGACCATCACGCCGAGCTGCGACGCCGCGACGCTCTCGACCTCGCGCGGCGTCGGATCGAACGTGTGCTCGCTGCGGCCTGCAGGCAGCAAGAGCGACACGTCCGCGTCGGGCCCCGCGACCGTGCGCGCCAGGTCGTACAGCGGGAAAATCGAAACGGCGACCTTGGTTCGATCGCTCGCCCTCTTGTTGCATGTGCATCCAGAGACCGCCGAGACGATCATGAACATGAAGACGACAAACACACGTATTTCCAGGCGCACGGACGCCGAGGCTAGCAGGCGATGGATCCGTTGATCCAGAGGACTCCAGGCCGCGGGATGGAAGCGCTCGCGAGAGCGCTGCCGAAAGGCGTGAGCGTCGGCGATGTTGCGGACAGCTGCCGCTACGGCGCCATCTCGTTTTTGAACGGCGTGCTCGCGGCCTGGGGAAAACCCGAGCTCGGGGCGTGGCTCGCAGGTCCGTACCGCGACGTGACGCGGCACGCGCGCGAGGCGCTCGATCTCGCGGCGCGCCGTGACGCGATCATGGCGAGGCGAAGCGCGGTCGCGCGACGGACGATCGCGCCGTACGCGATCGAGCGCGTGATGCGCGAGGCGCACGACGAGGTGCTCATCACGCTCCGCACGCTCGTGCAACCGGACGGCGGCGTCGGCTTCGCGTTCAGCGCGCTCGGCGGTGCGCTCGTCTCGCGTTGCCGCGACGACCAGGGCGAGCCGGGATGGATTCCCGTGTCGCCGACGCGGATGCGACTCGCCGAGCGCGTCCTGTCGCTCATCGCGGTCGACTACCTCACGCGCCCCGATGACTACGAGTCGTCGCTCGCCGTGTGCTCGACGTGCCGCGTGGTCGCGTTCGACGCGACGGCACGCGCGCGAGGTCTGTGCAGAGTGCACGCAGGCAGCGGCATCCGCTTCAACGGCCGCGCGTCGGAGCCGCCGGCGGGCGTCGCGCAGGACTGACGACGCATCACCAATCGGACCGACCTCCGCCGAAACCGATAGCATCGCGACCATGCGTGCATCGTTCCTCGCGATCCTTCTCCTCGGATGCAGTACGGCGTCGAGCTCCACTGCGCCTCCTTCGGACCTGACGATCGACGACTTCGCGACGCAGCTCGCCGCCGCGATCTGCGACGACGCGGCGGCGTGCTGCAAGCCGATCGCGGGCTGCACGGCCGCGGTGGAGAAGAAGATCCGCGACGCGAACACGCCGGTCGTCACCTACGACGGCAAGCTTGCGGCAACCTGCGTCTCTACCTATCGCGCCACGGCGAAATGCACGGATCGCGCGACCGCGAGCGCTGCGCCGCGCGTGTGCCAGGGCGTCCTCGACGGCAAGAAGAATCCGGGTGAGGGCTGTACGACGCCGGAAGAATGCAAGCGCGGGAGCCTCGGGTTCGACAACGAGCGCGGCTTCGTCGGCTGCGGCGAGCCGAAGATGGGCGATCCGAAGGTGTGCATCGCGTTCCGCCCGACCGGCGACGCCGACGCGGCTTGCAACGAGGACCTCCCCGGCACCGGCTTCGAGCGCGTGCTCTGCAAGTCCGGTCTCGCATGCATCGGCGGCGTCTGCAAAAAGGCGCCGGCCGTCGGCGAGGCGTGCCCCGACGGACGGTGCAGCGCCGGGGTCTGCGACATGAGTGTGTGCAAGAAGCTTCCGGGCATCGGTGAGGCGTGCGCCGGGGCGTGCGCCGACAACGCCTCGTGCACGGCCATGATGTGCGTGAAGGCGCCCGACATCATCCCGTTTGCTTGCATCGGGTTCGCGTGTCCCAGCGACGGCGTCTGCATGTGACGGTGATTTTTCGCGCGCGCGGCGACGTGGTAGAAGCGCGACCGCATGCTCGCGTACGAGATCCGAGGTGCAGGACCGGCCGACGAGGAACAGCTCCTCGCCGTGGCGCATCACCTAAACACGGTGAACCTCCCGGCCGAGCGCGGCGCGATCCAGACGATCCTCGACATGTCGCAGCGCAGCTTCACCGGCGCGATCAAGGACCCGAAGCGGCGCGAGTACGTCTTCGTCCTCGTCGATCGCGAGGCCGACGTCATCGTCGGCACGTCGATGATCATCGGGCAGCTCGGTCGTCGCGACGCGCCGTACATCTACCTCGACGTCATCGACGAGGAGCGTTACTCGCAGACGCTCGACAAGCACTTCAAGCACACGACGTTGTCGATCGGTTACTCGTACAACGGCCCGACGGAGATCGGCGGGCTCATCGTGCGCCCCGAGTACCGGAAGAAGCCCGAGCGCCTCGGCCTCCTCATCTCGTACATCCGGTTTCTCTTCATCAAGATGAACCGCGACAAGTTCAAGGACGAGCTCCTCGCCGAGCTCCTCCCGCCGCTCGAGCCCGACGGCACGTCGCACTTGTGGGACGCGCTCGGGCGTCACTTCACCGACATGACGTACGCCGAGGCCGATCGCCTCTCGAAGCAGAACAAAGAGTTCATCCGCAGCCTCTTTCCCGAGGGGACGTTCTACGCGTCGCTCTTCACGAAGCAGGCGCAAGACGTCATCGGCAAGGTCGGCATGCAGACGCGCGGCGTCGAGAAGATGCTCCGTCGCATCGGGTTTCGGTACGCCGAGCGCGTCGATCCGTTCGACGGCGGTCCGCACTTCACGGCGCCGACCGACGAGGTGCTCCTCGTTCAACGCACGCACAAAGCGAAGGTGACGCGGGTCGTCGCGAACAAAGACGGACCGAAGACGCGCGCGCTCATCGCCGTCGAGCTCGCGGCGGCGCCCTATTTTCGTGCGGTGCTCACGCCGTGGCAAGCGGACGGGCCCGAAGGCGCGCTCATGGGCGAAGAGTCGGCGAAGAGCCTCGGCGTCGAGATCGGCGCGGACGTCTGGGTGTTGCCGCTCGAATAGCGGCGCGCGCGTTCAACGCGACAGATACGGAAAGCGCGGGCGGAACGGGAAGACGACGTCGAAGAGCTTCATGCAGAGGAGCGCGACGCCGATCATCGTCAGGATGTAGCCCGAGAAGAACGGGAGCTGCGGGATGAGGAGCGAAATCCCCGGTACGAACGCGAGGAAGATCACGACGACGATCGCGATCGGCACCGACACGTAGCGCACGCGATCGCCGCGACGCGATCGGCGCGACTGATCATCCTCGATGAGCATGTGACGCACCTGCGCGTCGTGGAGATCGAGCGTCGGATCCGAGCTGCACGCGCGGCACGTGCCCCCTTCCGGCTGGCGCGCGCCGCAGTCCATGCACGCGAACCGTGCGTCCACCCCCTGGTTCATGGCCGATTCTACGTCGCGAGGCGCGCGACGCTTCCCTTCCGCATGCGCGGCACCTAGTGCAGAGTGGAGGTGGAGGGCGCGATGTTCCTAGGCCGATGGCGACGCGCGACAGACGATTCGAGCCTGCCGTTCGACATGTTCGACCGCTCGTACAGCGACGCGGAGGCGCGGCGCGCGCGGCGGATGGAGAGCATCTACCACGTCGGTCAGGACAAAATCTGGGACGGGCGCGCGGTCCTTCGCGACCTCATCGCGAAGCACGGTCCGCCGACGCTCGCGCCGCGCGAACGAAAGGCGCTCGCGCGCATCTTCGCGATCATCATGTGGGGCGAGCTCGCGGCGTGGAAGATCTCGGCGCAGCTCGCCGAACGGATCGTCCCGCTCGAAGCGAAGCTCGCCGCCGCGAGCCAAGTGCACGACGAGGCGCGCCACTTCTACGTGATGCACGACTACCTCGAGGCGCTCGGCGAAAAACCCGAGCCGATGGAGTACTGGGCGCGCCGCGTCCTCGAGCTCACGCTCCGCACCGACAACCTGATGAAGAAGCTGCTCGGCATGCAGCTGACGATCGAGACGATCGCGCTCACGATCTTCCAGCGCGTCCGCGACATGAAGGTCGAGCCGGTGCTCAGCGAGCTCCTCGTCTATTTCGAGAAGGACGAGGCGCGTCACGTCGGGCTCGGCGTGCAGCTCTTGCCGCCGCTGATGGCCAAGATGACGAGACCACAGGGGATCGATCTCGCGCTCTTCCAGATCAACGTGCTGACGTCGACGCTCATCAGCTTGAAGCGGATCGAGCCGGATCTGCTCGCGCTCGGCGTCGATCCGCGGAGCGTGCTCGGGATCGGGTTTCGAAAACAGAGCGAGGTGCAGGACATGCTTCGCGCGGAGTTCCCCGATTGGCCGGACGACGGACCGGTCGCGCGCGTCTTCGAGGCGCTCGCCGAGGTTTTGTTTCCGAGCGAAGGCGCCGATCCGCGCGTCCCGGTTCCGGTGCGGATCGCGCATG
>JBBQXV010000103.1:0-27975 GCA_038209335.1 Polyangiales bacterium | reverse complement strand
GAGCCGGAGCGCCGCTTTGCGTCCATGACGCAAATCGTGGACGCGCTCGAAGCGGCGCTGACGGGAAAGGCGAAGGCGATTCCTGTCGCGGCGCAAACCGACGTAGCCATCGCGACGCCGCGCGCGCCCGCGGAGGTGAGGGGTGCGCACGCATCCAAGTCGCGGAAAGGACGCGCGATCGGGCTCGTCCTCCTGGTGGTTACAGTGATTGCCGCGACGGCGATCGCGCTTCGTTCGCGCCCCACAGTCGCGTTCGGCGTCGCGTCGTCTTTGCCGCCGTCCGCGAGCGGATCGGCCGCGGCGCCGCCGGTCGTAGCGCTCGTCGAGCGGCGCCTCACCGCGTTCACGCCCGAGAATCGCGTCCGCGCTCTCGGCGTCAGCGCCGACGGACGGTCGTACGCCTACGCGGATGAAGAGGGCGTGTGGCTCGCGTCGGTCGCGGACCCAACGCGCCGTCGGATACCGATGCCGGCGGAGCTCGACCCGAACGCTCGTCCAAACGAGATCGAGTTCTTCCCCGACGGAGCGCGGGTCCTGGTCGGCGGATGGAAGAAGGACGACGCGCCCACCTGGATCGTCCCCCTGGACGGATCGGTGCCCACGCGCGCGCGCGTCGCCCGTCGCTTCGCGCTGTCACCCGACGGAGCGCGTCTCGCCTTCGTGCGCGACGAGGCCATCGTGATCGGCCCGGTCGAAGGCGGCCCGCCGACCCGCGTCGCGTCCATCGCGCACGACGAAGAGGTGCGTCTCGCGTGGTCGCCCGACGGATCGGCGCTCGCGCTCGCCCGCAACCTCGGCGCGCAAGTGGGGAAGTGGTCCTGGATCGAGGTCGTCGCGTCCGACGGATCGTGGAGTCGCACCCTCGTGACCTTCGAAGGCCTCGTTTTCGTTGGTGAGTCGCATCTGACGTGGACCACCAACGATCGCGTGGCGTACACGCAAGAGTTCGGTGAAGGTGAGGACACGACGGCGATCATGGAGGTCAGGCTCGATGCTTCGCACGGCGTGGCCGAGGGTCCGCGTCGCGTCTGGAGCGAGAGCCTGACGGGTCTAAGCGATCTGAAGTACCGCGCGGGCCGCTTCTTCTTCGTGCGCATCGACTCGCAGCGCGACGTCTACGTCGGCCGCGTTGCCGTGGGAGCGACGCGGTTCGAGACCCCGCTCACGCGCTTTACGACGAGCGAAACGAACGACTCGCTCGCCGGCTGGCTGCCTGACGGTCGGGTGCTCTTCACGTCGATGCGCGACGGCAAGGCGCGCGTCTACGCGCAAGGGATCGACAAGCGCGTCCCCGAGCCGATCGTCGCCGGCGACACGGAGATGGTCGCGGTCGCCGCCCTCGCGGACGGCGACGTCATCGCCATCCGTCACGCGGGAGCGGAAAGCTTCATCGTCCGCGTGCATCCGGGCGGCGCGACGCGCGACCTCTTTTCGCTCGGCACCATCCCGTTTCGCCGCGGGCGGGCGGAACTGTGCGCTCGTTGCTCTACGAATGCGTCTCCCCGATGTGTGATCAGCGAGACCTCGGGCGACGAGAGCGCGTTCTCGCTCTTCGATCCCGCGACGGGCATGAAGTCACCCCCGTTCGTTCGGGTCGAGAAGATCGCGTTTCTCCCGTATTGCACGCTCGCGGGCGACGGTTCGACGCTCTACTTGCCAGGCGGTGACAAGATTCGCGCCGTGAACGTCGCGACAGGCGCGACGCGCGAGCTGAAAGGCCCGGCTGCGTCGCGGATCCAATACGTGTCCCCCATCGCCGACGGACGCACGATTCTATTTTCGGGGATGTCCCTCTTCGACCACGAGTGCGCGATCGGCCGGATGGGCGTGGACGGGCGCGCCGATTCGCTCTGGACGAGCGACGTCCTTTGGGTCTGGAGCCCGATGCTCGCTCCGAACGGACGCGACATCGCGGCGGTCGTCCGCATCAACGATACGGACGTGTGGATGGTCGCGCCGCGCGACGCGCAGTAGATCGAAAGCCGTGAGTGGCGCGTACGTGGGCGCCACGAGCGTGGTCGCGGCGTCCGGCGCTCGAAGAACGGGAAGAGCTGTCCGAAGTAAGTGACGAGACCTACGCTCGAAGCGTCGCCGCGGCGGCGGCGGCCGTCGGGCGATCGTTGCGCTCGACGGAGAGCATGCGCATCGCCAAGCTTGCGATCGCCTCGGGCACTTCAGGGGCGACTTCGCCTAGCGGTCGAATACCAGCCACAATCGCGCGCATCACGTGCGCCGGCTTGTGCGCGGACACGTGCGGCACTCCGGCCAGCGTCTCGTAGAGGATCGCGCCGAGCGCCCAGACGTCGGTGCGCTCGTCGGAGTCGCCAACGGCGAGCAGTTGTTCGGGCGCCATGTAGCGTGGAGTCCCGAGCAAGGTGCCAATGGTCGTCGGCCTCGTTCCGTTCGCCGCGCCGAGCTGTTTCGCCATTCCGAAATCGAGCACCCGAGGCCACTCCTCGCGTTCGCCGTCGCGCACCAAGAAGACGTTCGACGGCTTCAGATCGCGGTGGACGATCGACACCCCGTGAAGCGCCGCGACGCCGTCACATACCGCGGCGAGGATCGCCGCTGCGAGCGTGGCTTCGACCCGCCCACGCGCCAATCGCGCCGCGAGCGACTCTCCGACCAGCAGATCCATCACCAGGGCAGGGGCGCGGTCGGTCAGTGCGAGAAGCTCGTGGACCGGCACCAAGTTGGGATGTTTCAGCGAACTGGCGAGCCGCGCCTCGCGCGTCAGCCGACGGACGAGCCGCGGATCGTCGCGCCGCAAGAACTTGAGCGCGACCGGCCAACCGCCATCCATCGGGCTCGCGGACCACACCACTCCGGCGCCACCTTCTCCGAGCAACGCGATGAGACGAAAGCGGTCCGCGATGACGTCGCCCGAGAGCAGCGGCCGAGTCGGCGGCGCAATGTCGCGTCGAGTCCCGCCCATGACCAGACGTGCGACCTCGCCGAGCGCGGTCTGGCACCCGACGCATCCATCCGCGTGCGCCGCGATGAGATCCGAGCGCTCGCGCGGGAGGCGCCCGCTTATCAGCGCGAAGAGTGCGTCTTCGTCGGGGCAGCTCATCATGCCTTTCGCCATTGGACAGGGGCCGTGCCGGTTTGTCGCAAGCGCCGACGCGCATCATTGTACGATTTGCCGCGTGCCGGAGACCGATCTCGCCGATGCCCTTGTCGTGGCTCTCGACGACGCGGCCCCCACCCCCATCGATCGGGGTGAGCTTCAGCGCGCGCTCGCGGCGTTCGTCGAGTCCGCTCGAGCGGATTGGCCCGCGATCGAGCTCTCGTCCTCCGCGTTCATCGGCCACCTGGCGCCGCTCTTGTCGCGCGAACGAGACGTCCTCGAAGTGTTGCCCGAGCTTTCGGCGCCTGGGTTGTACATCGCGTACGGGTGCGTCAAGCGTCATCCGGGCGCCCTCGCGGCGTTCGACAAGACGATGCGCGACGCGGTGCAGGTGGCGACCGCCCGCCTCCGCCTCGATGACGCGCGCAAGGACGACCTGCTGCAGCTCGTGCGAAAGCGTCTCTTGGTGGGCGACGACGACGTTGCACCGAAGATCACATCGTACTCGGGCCGCGGCGCGCTCGGCGCGTGGACACGGGTCACTGCTCTTCGCATGGCGTACAACTTCATGGCCGAGCGCGCGCAGCGCGATCTGGCGCCCGGCGCGAACGAGGATCTCGTTGCCGCGGCGGCGAGCGCCGACCCCGAGCTCGACATGCTCGTCAGCCGATACGGCCCGGCGCTGAACGCGTCGCTCGCGGAAGCGCTCGAGGCGCTCGAAGCGCGGGAGTGCGCTCTCCTTCGCTACTCGTTTCTCGAGACGCTGAGCATCGATCACATCGGGGCGATCTACGGCGTCCATCGTGCCACCGCTGCGCGATGGATCGCGAACGCGCGCGAGCGCCTCTTCAAAACGACACGCGACTCGTTTCGGACCAAGGTCGCGATGAGCGATTCGGAGTTCGACAGCCTCCTGCGATCCCTCCGAAGTTACCTCGACATGAGCCTGGACGGAGTCCTCGGTCCGCCCGACTAGGGGCCTAATTCTCGGCCGAATCCAGCTCCAAGAACTATTCGTGCGACCGATGTGACCTGGCCCTGTCAAAGGGGTGCGGGTCAACATGCGCCTCCCTTGTCCCCTCATCGCCCTCGTCATCTGCTGCGCCGTCTTGGCGTCGGCCGGGATGACGGAGACGAGCGCGCACGCCGCCGGAACCTCCGACGACAACCTCGCCGCCGCGCTCAAGAAGTTCGACGCGGGTCGGAAGGCATTCGATGCGGGCGCATTCGAAGAGGCGCTCCTCGCGTTCCAAGCGAGCTACTCGCTCTCGCCGAGCCCAAACTCGCGCCTCTACATTGCGCGCTGCTTTCGCGCCCTCGGCAAGGTTGCCAGCGCGTACACGACGTACCGCTTCGCCGCGCGCGAAGCGCAGGATCGCTTGAACACGACCGGCGAGAAGCGCTACGCGGGGACACGCGACGCGGCGAACGCGGAGGCGGGCGAGATCGAGGCGAAGGTACCGCGCCTCACCATCGCCGTGCCGGCGAACCCTCCCGCGGGCTTCGTCGTCAAGCGCGACGGCGTCGAGGTGACGAGCGCCGCGTGGGGGGTCGCGGTCGAGACGGATCCTGGCACCATCGTCATCGAAGCGAGCGGCCCGCGGCTCGTGCCTTTCAAACAGACGCTTACGCTCGCCGAAGGCCAGCAGCTTCGCGTCGACGTGACGGTCGTGCGGGTGCCCACCGCGACGATCGCGCTTCGGTTCAAGACGCGCCCGGCGGGTATCGCCGTGACTCTCGACGACGCGCCGCTCGACGTCACGGCGATGGACGCGCCGCGCGAGGTGGACGTGGGTGATCACGCGGTCGTGGTGAGCGCGCCGGGCTACCTGCCCTTCCGCTGGCAGAAGGCGCTCGCGAACGCCGACGCCGTCGTCGTAGACGTCGAGCTCAATCCGGACGTGAAGGCGCTCGGCTCGAGAGGCACACCGAAGTGGGTTTTCTTCGCGGTCGGAGGCGCGGGGGTCGTCGCGCTTGCGGTGGGGTCCGTCATCGCGCTCCACGCGAATTCGGAGCAAAGCACCGAGCTGGCGAAAGATCCGTTTTCGCGGAGCTCGGCGACGCGCGACTCGATCCGGTCGCTATCGACCACCGCAAACGTTCTGTTCGTCGGCGGAGGCGTGCTCGCGATTGGCGCGGGCGTGCTGGGGTTCACGACGCAGTGGAAGACGGAGAAATCGCCGTCGCCGTCGGTGGGCGTGAGTCCATGGTTTGGGCCTACAGCCATTGGGGTCGGGGCCAATGGTCGTTTCTAGCCGCCAACTCGGCCGCGCGGTCGCGGCCATTGCGGCCGCCGCTTGTGTCGCGACGGGCTGCACATTCACCGGCCTCGGCAACTACGACGTCGAGACGTGCACGCGACCGAGGGGCACGTCGACGACCGTGCAGCGCGTCGGAATGGTCGGCGATCTCACGGTGGCGAGCGCGAGCGGCAAGAACGTGATCGGCGCCTTCGCGGCCACGGTCACGGGGGGGGCGTGCATCGAGGCGGTCGGACCAAACGGGTTCTTGAACTCGAGCTGCTCCTTCCTCGCTGACGAGACCAACCTCGTGCCGCGGCAGCCGATGGTCATTCCGATCAAAGGCGGCTATGCGGCGGCGCTCATCGCAACGACCGCTCCGTGTACCGCGGGCGCTCTGACGTACCGGTTCAGTGCGCCGGGGATCGCCGGCAAAGTGGGCGTGCCGTGCGACATGGCGGGCGCCGCGCTCCCTTCCGTCGCGGCGCTGTCCGACGACACGGCGGTCGTGACCTGGTACCGAACGGGCTTCGATTCGCGGAGCGATCCGATCAACACGTGCGCAGGCGCCACGGCCATTGGCCTGGAGCTCGCGATCGTGACGGGCGCGTCCACCGGTGCACCGGTGGTGGGCGCGACCATCAATCTCTCGGATGCGAGCACGTCGGTCCGGCCTGCTGCGCTGGCACCCATCCCCGGTCAACCGCAAGCGCTCGTTGCCGCTCCGCACCTTGACGGTGTGGGGGTCTGGACCGTGGGCGCCTCGACGCCGCCGGGGCAGCCGGTCACCATCCCGTCGCTCGCACGCGCGCGAGCCGCCGCGGTGGCGATCGCGTCGGACGGCTCGGGGCGCATCGCCGTCGTCGCCGAGATTGGGTGCTCGCCGCAGACCATCGCGCTCGCCGTGGGCACGCTTGCGGATGGATTCCCCAATACGACCGTCGTGGCGCCCGCGGGCAGCGGCTTAGCTGTCGCGCCGTCGGTGGCGTGGATCGAAGGGCAGGACCGCTGGGTGGTCGCGTGGATCTCGTCGGACGGTGGAGGGCACGTCCTCGCGCGATCGTTCGATCCCAAGGGCAACGCGCTCGGAGCGACCGTCGATCCGGGGATGAAGGCGACGGCGGCGTCCGTGACTTCAACCGGTGATGTCTTCGGGTTCGTCGCGTCGTCGAGCAGCTTCGTCACGACGTCGTTGGGGTGCACGCCGTGAGTCGTTTGCAACGAATTGGGGAGTCATCATGAAAAAGGGAATCGCGCGAAACGTGGGTACGGTCGGCGTTGCGGCTTTGGCGCTCGCGCTGTCGCTAGCTTCCTGCTCCGGGGGTAGCAGCGACGTGGCGAGCAGCGATGGAGGGCCGGGAGACGACAGCACGGCTTCAGGCGGCGCGTGCAAGGTGGACGCCGACTGCGCTGCGCGAGTGCCATCGACTGCTCCCGCGGATTGCGCAGTGGGGAAGTGCGATCCTCTGCAAGGTCAGTGCGCGTTCACCGCAAAGGATCAAGACGGCGACGGGCACCCCGCGGCGAACTGCAAAGCGACTGGCGGCGGCGTCGTTCAGCCGGGCGACGACTGCGACGACAACAATCCTCAGCTGTTCCCTGGCCAGCCCCAGAGTTGCACCGCATCGCCTGACGGTGGGACTGCCGTCGACGCTTGCAAAACAGGACAAATCAAGTGCCTACCCGATGGGACGAAGAGCTCGTGCACGGGCACCGTCATTTGCAACGAACAAGCATGCGTCGCGGGCGCGTGTATCGGAACATGTACTCCTGGCCAGACTCAATGTTCGAGCAATGGTGTCCAGACGTGCACGTCAACGGGTGCGTGGAGTGACCCCGTGTCCTGTGGGTCGTCGACATGTGTCTCGGGTGCGTGCGCAGGAACGTGTAGCGCCGGAAGCCTTCAGTGCTCGGGCAACGGCGTGCAAACGTGCAGCGGCAGCGGGATGTGGAATGCTCCCGTCCCGTGCAACAGCATGACGTGCAACGCAGGAACATGCCAAGGTGTGTGCGCTCCCGGACAGAAGCAGTGCTCGAGCAACGGCGTCCAGACTTGCAGTTCGACCGGGACCTGGGGTGCGCCAGCGTCGTGCTCGCATCTGACTTGTTTGTCTGGGATCTGCCAAGGCGTCTGCGGGCCAGGCGATGCGCAGTGCACCGGTCAAACACCGCAAACATGCAACTCGACAGGTCAATGGGTGAGCGGCAACGCTTGCCCGTTCCTATGCAGCGGGACTGGGACATGTACAGGCACGTGTTCAGCGGGGTCCACGCGGAACTGTGGACAATGCGGCACCGAGACGTGCACAGGCAACGATCAGTGGGGAGGAAGTTGCGCGAACCAGGGAGTGTGCACGGCGGGAACTTCTCAGAACTGCAACTGGTCCTACCCGTTTGGTTGCCCGCTCACCCAGCAAACATGCGCAGGCAACTGCCAATTCCCCGGCTGCTCTGCCAACCCGCAGAACTTCAATCCCAACGCCGGAGGCGTATGTGTCGGCAACGGAGTGGACTGTGTAAATCTTCAGCGGACGTTTGTCAGCGGCCCCAACTGCTTCGGATCAACCAACAACTATGGTCCATATACGGTCTGTCCGAGCGGCTCGGTCTTGGTGAGCTCAGCCTGCACCATGGTCGATCAAGGCGGAGGCGTGACGGGCGGGTCGTGCACAGTGAGCAATGCATCGTCGACGCAAGTCAGCGTCAGCGTTCATGCCAACAACAACTGTTCCGTCAATGCGCAAGCAAAGCTCAACATTCAGTGCAGACCGGTCAGTTGCGGCACGTCGCATTCATGAGCGCGAGGTAGCTCGAGTGGCGATCCAAGCGCAATTGATGACGAGTCACGAATGACTCAACCTAACGTCATCGCCTCCCGCTACCGCATCCTCCGCGAGCTAGGCCGCGGAGGCATGGGCGTCGTCTACCTCGTAGAGCACATCCACACCGGCGATCACCTCGCGCTCAAGCTGCTGCTCGGCAAGGCGGCCCTCGACGTTAGCGCGGTCGAGCGCTTCAAGCGCGAGGCACGCGCCTCCGCCAGGATCAAGAGCGAGAACGTCGTCAAGGTGGTCGACGCGGACACGGCTCCCGAGCTGGATGGCGCACCGTTCCTCGTGATGGAGCTCCTTAACGGGAGTGATCTCCAAAAACACATGGATCGCGGTCGCCTCCCGCCCGCCGACGTCCTCAAGTACCTGACCGAAGCCGCGCGCGCGCTCGACAAGTCGCACGCGATGGGAATCGTTCATCGGGATCTGAAGCCAGAGAACCTCTTCCTCCACAGTCGTGAAGACGGAACCGTGACGCTCAAGATTCTCGATTTCGGGATATCGAAGATCGTCGGAGGTGATGCAAACAACGACATGACCGGCGCCGGCATGACCAACACAGGCTCTGTCATGGGCACGCCGCTCTACATGTCGCCCGAGCAGGCACGCGGTCGGGTTGACGACATTGGTCCTGCGACCGACGTATGGGCGATGGGCCTCATCGCCGTTCACCTTCTCGTGGGCGAGATCTATTGGCAGGCCAACACCGTGGGTGAGCTCATGGTGCAGATTCTCTCCGAGCCGCTCTACGAGCCCACGAAGCGATGGCCGTGGCTCCCTCCCGCGTTCGACGCCTGGTTTGCGCGTTCTTGCGCGCGCGACCACAAACAGCGGTTTGCGCGCGTGGGGGAGCAGATGGAGGCGTTGCGCGCCGCGTTCAGTGTCCGCGGACCTTCGGCGCTCGCGCCTTCTCCCGAGCTTGCCGTGGCGCTCGCACCGACAGCGCATTCCGAAGCTCCCGCGAATGCGCCGACCGCGTATGCCTCGACCGCCTTTGCCGGACTACCCGCTTCGCACGCGCCCATTGCCGGCGCTCGAACGACGACGAGCGCGGTCGCGAGTGAGCACCTTGGTCCGGGGGCCCCGGCCACGCGCCCCCGTTTCGCCATCGCTACCGTGATCATGCTCCTCCTTTCGATGACGGGCGGCGGCGCCGCTTGGCTCGGACGGTCACGCGCGGTTGCGTCGCAATCGCCCCTAACGGCGACGTCGTTCGCGAGCGGTGTCGTCGCGACCGCATCGTCCGTACAAGCGCCCTCATCGTCCGCTGCCGACGGCGGGGCGACGGCCGGCGCCGCCGCGTCGGCGAACCCGCCCTCCGCAAGCCCGTCAGCGAGTGCCCGCTCGAACCCCGCCGGTCGAAAGTGGCCGGCGCCCAGCGCAGCGCCGTCATCGACTACCGCTCCCGCGGTCGACCCGAAGAAGCCCTTCGCGCCTGCGGGGCTCTAAACTATTTCAAGACGGGCGACGAGCGAGCTGCTCGCCCGGACCCGTGCGCCGCCCACCCTCACTCCGGCTTTCGCCCCACGGCCGTGGAGAGCTCCGTCAGCAGGTCGCTCGCCAGACGCGCCGTCGCGAGCGGCGCGTCGGAGCCGAGATACGGCCAGAGGACCTCCCGCACCTCGGGCGGCAAGACGGTCTCGAGATACTCGAGCGCAGTGCCGCGGTGACGAACGTCCTCGTGGTGCAGAGCACGAAACGCCATGCGGAGCGGCTCGCGCTCGAGGTGAAGCGACAAGATCGCGAACACCTGCTCGAGGCTTCGGTCCACGCGATCGCGCGCCAGCATTTCCATGAGGCCGTTCGTTTCTTCGGCGTTGATGTCGTCGTCGAAGTCTTCGTTGGTGAGCTTTTCGAGCGCCTTCCCCACCGCGATTTCGCGTTTGACGGCCTCGACGACTTTCTCGCGCGTGATGACGATCGTGGGATCTGCGTCGGTGACGCGCAACAACGCGCGGCCGCACTGGTAGCGCACCTCGAAGCGCTCGGTGGCGATGCCGAGGAGCAGTCCGTCGGCCGTTCGCTGCGACGGGCACACCGCGAGGATGCGCGGGATGCGGCGGCGGACCACGTAGTCCATCTGCTCGTCGAGCAGCGCGTCGACGAGCTGACCGACCATCGAAGGGCCGATCGCGCGCAGCGCCGCGAGCGCCTGCAAGTGCAGCGTCTTGTGCGCAAGGAGAAAGATCGCGCACGCCGCCGAAGGCCCGTGCGGAGTAACTTCGAGTAGCGCTCGCTTGACGCGCGCGTCGTCGTTGGAGAGAAGCGCGGCGGCGCGGGTGAGAATCGCCCGCGGGCGGTTCAGGGCCTCGACCGCCGGATCGTCGCCGGCCTCCTCGGGTTCGAGCTCGGTCGGTCCTTCCAAGAGGGTGGTCAGCCCGCCCGGCGCGATTGCTTCGACGTGATCAATGAGCTTCTCTCGTGCGGTAAACTCGATCGTCGGGCGCGCGCGCTCTTCCTCTTCCGCCAAGTGCAGCTTCTCGGAGCCTTCGCGCAGACTCTCCTGCAACGCCGCCACGTAGCCGAGGTGCAGGCGCCGCGCGAGTGGGAGGGTTGCCAGCGCGAGCAACACGACAATCGCGAGCAACACCGTCGGCGCATGGCCACTCACGAGCCGGAGGACCACAATGGCGAGGACGCTCCCGAACACGGTGCCCGCCCGATCCACGCCAATGTCGATGAGCGCTTTGGTGGAGCGCTTCTGTGCTTCGGAGAGTGGCGTATAGAGGAGCTCGTACGCCGAGCGGAAGAGCGTGTTGCGCTGCACGGCTTCGCCGCCGCGGAGGAGCGCCGCGCTCGCGAGCCCAGGCACGGTCAGCCCGATGGCGCCTCCCAGGATGATGACCCCAGGCAAGAACGCGATGCTCACCGCGATGCCGAGGCGCTCGAGGGCGATGCGTCCGAGCGAGATCTGAAGAAGGAACGAGACGACGCTGACCCCCAGCCAAAATAGGGCGAAGAAGGTCAGCAACGGGGCGCCTCTCGCGAATGCCAACTCCGCTTGGGCGCTGAAGACGTAGTCGAGGACCGTCGACGTGGCCGAGCCGACGGCGACGAGGAGCGCGAGGTTGCGGAGAAAAGGCGCTTTACGGAGCGTCTCGAAGGGCGTCACGACGACGGCCGCAGGGACGGACGGAGGCGCGGCATCGCCAGGAATGCCGACGACCGTCTTGGGAGCACGAATGAGAAGAGTGCCGGCGATCGCCAAGGCGTTGAGCGCCGCGAGGAAGAGAAGCATCGTCGGCAAAGGGAACAGCGTCGACGCGCGCCACGCCGCCAATCCTCCGATGACACCCCCGAGCGTGCCGCCGCCAGCGATGCGCGCGACGGCGCGCTTCGCGGTGTGAGGGTCGAAGCGCTCGTTGACGAGTGACCAGAACGTGGTCAAGAGGGCGGGCGCAAAGAGCGCAGTGTGCAGATAGACCAGGAGCGCCGAGACGCGCGGGAGCGAAAAGCCTAGGTACCACTCCAGGACCAAGCCGGCCGCGCTCGACGCGAAGAGCACCGGCAAGACCTTCGCCGGCGAGTGGCGCGACACCACGCGCGAGAGCGCCAGCACCGCTCCGAGAGAGAGCACCGCCGCCGTAGCCATCGCGTACGGCAGCGAGTGCGCGTGGTAGTTCGAGAGAAAGAGTGCGTCGCGTACGGCCTTGCCGGCGACCTGTTGGGAGATGAGCGTGAGCGCCGTCGCCGCCGCCCAGTTTGCACCGGGCGTTCTCAGCGGCTCGTAGATACGCAAGACGACGGTCGCTCCGAACGCGCTCGCCGATTAGGGCTTCGGCGGCGGGGGCGCGTCCTTCGGAATGTCCTTCTTCGGAGTCGGCGTCGCGCCCGCCGGGATGGGCTTGGTCACCGGCGGAGCCGGCACTGAGCCGCCACCGGGCTTCTTCACCTCTTCGTGCGAAGTCGCGTCTTGCGTCTCGATGTGGAACTCGACGCGCCGATTGAGAGCTCGCCCCGCGTCCGTGTCGTTCGACACCAGCGGAGACTCTTTGCCCATGCCCTTCGCGGTGAGTCGCGCCTTGTCGACCCCGTGGGCGATGAGCCAGGAGACGACCGCTTGGGCGCGCTGCTGCGAGAGCACCTTGTTGTACTGCGCGTTGCCGACGCTGTCGGTGTGACCTTCGACGCGCACCTGCTTGATCTCCGGGTGATCGGCCATCACTTTGGCGACCTCGGTGAGGAGCGAGTCGCTCTCCTTCTTGATGACCGCGCGATTGAAGTCGAACTTGGGTTGCTCCAAGATTTGGATCTGCGCGTTCTTGATGAAGACGCGCGGGCAACCGGTGGTCTTCGGGTCATCGCTCTTCGGGCCGGGCACATCCGGGCAGGCGTCGACGTCGTTCGGAATGCCGTCTTTGTCACGATCCAGATCCGGCGGGCAGCCGTTGGTCTTCGGATCGTCGGTCTTTACTCCCGCGACGTCGGGGCAGGCGTCGTCCTTGTCGTAGATGCCGTCCTTGTCGCGATCGCTGGGGCAGCCGTTGGTCTTGGGATCGTCGGTCTTGACGCCGGGGACGTCCGGGCAGGCGTCGACGTTGTCGGGGATGCCGTCGCCATCGCGATCGGGCGGCGGCGGCGGGCAGCCGTTGGTCTTGGGATCGTCGGTCTTGACGCCGGGGACGTCGGGGCAAGCGTCGTCGGCGTCGAGCACGCCGTCGCCGTCGCGATCGGAGGGGGCCGTGGTGGCCGGGCAGCCGTTGGTCTTGGGATCGGTGGTGCGCACGCCCGCGACATCGGGGCACGCGTCTTCGTCGTCGTACACGCCGTCGTGATCGCGATCCGCGCGCCCGTAGGCAGGCGCCCACTCGATGCTCACGAGCCCGCGGAACATCGCGGCACCGTATCCGTTGGTCGCGCCCGCCCCCGCGCCCGCGTTGAGGCGGATGTCGTTGCTGACGTTGTAGTGCACACCCAGGATGGCTTCGATCGGCGTCGCGTGCCCCTCGAAGGCGTGCGAGTTCGTGATCACCGTCTGGCCGTACATCTCGGGCCCGATGAGCAGCTTCTTGTCGAGGACGCGGACGCCGACGGCGCCGCCGAAGGTGAACGTGCTCCCGAGCTGCGAGTCGAGGAACTTGTCGGTCAGATCGCGGTACTGGTAGCCGACGCGCACCGCGTACGCGAAGTCGCCGACGTCGCCGGCGGCCATGATTCGCGGGGCGAGACGCACAACCTCGTCGCCGGTGTACGCGTCACGCGACCCAATCGGCGCGAACACCGACGCGCCGGCCGCGAGGGTGAACGCGTCGCCGTACGTGCCGAGGAGGCGTACGTCCAAGCTGACCCGCAGATCGCCAACGCCCTGCTGGTTCGCGGGAGGCGGGTAGGTGACGCCGCCGACGAAGCCCTGGTGTCCGAAATTGTAGAGCGCAATCGGCAAGCTCAGTCCGAGCCGCAAGCGGTCGAAGAGAACGAAGCTCGCGCCCGGATGAACGAGCACTTGGTTGCGCACGACCGACGCGAGGATCGTCCCGTCGGGCGCATAGTTGCTGATGACGCTGCGATATCCGTAGTCGCCCACGATACCGATGGCCGGACGGAAGTTCCCGCGCAGATCGAGCGACTCGTTTGCGAACCAGTCACTGCCGCGCTCCGACGGCTCGAACGAGCTGGCCGCGTATCCGGTTTGCGTCTGTGCGCCGACGACCGAAGCGCTGGTCGAGACGGTCGCGATGGCACATGCAGCACTCAACGTAGAACGAAGTTTCATGGTCACCCCTAAGATGCGGCTAGCAAGATACGTCCCGTTCCGTATCTCATGAGAACTTGAGTGATGGGTGACGAAAAGTGATGGCCATTTGGCCACGACCGTGGCGAAAGTGTGCGGGCCGCACATCAAACGTCGCGAGGATTCGACGCACGAGGCCGACTACGTGCCGACGGGGAGCACGACCTCGAACACGGTCGCGGTCACGTCGCTTCGTACCGACACCGTTCCGCCGTGCGCGCGCGCTATTTCGGAGACGATGTGGAGCCCGAGCCCCAACCCCTTCGACCGTTTGGCCGCGCCCCGCCCACGATGGAATGGATGGAAGATCGTCGCGGCGACCTCAGGGGAGAGGGGTTCGCCCTGGTTCGACACGGACAGGGCGACCGCGCCGGCATCCTGGCGCACGCTCAGCGTGATCGGGGAGGTCGGCGCTCCGTGCTCGATGGCGTTGCCGACGAGGTTCGAGCATAGCTGCGCCATTCGATCGCGATCCCACGTTCCGATGCACGAGCCTTCGACTACGAGGTCGAAGCTTCGCCCTGGGTGACCCATCCTGATTTCGTCGAGTATCGATCCTGCGAGCTCCGCGAGATCCATCGAGCGTCGATCGACGGGCATTCCGCTCTCGGGTCGGCTCCGGGCAAAGTCGAGCAACTCGGTCACCATGCGCGACATGCGATCGGCCGCACGACGTTGCATCGCGAGGAGTGGGACATTGCGATTCTCTACCGCCGCGGCGAGCGCCTGATTCGCGAGGACGAACGTGTTGAGGGGCTGACGAAGATCGTGGGCCAACATCCCGATGAAGCTCTCTCGGAATTCGCCTTCGACACGGAGGCGTCGCTCGGTCTCAGCGAGCCTGGCGTGGAGAGAACCGTTCCGGAGCAGCGCGCTCACCCGAGATTGAAGCTCGCGTTCGCTGAACGGCTTCATCACGAAATCGTTGGCGCCGGCTTCGAGCGCTTCGACGAGGGAGTCTGGCGCGTCGCTCGCCGTCAAGAAGAGGATCGGAAGCTGCCCCGGGTCCCTCGATTGACGAACGAACGAGCAGACCTCGAGACCCGAGAGACCAGGCATGTGCCAGTCGAGGATCAAGAGATTCGGTGCTTCGCGCGATTGCAACGCCTCGAGCATCGACGCGCCGTCGTGGAAGACGTCGATCTCGAACATCGAGGACAGCGCCCGCCGCGCGACCTGCGCCTGAAGTGGGCTGTCGTCGACGAGCCAGATCCGGGAGACGTCGGAAGGAGTAAGCGGGTTCACATCATCCTCCCACGCGCGCGACGAGCGCAGCGGCAAGTCGATCGAGCGTCACCGCGCCTGCGCTCAAGCCCGCCTCGTGTACGGCGCGAGGCATCCCGTAGACGACGCACGACGCCTCGGCCTCGTGAATCACGACGCCGCCCGCCGCGCGGACCGCACGCGCGCCTGCCAATCCGTCCTCTCCCATTCCCGTCAGCACGGCGACGAGCAGCCGCGATCCGACGGCTTGTGCCGCGCTCTCGAAGAGGACGTCGACGGACGGGCGATGGGGTTTGTCGAACGGAAGAAAATCGAGCTTCGCGACGAGCGCGCCCTCGTGCGCGGCAAGCTTCAGGTGCATCCCCGCCCGCGCGATGACGACCATCCCAGGTACGAGCACGAGTCCATCGCGGGCTTCGACGACGTCGAGCGCGCATACGTTGTCGAGGCGCTCCGCGAGCGCGGCCGTGTACCCCGCGGGCATGTGCAGCGCGATGGCGATCGGTATCGGAAAATCGCCGGGGATCTCCGTGAGGAGCCGGGTGAGCGCTTGTGGACCGCCCGTCGACGCGCCGATCGCGATGAGGGTGGGCGCGTTTGCGTCGTGACGCGCAGCCTGCATCGTCGATGCGGCGCGCTCGGCGCGCAGCGCGCTGGAGGGCGACTGCCCTTGCACGGCGGCCCGCGCGGCGATGCGGATTTTCTCCACGAGCTCCTCGCGCATTTCGTACAGCCGATCCGTCGCGAGCGCCGTCGGCTTGTGGACGATGTCGATGGCGCCCGCCTGGAGCGCGGCTATCGCGAGATCGCTTTCCTGATCCGACATGCTCACGACGAGAAAGCGTGGGGTGGTGTGACCGGCGCGCGCGTGCAGAACGCCGAGCCCGTCGAGGTTCGGCATGACGAGATCGAGCGTGACGACGTCGGGAGCGAGCGATTGAATTTTCTCGAGCGCGTCGAGTCCGTCGTGCGCGATTCCGATGACTTCGATCCCAGGCGCGTCGGACAGCACCTCGCGGATCACCTTGCGAGCGAATGCGGAGTCGTCGACGACGAGGACGCGTATGTCGGGCGCGGTCATTCGATGGGCTTTCTGTAGAAGAACGCGCCGCCAATTTCCTCGCACTCGAGAGCCGAGCCGAAGCGCAAGAGCGACTCGGAGGCGCCGACGAGCAACATCCCTCCAGGCGTGAGCGCGGCGCGCAACTGATCGGCCACGCGCGCGACGGTCGCCTCATCGAAATAAATGAGGACGTTGCGGCACGAGATCGCTTCGTACCCTGCGTGGGTAGGTTTGCTCGATTGTTCGACGAGATTCGCTCGGGCGAATCTCACGCGGGTGCGGATCTCCTCGCGGACGCGGCGGGCGCCCTGCGCGTCGACGGGCTCGAAGAAGCGCTCCGCGCTCGGAGGGAGCGCGCGGAGCGAACGGCCGCTGTAGCGCGCGGCACGAGCGCGCTCGAGAACGCGCGTGCTTATGTCGGTCGCTACGATCTCGACCTTGTCGAGCATGCCGCGCTCCGACAGCATCATCGCCATGGTCAACGGCTCCTCGCCCGTCGAGCTGGCGGCGCACCACACGCGCGCTCGGCCCCGCGCAGCGATGATCGGTGGCAGCACGCGATCGACGAGCGCGATGAGCTGGTCGGCCTCGCGATGGAAGTAAGTCTCGTTCACCACGAGCGCTTCGATGAGCGCCAGCATCTCGGCGTCACCCGGGGCGTCGTATCTAAGGAGGTAGTAGTAATCGAGGAGCGACGTCATCCCGAGCTCTTCGGCGCGCGTCGACACCTTGCCGGCGAAGATGTCCATGTCGGCGGCCTCGTAGCGAATGCCCACGCGCTCCTCGATGAGACTTCGAAGGATCGCGAAGACCGGTGGTGTGATTGGAAGAGTCACGGCGCCAAGGCCGCGAGACAGATGTGACGCACCTCGCGATCGGCGTCGCCCACCGCCGCTGCTTCGAGGAGCGCGCGCGAGGGTCCGGGACGAAGGGTGCCGAGCGCCGCGGCGATCGCGCGACGCGTGTAGACGTTGTCGAACGCGAAGGCATCGACGAGCGCGGCCTCCGCCTCCGCGCGGCGCATGCGCGCGAGCGCCGACACGACGAGCGGCGCGGTCTCCACCGTCGCGACGCGAAGCGCATCGGAGAGTCGTTCGACGCGACCTTCGACGGGGCGCGAGAGCGCCGCGACGACGCGCTCTTGAATCGCCGGATGCTGAATCAAGTCGAGCAGTGCTTGCGTAGCGTCGACGCCCGCGCGCGCGCCGAGGAGATTGATCGCGGCGCTCCGCACGCCGTCGTCGGCGTCGACGCCCGCCGCCGCCAGGAGCGGAAGAGCCTGCGGCGTGTCGAACTCCGCGAGCGCCGAGAGCGCCACCAGCCGGGTCGCCGATTCCTCCGAGTGCGCCGCACGCGCGAGGACGGGGATCGAGGATGGGCTCCGCACGACGGCGAGGCCGAGAAGCGCCGCCCGCACGACGTCCTGATCGTCGGACGCCGCCGCCCGGTGGAGCGCGTCGAGGGCACGCTCGCCGCGGAGGCGCGCGAGGGCGTCGATGGCTGCGACGCGCACTTGTCCCGCCGAGTCGTCGAGCAACGCGACGACGGCGTCGGCCGCGGCAAGGTCGCCCGATCGACCGATCGCCTGGCAAGCGTAGTATCGGACCCACGGGTCGGAATCGACCAACGCGTCGCGGAGGGCGTCGCGCGCTTCCGTCGTCGAGCTTTGTCCTAGCGCGCGCGTGGCCGTGGCGCGCGTGCGTGGCGACGCGTGCTTCGTGGCGGTAACGAGCGCGTCGGTCGCACTCGCGTCGTCGAGCGCGGCGAGTCCGCTCGCGGCGACGTCGCGGATGCGCTCGTCGTCGTCGCCCATCGCGCCGATGAGGAGCGCCCGCGCCGAGGGATAGCCGAAATACGCGATGATTCGCAGCGCCGCGCGGCGAACGCGGACGTCGGACGAGCGCGCGGCCTCGAGCGCGAGCCGTTCGGTGTCGGCGCTGCCAAGCGACTGAATCGCGGCGGCCGCGCCCTGCGAGACGCGCGCGTCGGCGTCGGCCAAGAGCGGAAAGAGAATGGGCACGACGCTGACGTCGCCGATGCGGGCGAGCGTGTCGCAAGCGAGCGCGCGGACGCTGGGGAGGCTGTCGGCGAGGCAGGCGAGCACGTCGTCCTTCGCCGCGCTCCTCGCGCCGAGAAGCGGCAAGAGAAGTGAGCGCCGCTGGCTGTCGCTGTGGCGGAGCGCTTCGGCGAGCGAACGCTCGGCACCGGGACCGAGGCTCGTCAGCGCTTCGGCTGCTGCGGAGGCCGCGGACACGTCGCCGTCGAGCAGCTCGATGAGTCCGAACGCCGCGCTTTCGCCGCCGATCCAACCGAGCACGCGGCACATCGCGCGCTGCTCTCCTGGGTCGGCTCCGCCGAGGCAATGGACGATGCGACGACCCGCGGCGGCGACGTCGCACGCGCGGACGGCGTCGAGCACGGCGAGTGACGTTCCGAATCGCTCGTTGTGCCGATCGTGAATCTCGGCGATGCCGACCGCAGCGGCGCGGACTTGTGCGTCGTTCGGGCGCGCGAGTTGCGCGGCGAGAGGACGAACGGCGCCGAGCTGTCCGCTGCGACCGAGCGCGCGCGCGGCTTCGACGGCGTAGTGCGGCTCGCCGAGCAGCGCCGACAGCGGCTCGACCGCGCGCGGACTCGCGGAGCGACCGAGCACATCGAGCGCAGGGAAGCTTCGGAAGAAATTCTTGCTGGTGACCGCTGCGACGAGCATGTCGATGGCGACGTCGCCGCCGACGCGACCGAGGGCCTCGAGCGCGGCCATCGCGACGTTGTCGTCGGCGTGTTGCGCGAGCGTCGCGAGAGCCGTGACCGAATTCGCGCTCCGGCGGCGACCCAAGACGGACGCGACGTCGCAGAGCAACGCAGCGGCAGGCTCCTTCGCGATCACGCTCGTCAGGAGCGCATCCACGTCCGCGTTCGACGCGACGAGCGCGTCGCACGCCGCTGCGATCCGCGTTTCGTCGTCGCGGCGCGTGACGAGCGCATCGCAGAGCGCGACCGCCGCGGGCTCCCCTAGCTTCGACAGCACCGCCACGACGACGCGTCGCACCGACCAGCTCGGATCGGTGAGCTTGGCGATGAGGTCGGGGACACACGCCGCGCCGCGCTTCGCGATCCTCTCGACCTCGTCGACGCGTGCGCGCTCGACGGCGTTGAGACTGACGAAGCCGCGGCGTTCGCTCACGTCGAGCTCCCCACCTTCGAGCCGTTGCCGTCGCTCTTGGCTTCGCCGCGGACGAGCGCGCCCATCGCGCTCTGATCGTTCTCGTTGGCACGCGCGATCTTCGCGGCCATGTCGGCGATGGCGCCGACGTCCTCGGCGATGCCCTTGGCGCGCCGCACGTACCCCTGGGTGGCGCCGCCGATCTCCCTCGAGCGCTTGCGCATGTCTTCGGTGGCGCGCGCGATTTGCTCGGCGGCGACGAGCTGTTCGGCCGTCGCCTTCGCGAGGGCGCCGAGAGACGTGGTCTGCTTCTGCGCCATCGACGCGACCGACGCGACGGCGTTGCTCTGCTCTTCGACGGCGCGCGCCGTCTGGCGAGCCACGCGCCGCACTTGATCGGTTCCGCGCACGAGCGAAGCGTTGGCTTCCGCCTGCTCCGACGACGCCTTCGTCACGATCGCCGCGAGCTTGGCCACCTGCCGCGACGCCGCCTCGAGCTGCTTCACGCCGCGCGCCTGCTCGAGCACGGCCTTGGCCGTCATGATCGCTTGCTTGCGCGATTCGTCCATGGCGCGCGCGACTTCGGCGGCTCCCCTGGCTTGTTCGGTCAATCCGGCGAGCGTGCGTTGCATGGACGAAGTCATCTCTTGCGCCTGCGCGCCCACCGCGGTGACGGCGCGCGCCTGCTCCTCGACGAGCTTGGCCGTCGACTGCGTGCTCGTGCGCATTTGCACCGACGCCTTCGCCATTTGCGCCGCGCCTGTCGCCTGCTCCTGCATCGCGCGCGACACTTGCTCGGCGGTCGTCGTGAGCTGCGTGTTCGCGCGCACCACGTCCCGTATCGCCCGCGCTTGCTCGGCGGTGGCCTGCATCGTCTGCTTCGCCATCGTTCGCATCTCGCCCGCGCCGCGCGCCAGCGATTGGACGGCCGACGTCTGCTCCGTCGTCGCGCGGGCGATCACGCGTCCCTGCTCGCTCACCTTGTGAACGCCCGTCGCGACCGCTTGGCTCGCCTGGACTTGCTCGCGCGTCGCGAGCGAGACGTGTTGGATCGATTGACCGACCTCTTCGACGCCGCGGAGGATCGTGCCGAGCGCGCGGTCCGCGTCGATCGCGAGCGTCGTGCCTTCTTCAGCGACTTTCGCGCCGTCGGCCGAGGCGGCGATCGCCTCGCGCGCGGACCCTTGCAGCCCGCGAACGATCTTGGCGATCTCGCTGGCCGCCGTCGCGGCGCGATCGGAGAGCGCGCGAATCTCTTCCGCGACAACCGCGAAGCCCCGCCCGTGCTCGCCCGCGCGCGCCGCCTCGATGCTCGCGTTGAGCGAGAGTAGGTTCGTGCGATCGGCGATGAGGTTGATCGTCTGCACGATGTCGCCGATCTCTTCGGCGCGTTTTCCCATCTCCTTCATCACGCTCGCCGAGCCGGTCATGACCTCGCGGATCTTTCCGAAGCCGGTGATCGATCGCGTCACGGTCGCGCCGCCTTCGCGCGCCGTGGCGAGGACCCGCTCGCCGATGGTGCGGGCGCCCTCCGACAGCTCCGCGATCCGCTTTGCGGTCGCCTCCATTTGCGACGCGGCGCCGGCGCTCGTCGTCGCTTGCTCGTTGATCGACTCGACGCTCCGCGACACCGCCTGGGTGGATCGCGCGAGCTGCTCGGTCCCGCTGGCGGTCCCGTCGATCACGACCGCGTTCTTCTCCGCGGTGGCCGCGACCTCTTCGATGGAGGATGCGAGCTCGGTGACGTTCGAGGCGACCGTCTGTGCGGCGCCCTCCAACTGCTTGGCATGATCCGCGACGCTGCGAATCGATCGCGCGAGCTCCTCGCTCGTCGCCGATGTCTCCTCCACCGACTGCGCCATGTCCCCCGTCGCCGCCGCGACCTCCCCGAGCGCCTTGCCCATGTTCACGACCGACGTGGTCGTCGCGCCAGCGCGCTCGGCGACGCCTTGCGCGTCCAGAGCGAGGCGCGCGATCCCCTTCGCCATCTCTTCAATCGTCGCGCCCACCTCTTCGATCGCAGCCGCGTTCGCTTGACCACGGCCGGACATGTCGTCGAGCGCGGTGGTCGCCTGCGTGGTCGCCGACAAGAGCTCTTCGGCAGCGGCCGCGAGATCCTCGGCGTTCGCGCTCACGGCCTTGATCGACCGCGCGCTCTCCTCGACCGTGGCCGCGGTCGCTTCCGACGACTGCGCGAGATCGCCCGCGTCCTTCTTCACGCCGACGATGGAGCTCGCGATCTCTTGGAGCGCCGACGACGCCGACTCGATGCCGAGCTGCATGCTGCGCGTCCCCTCGGCGACCGTCTGCTGCGAGCGCGCGAGCTCGAGCGCCGCCGCGGCGGTCTCTTCGACGCCGGCGGCCATCGACTCGACCGACGCACGCACCTGCTCGCTGGCTGCCGCTTGCTCGTTGCCCGCACTCACCAACCGGTGCGCTGAGTCCGTGATCGCGCGGGCGAGCAATCCCGTCTCGCGCAGCGATCGCAACGCAGAGTCGGCGCGGCCGGCCGAGGTGTCTTCCGTATCCGTCCGTCCGCGATCTTCAGCTGACATCGATCGTCTCCTCTCCAATCACCTTCGCGGAGTCCACGAGCATGAGCATTCTCTTTGCGACGTGCGCGACGGCGCGAACGAAACCGGACGCGCCCTCCGCGACGATGCGCGGCGGCGGATGCGCGGCGGCCTCGTCGAGCTTGATGACCTCGCGTGCGCTGTCGACCAACAAGCCGACCGTGCGCTCGCCGAGCTGTACGACGACGACCCGCGTGTCGAACGTCGGAGCGACGGCGGGCAGACCGAACCGGATGCGAAGGTCGACGATCGGCACGACGCGCCCACGCACCTGGATGATTCCGGCCACGTGCGGCGGCGCGCCCGGTACGAACGTCGCTCCCGCGTACGCCTCCATCTGAAGGACGTCGGCCGCCGGAAGCGCGTACTCGGCGCCGTCGACCTTGAAGACCACGTGCAGCACGCTCATGCGGCCCCCTTCGCGGGAAGCGTCGCGACGCTCGGCGACGCGCCGTCACCGAGGAGCTTGGCCGAGCGAGCGCGCGGTGCGGCAAGCGCGACGAGATCGAGCACGAGAGTGAGGCGTCCGTCGCCGAGGTCGGTCGCACCGGGAACGCCTTGCACCTGCACGAGAGGATCGACGAGCGGGCGAACGACCGCTTCTTGCTGACCGATCACGCGGTCGAGGACGAACGCGAGCGGCTCGCCGGCGCGTCGCACGACCACCGCCTTGGTGGCGCCTTCGCGTCGCTCGAGTCCGAGCACGCCAGCGAGGTCGAGCAGCGCCATCGTCTCTCCGCGTCGCTCGATCATGCCGAGCGGCGCGCGTCCGCCGCGAACGCTCGCAGGCGGCGCGATGATGCGCGCGGGATCGATCTCGATGATCTCTTCGACCATGGACACCGGCACCGCGAAGCGCTGGCCACTGCACTCGAGGGTGAAGGCGTCGATGATCGCGATCGTCAGCGGGATCTTCATGGTGAAGGTCGTGCCGACCCCGAGCTCGCTTCGCACATCGAGCTCGCCACCGAGCTGGTCGACGACGATCCTTCGGACGATGTCCATGCCGAGCCCGCGCCCGCTCGTCGTGCTCGCCTGATCGCGCGTCGAAAATCCCGGCTCGCAGAGCAAGTCGAGGAGCGCCGCGTCCTCCGTCGGCGTGTCGCGTCGCGACCGTCGCGCGAGCGCTTCGCGGTCGATGCCGCGGCCGTCGTCCCTTACCGAGAGCTCGACGCGCGTGTTCGCGCGCTCGCGGCACGCGATGACGATCGTCGCCTCCTCGGGCTTGCCCGCGCGCGCGCGCTCCTCGGGTGTTTCGATCCCGTGGTCGACCGCGTTTCGGACGATGTGGACCAGCGCAGGAAACAAACGCTCGGCGACCGACTTGTCGAGCTCCGCACCGGCCGACTCGAGCTCGAGACGCACGCTCTTGCCAGCGTCGCGCCGCGCGCTTCGAACGATGAGCGGCAAGCGATCGAGGATCTCCGCGACGGGCACCATGCGAACCTGCAGGATCGCCGCGCGGAGCTCGCGGAGCTGGCGCGCGTTGTCCTGCACGATCTGCCCGAGCTCGCGCGTGTCGACGCCGCGCGCGTTCATCTTCGACAGCGCCGTCCCGAGGCGCGAGCGTGTGACGAGCAACGCCGCCAAGCGGTCCATCGCGTCGTCGACGCGCGCCACGTCCACGCGCAGCATCGAGCCGCGCGGTGCGTCGGCGAGCGCCGGCTCGTCGTGAAGGGCGAGTGCTTCGGCGTCGACAGCTTCTGCCGCACCCAGCGCGTTGGGCGAAGCGGGCGTCGCCTCGCGGCTCGGCCCTGTAACGAGCGAGGCGATGGTCTCGCGCGAGACGCCACCCGCGGCGACGAGCTCGTCGTCACTCGCCGTCGTGACGAGCAAGAGAACGAATACCAGACCTGTGGCCGCGCCCGGCGTCGGCGGAACGGCGCGCGGGAGCACCTTGACGATGTCGGCGATCGCGCCGAGCCGCTCGCGCACGCCGTTGATGCTGAAGCCTGCCTCCGCCTTCTCGGGTGACGGCGCGAACTCCATTCGAAGCACGCGCTTGCCAATCTCGCCGCATCGAACGAGGTGGTCGCGTTCGAACGGCGCCAGCTTGTCGCGGAGCGCCGCTTCGAGCTCGAGGTATCGCGGCGCCGCCTCGCGAACGTTCGCCTCGGCGTCGAACGCGTCGAGTGCCGAAAGCAGCGCAGGGGGTGGCGGAGGCACCGACGCGCCGCGATCGAGCGAGCGTACGCGTTGTTCGATCGCGCGCACGCCTTCGAGGAGCGTCTCGATGGAAGCCGCTGGGAGCGCGCCGCCGCTGCGGTCCGCATCGCGGAGGACCGACTCCATCTTGTGCGAGATCGTCACGATCGGCCCGACATCGACCATCGACGCGAGGCCCTTGATCGTATGAAGTGCGCGAAAGAGATCGCGCACCGCGCGAGGCTGGCGCTCGCCGCGCTTCTGCGCCTCCTCGACGAGCAAGAGCTTCGAGCTGGCGAGCGCGAGCTGCTCGTCGCACTCGGCGACGAACGCGCTTCGGAACTCCGCCAAGTCGACGTGCGTGCTCACCCAGGAACCCGCGCGGCGGAGTCGAGGAGACCCTCGACCTCGCGCAAGATGGCCTCCGGCGAGAATGGTTTTGCAAGGAAGCGCGAAGCGCCGACGCTGAGCGCGCGCGTCTTGGAGGTTTCGTCGCCGCGCGTCGTCACGACGATGATGGGCAGCGATTTCATCGCGTCTTGGCCACGGATGAACTCGACGACCTCGATGCCGCCGATGTCGGGCATGTTCAAATCGAGGACGACGAGCTGGAACGGCTTCATCGACAGCCGCTCGATCGCTTCGAGCCCGCTCGACGCTTGCGTGAACGCGAAATCGTCGCGTGGTCGAAGGCACGCGATGATCATGTCGCGCATCACTTTGCTGTCATCGACGACCAGGATATCGACCAAACGAGCTCGCGCCTCCGGCCGAAAAAGTTAGTGGGACGCGCTCATCGGCGCAAGCGTGGTGGCTTGTTTCGAAGCTCGCCGCGCCGCCACGGGGCACTATGCCTCGCGCGGGGCTTTGCATTGCAAGGACGACTTTCGTGGGGCACGATCGGACCTTGGCGCATGGCGATTCCGGTCGAAAACGAGCAGCTCGCGGCGCCGAAAACAAGGCCGCGCGTTTGGGTCGTCGACGACAGCGCGCTCGAATGCGAGCTCACGCGACGCGCGCTCTCGACGCGATTCGACGTCGAGGTGTTCGTCGATGGCTCGGCGCTCCTCGAGCAACTCTCCACGACGCTCGCGCCGGACGTCGTGGTGCTCGACTGGCACATGCCCGCGCTGAGCGGCCTCGATATCTGTCAGTTCTTGCGCTCGCAGCCTTCGCTCCGTTCGATCGCCGTGCTCGTTCTGACCGTCCATCGCGAGACGCGCGCGATCGTCGACGCGCTCGGGGCCGGCGCCGACGACTTCTTGGCGAAGCCGTACGTGGCTGCCGAGCTCATCGCGCGCGTCTCGGCGCTGGTCCGTGCAAAGGAGCTGCGCGATCACCTCGCGCGCGCAGAGGAGGCGGTTCGGTCGGTGCTCGAGCATCTGCCCGACGCGGTGGTGTGCGTCGACCAACGGGCGCGCGTGACCTTCCTCAACCTCGAAGCGCGGCGCATCCTTCAGAACGGCACCGACCTGACGGGGTCGCCGGTCGCGGACATCCTCCCGACGTCGATCAGCGCGACGCTCGCGCACGCGACGAACGAACCTGCCGCGCTGAGCGACGTCGTGTTGGGCGACCGAGTCTTCGCGCCCGCGGTTCGTAGCTACGATCGAAGCGGCGCCGAGGAGATCGTGATCTCCCTCCGCGATGTGACGATGGAGCGCCGCTACGACGGAGAGCGCTCGCGTCTCCTCAAGCTCGAACGCCACGCGCGCAACGAAGCGCAGGTCGCCAACCGCGCGAAGGACGAGTTTCTCGCCGTCGTGTTCCACGAGCTCCGCACTCCGCTGAACGTCATGCTCGGATGGACGCGCATGTTGCGGTCCGGCATGATTGGCTCGGACGAAAAGCGGGAACAAGCGCTCGCGACGATCGAGCGGAGCGCCACGGCGCAGACCCAGCTCATCGAAGACATTTTGGACGTGAGCCGCATCATCACGGGCAAGCTCTCGCTCTCGCTCGGGCCGGTCCCGCTCGTGCCCCTCATCGAGGGTTGTCTCGAAGCCGCACGACCCGCGGCGTCGGCGAAGACAGTGGAGCTCCGGAGCCACCTCGATCCCAACGCCGGCGAAGTCACCGGCGATCGCGATCGTCTTCAACAAGTGTTCGCGAACTTGCTCAACAACGCGGTGAAGTTCTCGAAGCCCGGCGGCCGGGTCGGGATCGCGGTTCGGCGCGCCGACGCCGACACCGTCGAGATCGACGTGACCGACGAAGGCGAGGGAATCGACCAAGCGTTTCTCCCGCACATCTTCGAGCGATTCCGTCAATTCGAGTCGTCGACGACGAGAGCCCACGGCGGCCTCGGGCTCGGGCTGGCGATCGTCCAGCACATCGTCGAGCTGCACGGCGGAACGGTCAGCGCCGCCAGCGAAGGCCGCGGTCGTGGTGCTCGCTTTCGCGTTCGATTGCGCAACGAGGGCGTGCTCCCGCGGGCCGAGCACAAGCCCGAGTCGGAGAGCTCCCCCACGCAGCGGCCCGGCGCGACGGACCTTGCAGGAACGAAGCTGCTCTTGGTGGAAGACGAGGCCGACACGCGCGATCTCATGGTCGTCATCCTCGAGCAGCTCGGCGCGGAGGTGGTCGCGGTGAGCGACGCGGCTACGGCGCTCGAGAAGATCCGCACGTGGCGACCGGACCTGATCGTCTCCGACATCGGGATGCCGCGCGAGAACGGATACCAGCTCATCACGAAGATTCGTGCGCTGCCGCCGGCGGAAGGCGGGCGCACCCCCGCTGTGGCCTTGACCGCTTACGCCCGCGTCGAGGATCGAGCACGTGCGCTCGCGGCAGGCTTCGACGCGCACATGACGAAGCCGGTGGATTCGATCGAGCTGGGAATCGTCGTCGGGAGCGCCCTCGCACGATCGAGAAACCGTTAGCGTTCGACGACCATCGCGATCCCCTGCCCGACGCCGATGCACAGCGCCGCCATCCCGCGCTTCTTCCCGCGCGCCGCCATCGCGTGCACGAGCGTCCCGAGGATCCGCGAGCCGCTCGATCCGATCGGATGCCCGAGCGCGATCGCGCCGCCGTTCACGTTGACGCGATCCGGATCGAGCTCGAGCCCGCGCACACTCGCGATGGCCTGCGCGGCGAACGCCTCGTTCAACTCGACGAGATCGAGATCGTCCGCCTTCCACCCGGCGCGCGCGAGCGCCTTCTTCCCCGCGGGGATCGGCCCTTCGCCCATCAAGTTCGGATGCACGCCCGCGGTCGCGTGCGCCACGACACGCGCGAGCGGCTCGAGCTTCTCCGCGCGCAGCACCTCTTCGCTTACGATCATCACCGCGGACGCGCCGTCGTTGATCGGCGAGCTGTTTCCCGCGGTCACGGTCCCCGTCTTGCGAAACGCGGGGTGCAGCTTGGCGAGCGCGTCGAGCGTCGTGTCGGCGCGCGGCGATTCGTCCTTCGCGAAGAGAACCGCCTCGCCCTTCTTGTGCGGCACCGACACCGCCACGATCTCGCGATCGAACGCGTTCGCTTCGATCGCCGCGCATGCACGCCGCTGCGACTCGACGGCGAAAGCGTCCTGCTCGACGCGCGAGATGCCGTGCTTGGTCGCGACCTCGTCGGCCGTCTCGCCCATCGAGAAGAGCGGAAAGCGCTCCGACATCTTCGGGTTCTCGAATCGCCATCCGATCGTCGTGTCGTAGATCTGCGGCGGGACGCGACTGAACGCCTCTTCGGTCTTTCGAAAGGCGAACGGCGCGCGCGTCATGCTCTCGACGCCGCCGGCGATGACGACTTCGGCGTCGCCGGTCGCGATGCGCCGAACCGCGTCGCATACCGCGTCGAGGCCGGAGCCGCACAGGCGATTGACCGTGAGCGATGGGACCTCGAACGGCATTCCCGCGAGGAGCGCCGCCATGCGCGCGACGTTGCGGTTGTCCTCGCCGGCTTGGTTCGTCGCGCCGAAGACGACGTGATCGACA